>JBDTZW010000053.1:0-12620 GCA_040004905.1 Acidobacteriota bacterium
GGTCCTTCGGCACCTTGGCCGTCAGGTTTCGGTTACCTTCTTTTGTAACGAGCACGTCGTCCTCGATCCTGATCCCAATGCCCCGATATTTTGCCGGAGCGGTTTTATCGTCAGGCGGAATATAAAGCCCGGGCTCGACAGTCAGCACCATCCCGGGAGCGAACGGCTTTGAATTTTTCGCACGCTGGTCTGTGAAGTACCTTCCCGCATCATGGACGTCGAGGCCAAGATAATGGCCGACGCCGTGCATGTAGTATTTCATGTACGACTTTTTCTTTATCAGGTCCTTCGTACTTCCTTTTAGCAAGCCGAGCTTTTTCATCCCTTCCGTAAGCAGTTCGATCGAGTATTCCTGCCGAGCCTTCACGGTGTTTCCGGTTACCGTAAATTCCGTACATTTTTCCTGAACGTCGAGCACGACATCATAAACCTCCCGCTGCGGTTTCGAAAATTTCCCGTTAACCGGAAACGTTCGCGTTATGTCAGCGGCATAGCCCCGATATTCGGCACCCGCATCGATCAGGATCAGATCGCCGTCCTTTAACGCCCGATTGTTTTCGACGTAATGCAGGATGGTTGCATTATCGCCGCCGCCGACGATCGAATTATATGCAACGCCGCTTGCGCCGTTATCGCGAAAATATGCCTCGATCAGCGATTCCACCTGGAATTCGTTCATGCCAGGCTTGGTCTTTTTCATCGCGAGTATGTGAGCTTCGGCCGAGATCGTTGCCGCCTTTTGCATCATATCGACCTCCTCAGGCGCCTTTCTTAGCCGCATTTCACTCGTGATCATTGTCGGATCAATAATCGTGTGAGGCGGATAGGCTGTCTTCAAACGCCGCTGGCGCTGGCCCGAAAGGTATTTGAGAATTACCTGATCGAGTTTTTCATCGACGCCGAATCGGTAATAGAGCGTGTCGTGGCCGTCGAGCAGTTTGCCGAGGTCGGCCGCAAATTTATCGATCGGGAACGCCTTGCCAGCGGCGTAATTTTTCACCGCCCCATCGACACCTTCTCGCCGGCCGAACCACGTTTCCATCTCGAAATCACGCGGGCGGACATACATCGTAAACGGCTTTTTCGTGTCCGGCTCGATCACAGCGACCGCGTCCGGTTCGGGAAATCCGGTCAGATACCAAAAATCGGAGTCCTGCCGAAAACGGAATTCCGTGTCGTAACTGCGGGTCGCCTCATGAGCGGCGGGGATGATGGCAATGGAGTTTACCTCCATCTTTTCAATAAAACGTTTAAGTTGATCTCGCATAAATTTGTGAATAGTTGCCGAAAGCAGAGTTTATCGCAAAGCTAGTTAGACGTAAATCGGCCGACGGCCGCGTTGCAAAAAACACCAAGGCGATGCGTTCTGAACTCAGGGTTTTGCTGTTATAATTCACGACGAAATTCCAAGCTGAATAACGAGGAGATAAGAAGATGAAACGAGCTATTTCACTAATGGCCATGCTGCTGATCCTGTCGATCGTCGCTCCGGCAGATATACCGCGCCCGCAGCCGTCGCCAAAAGACGCCAGTAAGAAGACGATCGATTCCACGCTGATGATCCGCCTCGACCACCAGGCAAAGGATGCGGTCCTCAAAATTCCCAAGAGCCAGATCCGACAGCTTCGGGCCCAGCTCGACGAAATGGATGGCTCCGAACCGGACACGGCGGCCGTCACGACTGGCATCAGCAGAACACAAACGGTCGTCAGCGGCGGTTTTCTGAGCCTTGCGCTTGTATTCGGCGGGATCTGGTTCGCACGCTCTGGTAAGAATGCGTCAAAGACCGGCAAAGCACTGGCTATCGTCACGATCCTGGCTTGTGCTGGTTCGGCCGCGACATTTGTCCTGGCCAACGCCGGACCGCCGGCCGAAGCCCGCAGCATTACCGGGAAAATGTTCACGCCCGCCGTGCATATGTATGGTTTTGGCTCCGGGCGCATAAAGCTCGAAACCAGCACCGATTCGGAGTCGGTCGAACTGATCGTGCCCGACCCGAAACCCTCGCCGAGCGGCGACGAATAGAAACAAATAGATGCAGGAAATCAGGCGAGCACCAGCCGTTTCGACCGCACAGATTTTCTTTGCGGCGTTCGTGACGGTGTGCGCTTTGCTTGCCGTAGGTGTCGGCAGCTTTCCGTTGCAGATGTCTATCGCCACTATCTTTCTTTTCGCTGGCATCCATAATTTCATGGAGTTGCGCTATTTTGCGGCGCGGATGCCGCTGAGTTGGGGCCGGTCGCGAACGTATTATTCAGTCGGGATCGGCGGCGTGATCGTACTCGCCGCGGCGTACTTCTCCCTTTATTTTTTAAACGGAAACTGGCTATGGAGCCTCGATAGCCGGGGAGCTTTGACGGCAAGCTGGAATACCGCGCTAGTTCTCTGGATCGGACTGCTATTTTATCTACGCGGAAAACAGCGGCCGAAAAGCGATTGGTCGTGGGCATTTCCTACGGCGTTTCTGCTGGCCGCACTCGCGTGGATGGTGCCACTTTACTGGAGCCTTTCGCTCGTTTATTTGCACCCGTTCATCGCGATGTGGTTTTTAGACAGGCAGATCCGGCGAACAAAACCCGAATGGCTGCACGCCTATCATCTTTGTCTCGCATCGATCCCTGTCTTTCTACTGATACTGTGGGCGACGCTCGCTAATCAACCGAATTTGCCCGAAGACACCGCTCTTTTCTGGCGTATTACGCAGCACGCTGGAAGTCAGATCCTTCCTGGAATTTCGAGCCGCCTGCTTGTTGCTACGCACGTATTTCTCGAGACAATTCATTACGCGGTCTGGATACTGCTGATACCGCTCGTCGACTTCCGAGCCATTCCCTGGAGGCTTCGCGATATGCCGCTCTTCTATAACAAGAGCGGATTTCCAAGGCTTGTTATTGCAACTCTTTGCCTCGGCAGTTTGATCGTCGCTGTCCTTTGGGGCGGCTTTGCTCTCGATTACACGACCACGCGCGATCTCTATTTTGCCTTCGCCATGGCGCATGTTCTCGCCGAGTTTCCATTTCTTATAAAGATGCTTTAGATCCTTGTCTGCAAGTTTTGCTTCTCTGCCCCGTTCGACTGATGTAACGAAATTTCGAACCGATGTGTCCCGCATTGTGCTCGAACGTCAAAGTAAATCAAAACGATCATTTGAGGTAAAGCAATGCAAAAAGTTGTACTTCCCATTCTCTTCTGTGTCCTATTTTCACTGGCCGCCTACGGGCAAAAGATAACGCAGGGTGAACTCGACGCCGTCGGCAAGGACGGCAAACCCCTAGGTTCGTGTCCGCTCAAAAATACAAGCGTCAAGGCCGAGATATCCGGGTTTCTAACGCGGGTCAAGGTATCGCAGGAATTCGAAAATAATTTCAGCGAAAAGATCGAGGCAGTGTATGTTTTTCCGCTTTCGGACAAGGCGGCAGTCGACGATATGACAATGCATATCGGCGATCGCGTGGTCCGCGGAAAGATCATGAAGCGCGAGGAGGCCCGCGAAGTTTACGAGGCCGCCAGATCGAACGGCCAGATCGCCAGCCTGCTCGATCAGGAACGGCCGAATATTTTCACTCAGTCGGTCGCGAATATTCTTCCTGGTGAAAAAGTAACGATCGAGATCAGCTACGTCGAAACTCTGAAATACGAGGACGGCGCGTACGAATTTGTCTTTCCGATGGTTGTCGCCCCGCGGTATATACCCGGACAAGCGACCGGAAAAAGCGGCGGAGGCTTTGCTTCCGATAGCGACAAAGTGCCGGACGGCTCTAAGATCACTCCGCCTATTTCCAAAGACCGTGCGGGCCACGATATTTCGATCGAGGTCAAGCTCGATGCGGGCGTGCCGGTCCAATCGGTGACCTCGCAAACGCACGAGATCGATTCGATCATGCAGAGCGTAAATAGCTACACCGTCAAACTCAAAAACGCCAATGCCATCCCGAACAAGGACTTTATCCTTCGATACGATGTCGCCGGAAAGCGGATCGACGATGCCGTGCTTACACATCGCGATGAAAAAGGAGGATATTTTACCCTGATCCTCCAGCCGCCCGACATTCCACGCGCCGAAGACATTACTCCGAAGGAGATCGTCTTCGTTCTCGACACGTCGGGTTCGATGGACGGCTTCCCGATCGAAAAAGCGAAGGAAGCGATGAAGATGTCGCTCGACGGATTGAATCCGCAGGACACGTTTAACCTGATAACCTTTGCCGGGGACACGTCGGTGCTTTTTGAAAAACCGGTTCCGGCGACTCCTGAAAACCGGAAAAAGGCTCAGGCATTTCTCGCAACCCGCGAAGGCGGAGGTGGTACCGAGATGATGAAGGCGATCAAGACAGCTCTCGATCCGTCGGACGCCCAAGATCATATTCGCATAGTTTGTTTTATGACCGACGGTGAGATCGGCAATGACGCCGAGATCATCGCCGAGATACAAAAGCATCCGAATGCGCGGGTGTTTAGTTTCGGAATCGGCAGCTCGGTAAATCGTTTTCTGCTTGACAAAATGGCGGAAGAGGGCCGCGGGGAAGTTGAATATGTTGGTCTGAACGATGACGGCTCGGCTGCGGCACGCCGGTTCAAGGAACGTGTTCAAAGCCCGCTTTTGACCGATATCTCACTCGATTTCGGCGATCTGAAGGTAGCGGATGTTTATCCAAAACGAATCAACGATCTGTTCAGCGCCAAACCGGTGATAATCCACGGCCGCTACACACAGCCGGGCAGCGGCACGATCAAGCTGATGGGCAAAACGGCGGGCAATCCGGTTTCCCGCGACATCAAGGTAAATTTCCCCGAAGCCAATGCCGACCACGACGTGCTGGCAACACTATGGGCGCGGACGCGGATCGACGATCTTACCTCGCAGGATTACTCGAACTCCAAACCCGAGATCAAAGATGCGATAACGAACATCGGGCTCGAATACGGCCTGCTCACGCAGTTCACTTCATTTGTCGCGGTCGAGGAGCGCGTAGTGACCGACGGCGGTCAGCCAAGACGGATCGAGGTTCCGGTCGAACTTCCCGAAGGCATGAAATTCGAAAGCGTTTTCGGGCAGGAAGAAACCGAGAAAATACCGTCTCCGATGGATCAGAGTGTCTCCGACGGGCCGGTACGCACGAACGGCAGCGGTACTGGACGAGCTATCAACAGGCCGATCGCCGGAAAGGATGAGTCGAAATCGAAGCGCCGGCCGGACAAGGTCTATCGCCGAAACGACACCGGCTACATCATTACCGGCGAAAAGAAGCAGGAATACGCAGTCGATATCAAGGCTTCGGAATTGCCGAAACCTGAGTATCCACTAAACTCAAGATCGGCCGGTTCTGTCGATGTCGAGGTCACGCTCGACGCGACCGGGAAAGTGATCGCGGCCAAGGCGGTCTCCGGCACAAAAGCGTTTCAAGCGGCGGCCGTGTCCGCGGCAAGGAACGCCGGCTTTCCCGTGCCAAGGATACCGTACGAGATCACTAAGATCACGGGCGTCGTCACCTACAATTTTGCGGTGAATAAAAAGGTATCATCCTCGGGTTCGCTCTCGAATATCCGCATCGACACCAAGCCGAATAAATACAGCGTAGCCGTACGAGCGGTTGTCGACCGGTTAAAAGTGAACGGCTCGCAGCTCTCGGCGGACGAAGCGAAATTTGTTCGAAACGGCAAGGCTGACCTTGTCATTCGGCTTAAGGAAGTTAACCCGGCGGTCGTCGAGCAGCTAAAATCTCTCGGCGTAGATGTACTTGCCGAGATGCCCTCCTCAAATGCCGTGATCGGGCGAATCTCGCTCGACAAGATTGCGGCGCTCGCGGACATCGACTCGGTTGTGTTCATATCGCCGCAAGATCGCTGATCGTAGTCTCATACCCATTCCCGCAGGGGCCGGTAGATGTGTTAATCTATCGGCCCTGCGGCCTTTTATGCACGATATTCTGCTTTTATTCGACGATGTCGATCTCGTTCAAACGCAAGATCTGCCTTTGAGCGAGCTGTGGTATTTCCTGCCGTTCGGATATCTATTTACCATCGCGATCGAAACCGTTGTCTTGATATTTGGACTGTCACCGAAGATCACATTTAAGCAAAAGCTGGCGTGTGGTGTTTGGCTGACTGCTTGCACTTATCCGATCGTCATCCTGGTTCTGCCCGCAATATTCTTCGGCCGTTCGCGGGCTGTCTATCTTTTTGTTGCGGAAACGTTTGCTCCGCTCGCTGAGTGCCTTTTGTTTTGGCTTGCCTTTCGCCGGAGAGAGATACTGAATGGAGCCGATTGGACGCGATGTTTTATCGCGATCGTCATCGCCAATCTTGCCTCGTTCGGTTTTGGCGAGGTGATGAATTATTATCAGTGGTTCGGACTATTTTGATATGAGAAAGATATTCTTCGCCTGCGTTCTTATCGGCGCTCTGCTTCAGGTCGCATTCGCGCAGGATAAATTTGCTACTTACACAAACGAACGTTTTGGCTTCTCCATCGACTACCCGGAACACGTCCTAACGATGGAGCCGGCGCCGGATAACGATGACGGCCGAACGTTTCGCTCGGATGACGGCAAGATCGAAATGCTGGTCTGGGGCCAGCACAACGCTTTGTCGAAAACTCTGGACGAACGCTACGCGACCGATCTGAAAGGTTTTACCGAAAAACCGTCATACATGCTCCTGAAACGTGATTGGTACGTCATTTCGGGCGTAAAGGAAGGTAAGATCTTTTACGAAAAAACGCTCGTTCGGCGTAAGGGCGGCGACGTGTTCTTCTCACTCACCATCGAATATCCCGCAGGCGAAAAAGCGAAGTTCGACCCGATCGTCAAGAAGATCGCGGATTCTTTCAAGTTCGACCCAGACCCCGATGCCTGACCAAAGTCTCCGCATCACGGAAATGTTTCTCTCGATCCAGGGCGAATCTTCTCATGCCGGGCGGCCGTGCTCGTTCGTGCGGCTAACGGGCTGCCCGATGCGTTGTGTCTGGTGCGACAGCGAATACACTTTCACCGGTGGCGAACAAATTTCATTCGAAGACATCTTGAAGCGCCTCGAAGAATTTGGCTGCAGCCTCGTCGAAGTAACCGGCGGCGAACCACTCGCCCAGAAAAAAGTTTTTCCTTTCATAACCGAGCTATGTGACCGTGGCTACGAAGTGCTGATCGAAACAGGCGGCTACGTTTCAACCGAGAATGTAGATCCGCGAGCGAAGATAATTCTCGATATAAAATGTCCGGCGTCAGGCGAAACCCAACGCAACCACTGGCCAAACCTTGCACGGCTCCGCTCCGAAATGGACGAGGTAAAGTTCGTGATCGCCGATCTCATTGATTGGCAATTCGCAAAAGACACGATCGAAAATTATGACCTGGTGAAGCGAGCAAAAGAAGTACTGATCTCGCCGGTTCACGGGATCGAAAATCTAATTGAGGTAGCCGGGGCAGTTGCGCGCAGTGGTTTGAAGGTGCGCTTGAACTTGCAGTTGCATAAATATATTTGGGGAGCGGGTGCTAGAGGGGTCTAAAATGACACACTATCAAAAAATAGCAACCATGGCATTTAGGGTTATCGGATCCTTTTTGTTGGTCGTGGGAATTCTTGCGGCATTGATCGGACTGATTTCGTCTATCTTCTTTTTTCGAGAGATCGGTCTCTTGCTAGCCGTTTTCTACTCAATGCCATTAACGGTTTTTGGAATTGGCTTATTGTCTTTGAGCAAGCTCTTAGGTAAATTGGTTTGCTTTGACTTCGATAGATTTCGCGATGCATAACACCGCCATATGTTTGATGTCCGGTGGCATGGATTCGTGCGTGGCCGCAGCAATCGCGCGCGGCGAGAGCGATAACCTTGCGCTATTACATATTTCGTACGGACAGCTAACCGAAGACCGCGAGCGTAAGGCCTTCAACGACATCGCGGATTTCTATGGTGTTGAAAAACGTCTGGATATTTCGATCGATCATCTTGCAAAGATCGGTGGTTCGTCCTTAACGGATCGGAGGATCGAAGTTTCAGAGGCTGATCTGGAATCGAAAGAGATCCCGACGAGCTACGTTCCGTTTCGGAATGCGAACATGCTGTCGATCGCTGTTAGTTGGGCTGAGGTGATCGGCGCGGCGGCGATCTACATCGGTGCAGTGACCGAAGATTCAAGTGGATATCCGGATTGCCGGCCGGAATTTTACGCGGCGTTTCAAAAAACGGTCGACACCGGAACGAAACCCGATACGCATATCGAGATCCGTACTCCGATAATTGATCTGACAAAAGCCGAAATAGTTCGAAAGGGAATCGAACTGAACGCGCCCATGCATCTCTCATGGTCGTGTTACCGAAGCGACGGTCTGGCTTGCGGAACCTGCGACTCATGCGCCCTACGTTTGCGGGGGTTTGAACAAGCAGGGGTGTCCGATCCTATCTCTTACCGTTGAACTAGTAGGACAGATCGAATGATTCGCGTTCTAAGTTCAGGCCTGTCAGGTCGCCGATGGCCGCGAAAGCGATCTTTTCCGTTTGAAAATGCTCCTGAGCAAGGCGTTGTATCTCATCAAGTGTCACGGCATCGAGTCTTTCGAGAGTTTCTTCGACCGAGATCTGACGGCCGAATGTCATTTCCAGATTTGCGAGAGATCCGGCCCGCGATGCTGAATCTTCGAGGCTCAAAAGGATCGAGGCTCGTGCCTGCTGTTTTACAAGGTCAAGTTCGTCTTCGCTGACACCGTTTTTTACGACATCCCGAAGTTCATCCATCGTGATATCAACAACCTCCCTGGTCTGCTCGGGCGATGTGCCGGCGTAAACCGAGAAATACCCACAATCGCGAAACATTACGGTGCTTGCTCCGACGCTGTAGGCGAGGCCGCGTTCTTCGCGCACCTTTTGCCAGAGGCGGCTCGATGTTCCGCCGCCCAGGATGTTGGCCAGCATATCGGCCGCATACCGGCCCTCGTCCGTTGCCGAAACGAATGGGGTCGCGATTATCAAATGAGCCTGCTCAAGGTTCTTGTTCTGCCGGATCAGGACCGGCGCGCCGAAGTCCGGCGTTTGGCTCTTTAAGACAGGTGAATCTGATCCTGATGATCCGTTCCCAAAATATCGAAAGGTAAGGTTTTTGATCTTTTCGTGATCTACGTTTCCCGCCGCGGCGACGACCAGGTTTGATGGTCCGAAGACTTGCCGGTGGTAGGCTGCTGTTCCGCGATGGTCAAAAGTGGCGACGCTCTGCGGAGTTCCAACGATATTCATACCCAGCAGATGTCCGGGAAAGAATGCTTCGCTAAAGATCTCGCCGAGATGATCTTCGGGCGAATCCTCGACCATCTTCATTTCCTCGATGATCACGTTCCGCTCGTTCTCGAGATCCTGTTCGTCAAAAGCGGGTTGGGTCATCATATCGGCCATCAGATCAAATGCGTTCTCGATCTGGTCGTCTATGACCTTGATCACAAAACCGGTCTCCTCGTGCGTAGTGAAGGCATCGAGTCCGCCGCCGAGCCGGTCCTGCTCTTTGGCGATGTCAAAAGCCGTCCGGCGCTTAGTTCCTTTAAAGACCGTATGCTCGATAAAATGACTGATGCCATTAAGCTCGGCTGGTTCGTGTCGAGAGCCAATACGGTAGAAAAAACCAAGTGTGACCGAGCGCACGCCGGGCATCGTGTCTGTCAGGATAGCCAGGCCATTGGATTGGCGCGAGGTTTGAATATCTTCTTTCATGGATGCAAAACGAATGTAAATCCTATCAGACGAGGTGCGAACAGGCATTATCCCGGGCAGGTATTGTTGCGGATAGCGGGCGGAAAGGTCCGCGAAATTGACAAAGTCTGACCAAAATGAGATAAGAATTAAATTGATAGTGAGTGCTTACTAACTTGGAGATTTGTTCTTATTTAGTTGAAATG
Organism: Acidobacteriota bacterium; assembly: GCA_040004905.1. Taxonomy (GTDB): domain Bacteria; phylum Acidobacteriota; class Blastocatellia; order Pyrinomonadales; family Pyrinomonadaceae; genus OLB17. The sequence continues at coordinate 9,880 of JBDTZW010000053.1, forward strand.
AGCGAACAAGATCGAGAAACGGGAAACGAAGACGCAAAGCAGGAAGGTATTGAAAGGCAGGCCGATCCGCCATCGAAGGCGGGGAATCCGGAATCTGGTCCCAGCGTAGAAACTGCACCTGAAGATAAAGATGCGGAGGAAAAGCCTGCGCCAAACGGAAAACGCCGGAGGCGCATCTTTATTATTGGTGGTGTAGGACTGTTTGTTGTAGCGCTGATCGGTCTGGTTTACTGGTTGTACGCCCGGCAATTCGAATCGACGGACGATGCTTTTATCGATGGTGATATTGTGCAGGTTAGCCCTAAGGTTTCCGCATACGTTACCAAAATTTACGTTAAGAACAACCAGCTTGTACATAAGGGCGACCCGCTTGTCGATCTCGATACAAAGGATTTTGAACTGAGACTTGAGCAGGCGAAGGCACAGCTTGAAAATGCCAAAAGTCAGCACGGGTTGGCGCAGGCGAATGTTGCCCTAACGACCAAGACCACTGGCGCGAGCCAGACGCAAGCCAAGTCGAATGTCGAGACCACTAAGTCGAACGTTCAACAGACAAAGGCTGCGGCAGATTCGAAAAGGAGCTCGATCGATCAGGCTCAGGCTGCCGTTAGAACGGCAAAAGCAAACCTCGCGCAAACCAAAGCTCAGGTGCCCCAGGTCGAATCGGACGTGCATCTTGCTCAGGTCGAATACGACCGTCGCCGCGTGCTTTTTGACCGAGGAGATATTTCGAGACAGGCCTTGGATCAGCAGACAAATGCCTTGCAAACTGCCAGGGCCCGGCTAGATGCCGCTCAGAAGCAGGTGTTAGGTGCCCAATCAAAAGTCGATGAAGCGAATTCGGCGGTGGGAGCTGCTGAGGAAAATTACCGCCAATCCCTTGCTCAGGTCAACGTTACCCAATCACAAGTCGACGAATCGCGAGGCCGCTTGCAGGATGCAAATGCTGCCCCGGAGCGGATCGACGTCAGCCAGTCGCAGGCCGAGGCCGCGCGGTCGGAGGTCGGGGCCGCTCAGGCCGCCGTCGATCAGGCGGAACAGGAACTTTCGTACACAAAGATCGTCGCCGCCGAGGATGGGTATGTCACGCGTAAGACCATTGAAGAAGGCCAGCTCGTGCAGGTCGGTTCTCCTATGATGGCACTTTCGCTGTCAGACGATATTTGGGTCGTAGCGAATTTCAAGGAAACGCAGCTTGAGCACATGCAGGTCGGACAGACTGTCGATATCAAGGTGGATGCCTATCCCGGTCAGACGTTCAAAGGAAAGATCGAAAGCTTTCAGGTCGGTACCGGATCGAGGTTCAGCGTTCTTCCCTCGGAAAACGCAACTGGAAATTATGTAAAGGTCGTCCAGCGGGTTCCGATCAAGATCGTTTTTGATAAGAAACCGGACGGCATTCTCTTGGCTCCGGGAATGTCCGTCGAACCTTCGGTAAAGGTGAGGTAGCCTCCCGATGGCAACCAACGCGGCCGACCTAAATTCAAAGATCGCGGAACACTCGGGCCCGAAGATCAGTCCGATCCTGATCATCGTCATCCTGACCATCGCCACGTTCATGGAGGTACTCGATACCTCCATCGCAAACGTTGCATTGCCGCACATTGCCGGCAGCCTTTCTGCCGGACAAGACGAAGCCTCCTGGGTCCTGACCTCCTATCTGGTCGCCAACGCCATCATTCTTCCGATCAGCGGCTGGCTCGCAACATTCTTCGGACGCAAGCGTTTTTACATGGCTTGCGTGGTGATCTTCGTTGCGAGCTCATTCATGTGCGGGGTCTCGACGAATCTCGGGATGCTCATATTCTTTCGGATATTGCAGGGTCTCGGCGGTGGCGGCCTGGCGCCTTCTGAACAATCGATCATCGCCGATACGGTTCCTCCCGAAAAGCGCGGGATCGCTTTTGCGATCTACGGCCTCGGCGTCGTGTTCGCGCCGGCCATAGGTCCGACCGTCGGCGGTTGGATCACGGACAACTACAGTTGGCATTGGATCTTTTTTATAAATGTTCCCGTAGGCTTGATCTCGCTAGCCCTTACCTGGTATTTCGTTAACGAGCCAAAGAGCACCGCGGGCGATCGCGAACGATTGAAGAAGGAGGGGTTTACGGTGGATTGGGTGGGGATCGGCCTGATCGCTCTCGGTATCGGTTCGCTCGAGCTGGTCCTTGACGAAGGCAATCGTGAAGACTGGTTCGAATCCAATTTCATCATTAGGGTTCTGATCATCGCGATAATCGCGCTGGTTGCCGGTGTGATCTGGGAATTTTATCAGCGGCATCCGGCGGTGGATGTGCGGATGCTGCTCGATCGCAACTTTGCCAGTTCGTTCATCCTACTATTTGCCGTCGGTTTTATCCTTTTCGGTTCGACCTTTTTACTGCCGCTGATGGCGCAAACGCTGATGGGTTATGACGCTGTCACGGCGGGGGAAGTGATATCGCCGGGGGGATTTGTCGTCATGCTGATGATGCCGCTTGTCGGCGGGGTTCTCCTTCAAAAGGTCCAGGTACGTTGGCTCATTCTCATTGGACTGATCATTTCAGCGGCGGCTCTGTGGCACATGACCGGACTATCGCTCGACGCGGGTTATTCCGATCTGGCTTGGGCGAGAATTTATCAGGCCGCAGGGCTCGCTTTTCTGTTCGTGCCGATAAACACTGCAGCCTATACAGGAATACCGCCGGGCAAAACGAACAACGTTTCGGCGTTGATGAATCTGTCGCGAAATCTCGGCGGTA
>JBDTZW010000454.1:0-12578 GCA_040004905.1 Acidobacteriota bacterium
ATGAGATCTACGAACGCGTCACATGGGTCCGCATCGGCGCCCTAGCCATAAATATTTTCATCGTCTGGTATCTCTTCACTCGTCTCCGCGACGAAAAGGTCGAGATCATCGAACGCACCAACGACGCCGTCAGCGAGGCTTTATGACATTGGTAAAGATATGCGGAATTACCAATCTTGAGGACGCTCGGCATGTAATGGACTGCGGGGCGGACCAGCTTGGATTCAATTTCTATGAAAAGAGTTCTCGCCATATTTCATCGCAGGACGCGAGACGTATTGTTGATGCTCTGCCGGTAAGCTCTGCAAACATCGGGGTCTTCGTGAATAAAGATATTGAAGAGGTATTGGAGATCGTGAAATTTGTAGGCTTGGAGGGGATTCAGTTACACGGTGACGAAGACGAATTTTATATAAGTAATTTGACGAAGCAAACAAACAAATTCATCGTTAAAGCTTTTCGCGTCTCATCGCGGTCAGCTATTGATGATGCGACCGAATCAAATGCACACTATGTATTGCTCGACGGACACTCTCCAACAGAGCAAGGGGGAACCGGAAAGACTTTTAACTGGGACATTGCTTATGATGCTGCATTTTTGAGACCGGAGAGCGTCTATCTAGCCGGCGGCCTGAACCCGGAAAATGTTGCTCAGGCAATTCGGAAGATAATGCCTTACGCCGTCGATGTGGCCAGCGGAGTGGAATCATCAAAAGGAAAGAAGGATCCGGACAAAATCGCCGCTTTTATAAAAGCCGCCAAAGAAGCATTATGAGTTACGAACCGGACGAACATGGATATTGGGGTGAATACGGGGGGCGATTTGTTCCCGAGACTCTGGCTGCTCCGCTTGATGAGCTGACGACTTCCTATTTTGTGGCTCGTGACGATGCTGCGTTTCACGCGGAACTCGATGATCTGTTCAAAAACTTTTCCGGTCGACCGACGGCGCTATTCTACGCTAAACGCCTGAGCGAAATTCTCGGCGGAGCAAAGATCTATCTAAAGCGCGAAGACCTTAATCACACCGGCGCACACAAAATAAATAATTGTCTCGGACAAATTCTTCTGGCTCGCCGAATGGGCAAAAAGCGGATCATCGCCGAGACCGGGGCTGGCCAGCACGGCGTGGCCACCGCAACCGTCTGTGCTCTTTTCGGGCTTGAATGCGTGGTCTACATGGGTACCGAGGATATGCGTCGACAGGAACTCAATGTGTTCCGGATGCGGCTTCTCGGTGCAGAGGTACGCGCGGTCGATTCCGGTTCTCGTACATTAAAAGACGCCATCAACGAAGCTCTCCGTGATTGGGTGACGAATGTAGAAACGACATATTACCTACTCGGTTCGGCTCTCGGTCCGCATCCTTATCCGTTAATGGTCCGCGACTTTCAGAGCGTGATCGGAAAAGAATCGCGCGAGCAAATACTCGAAAAAGAAGGCCGGCTTCCTGATACTTTGATCGCCTGCGTCGGTGGAGGTTCGAACTCGATCGGCTTTTTTCACGCGTTTCTAAACGACGAAGTGAAAATGATCGGCGTCGAGGCGGGCGGTCGTGGCAGCGGACTCGGCGAACACGCAGCTCGTTTCATGCACGACGGAAGGGTCGGTGTGCTTCAAGGAACAAAAAGTTATGTCCTTCAGAATGATGACGGACAGATCGCCCTGACTCATTCCGTTTCGGCCGGGCTCGACTATGCCTCGATCGGCCCTGAGCACGCGTTTCTGCACGACGAGCATCGCGTTGAATACACGTCCGTTTCCGACGACGAAGCCCTCGCCGCATTCAAGACATTATCCGAAACCGAAGGCATCATTCCCGCCCTCGAATCGTCGCATGCCATCGCTCACGCAATAAAGATCGCGCCTGAATTGTCTGCGAACGAGGTAATTATCGTCAACCTTTCCGGCCGGGGCGACAAAGATGTAAACACCGTCGCCGAATTGATGGACCGCGCCGCCATTTCATTGCACGAAGCCTAGCTTCGCTGTCGGCTAATTTACTTCTTTTTAACCAATGAGTACGATACAACGCAAATTCGAGCAGCTCCGTGACGCCGGCCGAAAAGGGTTCATTCCCTTCGTCACGGCGGGTGATCCCGACATCGATACGTCGCTTCAGATCGCTCTCGCACTCGCGGCTAATGGCGCCGACATTATCGAGCTCGGAGTTCCCTTCAGCGACCCGATGGCCGACGGCCCGACGATCCAGCGTTCATCGCAGCGTGCTCTTGATAGCGGCACGAATTTGAAAGCTGTTTTAAACCTGATAGAGAAATTTCGTGAGAGGTCCGATACTCCGATCGTCTTGTTCAGCTATCTCAATCCGCTCATGCAGTTCGGCTTTGAAAAGCTTGCTGGCATTGCGGCAACAATTGGGATCGATGGCATTCTCGTTACCGACGCGATCGACGAGGAAGCCGGCGAGATCGCAAAGATCTTGCGCTCGAAAGATCTTGATCTGATCTCGCTGATCGCTCCCACGACGACCGACGAGCGCCTCAAAAAGGTTTGCGATAACGCATCAGGGTTTGTTTACGCTGTCTCGCGGGCGGGCGTTACCGGAGCACGTTCCGAAACGAGCAACGCTGCGCAAATTCTAATTGAACGAGCGCGAAAGTTTACTGACCTACCGATAGCCGTCGGATTCGGAATATCGACCGGCGCGCAAATCCTCGATGTCTGGGAGTATGCAGATGCTGCCGTCGTTGGTTCGGCGATCGTCGCCGAAATCGAAGGGTCTGACGTAGGGCGTGCGGTCAAGAACGTCGGAGCGTTTCTGCACGGCTTACTGCCACAGTTTGCAAAAGCTGGCGATGAAATCTAAAGTCTAAGTTTTCGTTATGATGAGGTTAACCGACCTATGCTGATAGTTATGAAGGCCGACGCGACTGTGGCCGATGTCGAAAAAGTTATTTCTGTGATCGAGACACTTGGTTTTCGCGGACACGCAATGCCCGGCGAGGGCCGAACGGCGATCGGTGTTACCGGAAACCGGGGTGCTATCGATCCGGTCCATTTTGAAAATCTTCCGGGCGTCGCCGATGCGATCCGCGTTACCAAACCATACAAATTGATCTCTCGCGATCTGCGGTCCGAGAAGTCGGTGATCAAGGTCGGCAACGCCACGATCGGCGGCCCCGAGCTGGCAATGATCGCCGGCCCGTGTGCCCTCGAAAACGAAAAGCAGGTCTTTGCCGTCGCCGAACAGGTTGCCAAAAGCGGCGCGAGATTCTTTCGCGGCGGCGCGTTCAAACCACGGACTTCGCCCTATGCCTTTCAGGGAATGGGCGAGGACGGATTAAAGATCCTCGCCGACGTCCGCGACCAGTTCGGCCTCAATATCGTGACCGAGGCGATGGACGAGCGCGGTATCGATCTCGTCGAAAAATACGGCGACTGCATTCAGATCGGCGCCCGAAATATGCAGAATTTTTCGCTGCTCAAGTACGCTGGAAAAACTCGCAAACCCGTCCTATTGAAGCGCGGCCTTTCCGCTACGCTCGACGAATTCCTTCTCGCCGCCGAATACATCATGGCCGAAGGAAATTATGATGTGATACTTTGCGAGCGCGGGATTCGTACCTTTGCGACCCACGCTCGAAACACGATGGACCTATCGATCGTCCCCGCGGTTCGGCGGCTTTCGCATCTGCCCATAATAGTCGATCCCTCGCACGGCACCGGCCACACCTACATGGTAAAGCCGATGGCACGTGCCGGAGTCGCCGTCGGTGCCGACGGCCTGATAATCGAGGTACACAACAAACCCGAAGAAGCCCTCTGCGACGGAGCCCAAGCCCTGACGCCGGATCAGTTTTTAGAACTCAATGAAGAGGTAAAGAGGATTCACGAGCTCGTGTCCGAACCGGCGGCGGTAATCCGAGAACAGATCCGTGTGGGCTAAAAAGTGATGCGGGAGAACGGTGACGTTCTTAAGAGATTGGCAAATTCATGAAAAAAATCCGCGCCAGCCTCCCGAGGCATTGCGCGGATCTTTTTTATTTCGCCTCGGCGCCTTTTGCCTATTTTGCCGGGCGAAGTCTCAAAACGCTGTAAAACTGAATGTAGCAGCTCACCATCGCCGAGACGATCAATAGGGTCATCGGCAGAAAACGCATCATATCGGGCAGCACGACTCCCAGTGTTTGCTCAAAAGCCATGCCGAGCAGCGTAGCAAACGCCGCGATCACACTGCGCCCCGCGATCCATCTCGCGAAATTTGGCCGTGATGCATCGCTCATACAGAAGTAAGGCACGGCAATGACCATGGCCAGGCAGATTCCCAAAAGCAGTCCGTCGAGGCCGAAATTCAAGATCGATCTCCCGAATTCCAGAGCCAGAAAAAAGACCACAAATGTCGTATCGACCGCAAAACCCGCTTCTCCGCCGACAGTTTCCCTAATACCTTCAAGATCTCTCATATAAGTAAGGTAGCTAAAAGCTTAATTGGATCCGAAATTCAGTTTATTCCGCAGAAAAGTGTTACTTTCCCGGTTTGCTGAACTGCTGATAAGCAACACGGAAAAGCTCAGACAAAGCCTTGGCCGTGTCCGGCGTCAGATTCTTGTCCGCGCGAAGATGAGCTTCGACGATCTCGGGCGTGGCTTCATGCGGATAATAGACGACCGCCTCCACCTCGTTCGACCCGCCGCTCATTTTCATGACGCGGTCCACCGGCATATCGAGCCAGGTCGTGAGACGCGCGATGTTATCCGCGTCCGGTTTGCCCGTACCGTTCTCGATTCGCGAAAGCGTCGATGCCGAAACGTTGGTCACGTCCGCAACATCTCGCAGGCTAAGTCCAAGCTCTTCCCGGCGTCTTTTTATCGCCCTTCCGAGTTCCATTGTGTTGATCAGATTTTCGTTTTTAAATGCCATTTTTCTCCTGTCCAGCCTCCATGAATTCTTAAGTATCACAGGTGAACCCTACATGTCATGGGTAAAACATAACATACGAAAATTTTAAATGCAACACCTCGTTTCATGCTTGCAACTTAAAAATTCTTGTGGTACGATGTTTCATCATTGCAACGTATCACGACGCTGCAACAATAGCAAACGCGGGTTAATGAAGATAAGGAGTCAAAGATGAGGTCTACCAAGAATAGCGAAAACATAGAGCACATAGCGAAAAACCATCATGAAGTGAATGATAACGCGGCTAACGTACTGAATTTCTCTTCTACCTTGCGCGAATTACGAAAGAATGTCTCCCCTGAACTGGTACGTCAGCGCGAGGGCCGCCGTGACCTCCGCGGCAACGTCCACATGGTCGAATATATCGAATGGCACACCGTCGCCGATATCCTCGACCGCGTCGCACCGAACTGGACGCATTCGGTAAAGGATATTCGTCCCATCGGCAGCATTATGACGGTGACTGTCGCGATAACCATCGACGGCATCACCCGCGAAGGCATCGGCACAGGCCGTGCCGGAAGTGAGACGGGTATTAAAAAGGCCGAGCACGATGCCCTCAAACGTGCCGCAGTAAAATTCGGCATCGCCCGCGATCTGTATAAAAAGGAAAATGAGACGCATCAAAGCGAGACTTCGGTTTCCACTGAAACTGAGACGTCTCAGCATGGCGCCAGCCACGTCGCTCGGAATTTGGGGGACCTCGTCACCGGCCGCCAGCTCGGGATGATCCGGGCGCTGGGACGTGAGACGGGCGTCGATCTGAACAAGGAGTGTGACGTACTGATGAAATGCAATTTCGACGAGCTGTCAAAAAGCAGCGCGTCTCAGTTCATCACTCATTTGCAGGAATTGAAACAGAACATCGGCGAGGCCGCCGTCTCAGTTCCGATGCGAAAGGCGGGTTAGATATCAAGGCCCTCACCAAAAGCGTTTTGAGACGCACGGACCCAGGATCTCGTCTGTCTCTCATTTTTCGGGATCTTTTAGCGCGTCTCAAAACGCTCCTCTTAACGAAAAGTTAAACCCGGGCCGGCAAAATGCCGTATCATGGCTAGCCAAAAAGAATATTGCGGGCTCACTTTATTTTTTGATCAAAGGAGATAAATATGGCAGAAGCAGCGAGTGAAATGGTCGGCCAACACGTGCCGAAGCATGGAGAATTTGTTTGGACCGAGATTGCCAGCAACGACGCCGAGAAATGCAAAGCGTTCTATACGGCCGTCTTCGGATGGAAGTTTAAGGAGAGTACGTCGGCTTCCGATTCCGAAGGCGGCGGAATGAAGTACGACGAATTTTCGACTGTCAGCGATCATCCCGCCGGCGGTCTCTATCAGATCGACCCGAAATGGTTCGGTGAGATGGTGCCGCCGCCGCATTTCATGACATACGTCGCAGTTGACGATGTCGATGAAAATGCAAAGTTTGCCGCTGAGATCGGCGGAACAATAATTCGCGGCCCCATGGACATTCCGAATGTGGGACGCATGGCAATAATTCAGGACCCGACCGGAGCGATGATCGCGACGTTCAAGCCGAACATGTAAGGAGGACGAAATGGCTCAATTTGATATACCAAAACCAGGAGAGATCTGCTGGCGCGAACTTGCTACCAAGGACCTTGCAGCCGCGATCGAATTTTACGCAAAACTTTTCGGCTGGACCCTTGAGCAGTCAAAAGTCGCAGGCATGGATTATAAAGAAATTCAGAGGGATGGCGTCTCATATGGCGGGATGATGGAGATCGATGAAAAGTGGGGACCCGAGCCGCCTCCGTCTCACTGGAGCACCTACATCGCCGTTGTGAATGCCGACGAGACGACCGAGAAGATCAAGGCGAACGGCGGAAGTGTAAAAGTTCCACCCTTCGACGCACCGGGCGTGGGACGGATGGCAATGGTCTCGGATCCGTCAGGAGCACCGTTTGCGATAATTCAATTTGCACCACCCGCGTGAGACGCCGTGCGCGTGCCTGTAAACGATAACGGGTCGGGGACGATCGGGGCTGACAGCGTTCCAGACATTTTATCGCCCTCGATCTTGCCGGTGATCGAAAGTTCGACGGTTTCGCCCTGGATCTCGGTCCGGGCCGAAGCCGTCAATTTGTTTCCGGCGATAGTTCCGGCGTCGATCTCGCCGACGCCGAGCATCGTTTCGAGTTTTCCTTTTAAGACTGTTCCTTCTTGCGTCAACGTCAATGTGACCGGCACCGATTGCCCCTGAAAATCGACGGAGAGTTCCCACGCGCCGGCCGCGTTAGCCGTTTCTCCCGAAGCGTTTTGACCGAAGTTGCCAAGATCCTTGACATTGCCCTCGGTATCGAAGACCTCGATCTCGTCGGCATACTCACTCACCTGCGGTAGCATCTCTTCGGTATCGCCAACGATAACTATCGCCATTTTTTCAGGCGTAATATATTTCTTCGCCACGCGCTCGACGTCATCCACGGTGATCGCATTGACATGATCTCGGTACGTTTGCAAATAATCATTCGGCAAGCCGTACAAGTTTTGGCTGACGATCAAACCGGTCAATCCTTCCTGCGTTTCTGCTCGGATCGGGAACACGCCGGTGAGAAAATTCTTGGCGTCAGCAAGTTCCTGGTCAGAAACTTTTTCATCGCGGATCGTGTTCAGCTCGTAAAAAAACTCTTTCAGCGAATCGCCGGTGACCGCGGTTCGAACTTCAGCGGTCGCCTCGAAATCTCCGGCCAGTGCCTTTGCGTCGAAGCGTGTGTAGGCTCCGTATGTGTAACCCTTTTCCTCACGAAGGTTCATAAAGACCCGCGAAGACGCCCCGGCTCCGAGCACTTGATTCATTACGAGAAACGGAAAATAATCCGGACTGTGACGGTCGATCGCTATGTTCGAAAGGACGATATTCGATTGGGCCGAGCCAGGGCGATCGACGATCGTCAGCGTACGTTTGTCCCTCGACGGAAGCGTCGGGAACGAAGGCGCTGCGCCGCCGCCTTTCTCCCAATCACCGAAGCGGGCTCCGATGTCTTTAAGCAATTCGTCACGCTCCACATCACCAACAACTATCAGAATCGCGTTATTCGGAATAAACGACCTGCGATGAAAATCGACCAGTTGTTCGCGTGTTAGATTTTCGATATCGGATGCCGAAGGGCTGACCACCGCATACGGATGCTCGCCGTAGAGAAGCCTGGCCGTTTGTTCGTTGGCAAGAAATCCGGGCTGCGAGCGTTGGAATTTTAAGTTCTCGATAGTATTCCGCCGATAAAGATCGAGTTCGTCTTCGGGAAAGCTCGGCCGCAGCACCATCTCCTGCAGCAGGTCCAAAATGTCGGTTCCGTAGATCGACAAAGCCGAAGCGGCGACGACCGTGAAATCATCCGAAGAACTTGCCGAAATGCTTGCCCCAAGCCGTTCGATCTTTTCGGCGAGTTCCCTGCTCGAGTGCTCTTCGGTTCCTTCGCTAAGCATTGCGGCGACTGCCGAAGTGATTCCTGTCCGGTCGCTCGGCTCATGCGCATCGCCCGATAGAAATGCGAGACGATAGCTGACAAGCGGCAGACGCTGGTCCTCAAAAATGACGACCTTCAGGCCGTTCCTGAGCGAGGTTTTGTACGAATCAGCAATATTAAAACCGGCCGGAGCCAGCGGCTCGGGAGCCGTTTTTCGAAGATCTATGGTCATAAAAAATTACTTGGGGAATATCAATAGATGCCAAGGAAACAGATTACTAACCGACTAAAATGCGATCCTCTTATATCCGTTTCATACTGTGCATCCTGTTCGATTTTTCTACCCCTTCCCTGCGGGTACGACATCGAGAAGCGCCCGGTTTTCGGTATTCAGATAATGATCGACAGCGCTGCGGATCTGATCGGGAGATATCTGCAGTAGCTCGTCAAGCTCCGTATTTACTAGCGTGGGATCACCATCGTAAAGAGCAAACTCCGCTATGTGCTGTGCCCGGCTCATCGACGACTGACGCATTCGGACCGAATCGTTTATAAGCTGGTTGTGCATCTTCTGCATCTCGTCGGCAGTCGGGCCGTTTGAGGCGAGGTCCCGGATCTCGTGCATGATCGTATCGCGGATCTTGCTCAGATCTTTTTCCGGTTTCGGGATCGCTCCGACAAAAATGCTCGATGGTCCGCGCCTCTCGTCGGTAAAGCCAAACAACTGGATAACCGATTCCTCGCCCTTGACCAGCTTTTGATAAAGCCGCGAGCTGTCGCCGTCGTACAACGTTTTGCCTGCCAGATAGAGCGCGTTGAATTCCGATGAGCGGCGCGGCGGAATCTTCCAGCCGATCAGGAAAGCCGGAAAAGGCGCAAGCTTATCTTCCCACTCTTTATAATTTGATCCGACCTCGGCAGGTTCGGAAACATCGAGTGCGGGCGGCAGCGGCTGAGATGGGATGTCTCCGAAATACTTTTCGACCAACTCCTTCGCAGTGCTCGTTTCGAACGAACCCGACAGAACAAGCACCGCGTTGTTTGGGGCGTAGTAGATCCGGAAAAACTCCTGCACGTCTTCGACCGAAGCATCATCGAGATGTTCCATCGAACCGATCGTCGAATGTGCGTTCGCGAAGTTCTTATAGATCATCTCGTTGATCAGATCGAAGATCTGCCCGTATGGCTGATTGTCGTAGCGAAGCCGCTTTTCTTCCTTTACCGCCTCGCGCTGATTGTCGAGATTTTCCTGAGTGACGGCGAGGCTTCGCATTCGGTCGGATTCCAGCCAAAGGCCGAGCGGAAGCTGACTAGCCGGAAGCGTTTCGTAGTAATTGGTTCGCTCGCTCGAAGTAGTCCCGTTCATCGTTCCGCCAGCCTTCATAATGTGCTGAAAATGGCCGGCCTTCGGTACGTTCTCCGAGCCTTGAAACATCATGTGCTCGAACAAATGCGCAAAACCTGTGCGGCCTTCGCGCTCATTTCGAGAACCGACATTGTAATAGACCGCGAGGGCGACAACCGGGATCGCTTCATCCCGATTGAGCACGACCCGAAGGCCGTTTTCGAGCTTATATTCTTCGATCTCTAGTGGAGATAATTTAAAGGTTTCGGACATAAATTCGTCAGCAGCACCAACCGGGAATAACCGAATAGATATAAAAATATGAGAACATTTTGACCAACAAAATGCAAAATCGGCCACTATCCTCCCGCCTGACCCGGCTGGTTCCATTTTTTGGGTATATTTCGCGGGCTCATCTTTAAATTCCTGATCACAGACCGGCCCCCAAAATATAAAACGCTTCGGATTGATCAAAATATCGATCGAGACGCTTCCGGCGATGGGAAGCGGGTCAAGAAGTACGTTCCCTCGACCGGCGAAACACCCGTTTTTGTTTACGACGGATTAGGAAACTGGTGGCGGAGTATTCGACCATTGTAGCAAACTCGACGGACGCCAAGATCAGCTATTTGACAAGCGATCATCTAGGCTCCCCACGTATCAACACCGACCAAAACGGAGCCGTCATCGCCCGCCACGACTACATGCCCTTCGGCGAAGAGATCGACGGCACCGGCGGCAGGACAACCGCCTAAACTACAGCGACGACATGATTCGCAAACAATTCACCGGCGATGAACGTGACATTGAGTCAGACCTCGACCTTGCGGAGAACAGATATTACAAATCAAAGCATGGGAGCTTCACGTCAACCGACCCGTTACTTTCTTCGGGCCGAATTGAAGATCCACAATCATGAAATCGCTACTCGTATGTTCTGAACAGCCCGCTTCGTTATGTTGATCCATTAGGGTTGTACGAGTGGGATGCTTTTCTTGGCGGTTCGGCCACAGGCGATGAGCTGAAAAAGAGAAAGGACGGGCAAAAGACAATTGATCGTCTGAATGAAATTAGGAACGCATTTACTACCGCTGGAGATGAAGCGGCCAGTGGAGCTCTCTCTGGTTCTAGCGAGAGTTACGGGCGCACTACCATCTGCATCAATTTCCCGGGAGCTTCCTCGGTGACCATTTGAACGCCAGTGTCGAATGCCGCCGGCGATTCCGCCGTCGCGACGCGAACCATACCCTCCTTGAAGGCCTCGGCCGCAACCCGAACCTGGGGCGACACCGCCGTGGCGGAGGTGCCTGCGGAAGTTGTTACCACACCGCCAACCGCCACGGCTTGAAAGCTAAATACCGCGACGGCGGTCAGCGCGACCGCCGCTGCGGTTACGCCGATGATCACTTGAGCCCTGCGTCCGGCGAGTTCGGTCCCTTCTCTGAACGCCGTCAACTGCTCGTCAGCCTTCACGAAGCTCGCGAGGCCAACGGCGAGATGGGCAAGAGCCCTTGAGGGGTTTCGCGCTTGCAGAGCAGCGTCGGCGGCACTCAAGGCATCCTGAGTCGGCTTCCAGATCGCCATGGTGTGCTTGGCCGGATTCAGTGTCTGGACAGCAGCTCCGACGACGGGCCTCATCGCGGGGTTGACCGCGATGTTGACCAATGTCGGCAGGGCCGTTAGGGGATTCGCGAGGCCAACGATGGTCGTGGCCTTCTGGAGTGTGGAGGGCGTTGCCTGATTGAGAAGTGTCTGATGCAGATTCATCTCTTGTGCTAGATTTCTCCTCAGTTGGTCGAGCTGGTTTCGGATTATGTCGAAGGCGGCCTGCAGGGCACGGGTGGCCGAGGCAGCCAGGTTCGCCGCAGGAACGGCCGCCTGGACGCCTAGCTTCACTACGCAGGTGGCGAGTTCCTGCATCGGAAAGTTCCTTGGGGCGGGATCGTTCATTTCGGCGGTAACCTTGGCTCGGTACACTAGCAACCCGGGTTCGGGCCTTTCCCACTGCAGGAACAGCCTTATCTTGCGCAGACCAAACATTGTTTGCAAAGCCTCAATCTCCGACTGGAACCCTGCGTTGTTCCCGAGCAGTTCGGCCTCATGGACTTGATCGCCGCTCAGGTAGCTGTCGCCCCGGCGGTACGGCAGATGAAACCGCGTGATGAAACTATCGATCTTCGGGAACTTCTTCTGACCCCCATCCCAGCTGGAGAAAGACTCGGGCTTGATCTCGTAGTACTCGCGGACCTTTGAACTGTGAACGAGAGCGTCCGGCCGGGCCCAATCCCCCGACGAACTCGCTCGGTAGTTCTTCATCTCGGTTATGCGTTCCGTCGGCAGGCTGTTGCGGAGTGCGATAAAGACAAACATGTTATCGTCGGAACTATTGTTCCCAGCGTCTTCAAACAGCCCGAAATCCCCTGGGGAGCCAAGGTCCGCGTCTCTTTTCATTCGATCGAAGATCGGCGCCTCCGCGGCATTTTGGCCGAATTGACGTGCGATATCGCTACTCTGAACGGCTATGCTGATCGGAACTCTAAATTCTAGCTGTGCCATAAAATCGCCTCCTCGGTACCGCATCCTTGGCCCGAACTGCCGAACTATTGATTAACGCTATGCATTTGCCAAGCTACGCTAATTTGGCGTTTTGTATACTATCAAGACCAATACGCCACCTCCCCGAATTGCTGGAACCAAGTGCGGAAGCTCCCGAGTTTGAAGCATCTCAGTTTACTGCTAAGACTAGACTTATTTATTTTAAAGGTTTTGCCATAAAAATTTGGGGTCACATAAAAAGTTGGGATAAGGTCTACTTTCTTGATGATTCGCGTTGGGAACGACATTATTTTTGATGATGGGAAAGAATGTCCTACAAAATTTGCG
>JBDTZW010000118.1:0-12510 GCA_040004905.1 Acidobacteriota bacterium
CCCGCACGGCGTTGAACAAAGATGAGGATATAAGGGCCTGGGCCGAAAATTTTCTGAAGGAAAAGACCAAGGGTGAAAAGCCGGAAATGTCCCACGAGGAATTCGAAAAATTCTGGAAATACCACAAACCCGAGATAATGCACGAAGGCGCTACTGAGGCGATGGCCGCATACCGGAGTCGGAATTAGGTCCTCTAGCTACGCAGGTTCGACCGGCACGGCATCCGGAGCGTTCGAGTAAAGCTTTCTGATCAGCGGAGTAAGCGCGAGCAGCAAGAGTCCGCTACCGATCAAGACGCCCGCGACCTTTCCGAATAGCCCTACCAGCGTTAATTCATTAGGTTCGAAATTACCGGCGACCAGTCCGCCGGCATAGCTTCCCATCGAGATCGATAGGAACCACACGCCTAACATCAGACTCACCATTTTCCCGGGCGCGAGTTTCGTCATCGTGCTTAGCCCGACAGGGCTGATACAAAGCTCGCCCCACGTGTGGAACAGGTAGACAACGACGAGCCACCAGAGCGAGGCCTTGCCGCCGCTCAGCGAGGATGCTGCGTACGCGAGAATCACGTATCCTATGCCCGTTAAGATTAAACCTATAACGAACTTGATCTCATCAGAAGGCTGCCGTTTTCCCATCGCGATCCAGATCCAAGCAAAAATGGGAGCGAAAACTACAATGTAGAATGGGCTTACCGACTGAAACCAAGCTGTTTTGAATTCTAATGCAGCGGTTATCTGACGGTTGGTCATTTGCTCGGCGAAGAGATTAAGACTCGAACCCGCCTGCTCATATCCCATCCAAAAGACTGTGGCAAAGAGGAAAAGCACGAAGATTATACCGATCCGTTTCCAATCGTCCCGGCTCAGTTTGTCTTGCAGTCCGGTCAGGAGTACTGCGATCAATCCGGCGATCAGAACTACGGGCATGAGTACGTAATTGATGGCGACAGAAACATCGAGAGAGAAGCCAATATTGACGAACTTGTCCTCTTTTCCGACGAGGCTGGGAAACAAAGATGCGATAACCGGACTTAGAAGGATGATCGCTATTACGGACACGACCGCAAGGACGATCATTTGGATGTTGTATGCCGAGCTTTCGCGTGGGGTTTCTTCGCGCGAAGCGGCTTGTGGGACGGGAGCCTCACCGACACCTTGCAGTTTTTTCATCCCAAAGATGTACTGGATAACGCCGAAAAGCATGCCTACGCCGGCCGCCGCAAAGCCCCAATGCCAGTTGTAAGCGGCGAGCGTTCCGCAGACGAATGGCGCGAGCAAAGCGCCCGTGTTGATGCCCATGTAAAAGATCGAAAAACCGGCATCCCGCCGTTCATCATCTTTTTTATAAAGATCGCCCACCATCTTGCTGATGTTCGATTTGAGAAACCCAGTTCCCACCGAAACAAAAATGAGTCCCGCATAGAAAAATGGTATCGGTGGAAACGCCAGCAGGAAATGCCCCAGCGTGATGATGATGCCGCCGACGAGAGTCGCCCGCTTCGCTCCTATAAAACGGTCGGCGATCCACCCGCCAATTAAGGGCAGGAACCAAACCGACGAGGTGTAAAGTCCATAGATCGCCGCGGCTGACCGCGTATCCCACCCGAGGCCGCCCTTCTCGAGTTCGGCCGTCATATACAGGATCAGGATGGCCCGCATACCGTAGTAGCTGAGGCGTTCCCACATCTCTGTCATGAACAGCGTCGAAAGCCCACGCGGGTGCCCGAAAAATTGCTTTCCGGCCTGTCGATCAATATCATCTACGGATACGCTCATCGGTTTAATTTCCAGAAGATTTGTATTTTGAGAAGAGTTAGGCAAAATATATCAGATAATTCCCGTATCCAAAAGGAAAACATGGCCAGACAACTTCTGTTAATCGTTGCCGCAACTATCGTTGCGGTGATATCCATGACCGTCGCGGCCGGGCAGACGAGCCGAGCGAGTGTGAGCGGAGCCGAGGTGACCGGTACGTTCAGTCACGGCTTCACCGGCAAGTTCAAAGGCTCGGCGAGCGAGATCAAGATACTTGCTCTCGGGAAAGGTAAGCTTAAGGTCGCCTTCGATCTTATCTATCCATTCGTCGATGGAGCCGGCGAACTCGAAGCAAACATGGGCCAACTTGACGGCGAAGCCGACATCTCCGGCGACACCGCCGTCCTCAAAACCACCGAATTCGGCCCATGTACCATAACCATAAAATTCGTTCGCCCCGGCGGCATCAAGGTTACCCAGAACGGCAGCGATGGCGACTGTGGCTTCGGTCATAACGTCTCTGCTGAAGGCAGTTACAAAAAGACGAGCGGCGCAAAGCCGAAATTCGATACGCGCTAAGAGGTTTAGACGAATGACAAACTACCCTCAAGAATTCCGTACGCAAAAAGTGATCTCGTTCATGGTGATTGCTGCGATCGGGCTGGTCGCCGGTTTCGATATCTTATCAAGTGCGATCGGTATCGGGCAGGTCATCGATTCGACACGCATTTTTCATCTCCATAACGGAAAGCCGGTCTCGGTTTGGCTTGCGATACAGAGCATTACGCTGATCTTTAAATTCCTATTATTTCTGGCCTCCGGGATCTTATTTCTCGTTTGGCTTAACCGCGCGAATAAGAATCTTGCATCGCTGCAGCCGCTGCATGTCGAATTCTCATCCGGCTGGGCGGTCGGATGGTGGTTCGTTCCATTCGCCGCGCTTATCAAACCCTTTCAGGTAGTTCGCGAGGTCTGGTGGGAGAGCGACCCCGACCGAAGCGGCGAGCAAACGTTTCTGACATCGAACCTTCATAGTGCTCCCGCGTATATGGGCTTTTGGTGGGCGGCCTGGATAACAACGAATATTCTCGACAACATCGCGTTCCGAGTCTTCGATGCCGAAAATCTTTCGGTGGTTAAGGTCACCGGCTTACTATTCGCCGCTGCCGGTATTACATCGTTCGTCGCCGGGGCACTCGCGATCTTTTTGGTATTAGATATAACTAAACGGCAGAACGAAAGGTTTCGCCGGCTATATCCGGCACAGCCTGGTTACACGCCGCCGCCAAATTTAGGAAAGTATGGAGAGATTTGATGAGCTCGGCCGTGAGATCGAAGATCTCTGGTGTGAGCTCGACCATAACGAAGAGGTCTTTCCGGCTCTCGCGGCCGAGGCGTTGAAGAAGGCGGAATTGCCGTCAAAGGTCTCGGCTTGGGAGATCGTCGAGTGGACGCTCGATCAATCGGAGCTGCCTAAACAAAAAGATCCCCAAGCGAACTTTGCGGAGCCGCCGATCACTCTCTTTAACGGCCCAGGTTTTTATATCGATGCCTACTTTTGGCTCGAAGGTACGACCGCAATTCATCAGCATGGTTTTTGCGGGGCTTTTCAGGTTTTGCTTGGGTCGAGCATTCATAGCTGGTACGAATTCGAACGGCGCGAGGCGATCAATTCCTTTCTTGAGATCGGCGACATGAGCTTGAAGGTTTGTCAGCTCCTCTCGGTCGGCGATGTGCAGGAGATCCTTCCCGGCCGGCAATATATTCACTCGCTTTTTCATCTCGACCAGCCATCGGTAACCATTGCTATCCGAACGGACAAAAGAGCTCTCTTCCTGCCGCAGTTTTCGTATCACAAACCATCACTTGCGGTAGATCCTTTTTACGAACACGAAACTACGACGCGTAAGATACAGGTGATAGCCGCTCTCTTTCGCTCGGAACATCCGGACACAGACCGTTTCATAACGGACATACTAGGCCGCAGCGATCTTCATACTTCATATCTGATTCTCAATGCGGCGCGAGACTGGCTGAAAGGAAACCTGATAGATCAGCTTTTCGGCGTGTCCGGACCACCTGACAGATTTGCGGCGCTCGTAGCTGTAACTCGCGAACGCCATGGCGACAAAGGCAAAGTGCTGGCGAATGTTTTCGAGCGGCAGAAAATACTCGACGAGATATTGAAACTCCGCCATGTCGTTACCGATCCCGAACATCGTTTCTTTCTTGCACTGCTGCTCAACGTTGACGGCTTCGAAAACATCTCTCGTCTAATCACTCAGCGTTTTCCGGACACCGATCCGATCGAGAGGGTCCTGGATTGGACCTTTGACCTGTCGAACACCCGTGTCGTCGGCCTGAATATGCCGAACGCCCTCGGCATCGCTGATTTTGACAGCGTCGATCTGCAGATACTCGAATATATGCTGCGCGATGTCGCGGCAGCCGATGTCGCCGCGCGACTCCGCGCGGACCACGGTGACGAGACCGCCGCAACTCTCGCCGGCAAGCTCGATGAAAGAATCGCCCGCATCCGCAATGCTGCTATCTTTAAGCCGCTATTTGCCACTGAAACCGACATAATTTAAACTGATTTCCACATGCCCTTGTAGCTCAACGGTTAGAGCAGCAGACTCATAATCTGTTGGCTGTAGGTTCGAATCCTACCGAGGGCATACCTTCCTTTCTTTTCCTTACCGAACGGTTCCTCCGAATACCTTGATGCTTAGCGACATCTATTTGTCTTCGAGGTTTCTTAAGACCTCTCGTGCGTTATCGTTTTTGGGATCGAGTAATAAACTCTGTTTATAATTTACGGCCGCCGATACCTTGTCGCCGGCATTGAGATAGGCTTCGCCCAGACTGTCAAAGGCATTGCCCGATCGCGGAAAGGCGAAAGTGTTCAATTTGAAGACCTCGATAGCTTCTTTCAGTTTCTTATCTTTCATCAGATCGTAACCTTTGCCGTTAACGACGCCTTCTAGCAAGTCGATCCGTTTATGTCGCTGTTGAAAGCTCTCCGTTGCAACGTTCAAGCCTTTCGTCAGGGTTGTATTAATGATCTCGTCGGTAAATGCCCGGTTTGCCGCATTATCGGCTATCGGAACTACCGGTTCATACTTAGGATCAAAGATGATGTTTGAGATAACTCTGCCCGTACCGTTAAAACTATCCTGCCAACTGTTTGTCATCAGAATGATCGTAACGCCTTCGTCAATAAAGCGGTAAAAATCTGCATAAAAAACATGATTTGCCCCATTATGCCAGAGCCGCGTCGTATTTCGGTCGGTTTTTTGTACATCCCAACCATAGGCGTAGTACAGGTCCGCGCTGTCGCTATCTCTTAATTTTGGATGAAAGTATTTTTCTTTCGCATCTTTCGACAGGACCTTTTCGGACGACAGGGCCTGGTCCCATTTATACAGGTCCTCGGTCGTCGACAAGATGCCACCGTTCCCCTTCAGATGCCAGTAGGGAGCATCTTTATCCCATTCCTTTTCAATTGGCCTGCCCCACCGCTTGTCTTGTTGATAGCCGACAGCGATCAGATCTTTATTAAAATTGGGGCGCGTATAGCCGGTCATTTCCATGCCGGCGGGTTTCCAGAGATTCTCGTATAAATACTGCTCGTAACTCTGCCCAGACACCTTTTCGATTATCAAAGCGAGCAGACTGTAGCCGACATTGGAATAGGAAAATTGCGCTCCGACGGGGAATTTAAGCGGCGAATTCAAAACTTTCTTGACGAAGTCCGTTTCGGTGATCTTTTCGTAATCGCCGCCGACCACACCAGGTAATCCGGCCGAATGACGCAACAGCCAATGAATAGTAATGTCCGATTTATCCGGCGGGACGTTCTCGAAATATTTGGTGATCTTGTCGTCGGTCGAAAGCTTGCCCTGCATTTCCAGCGTCAGGATCGCAGCCGCCGTAAATTGCTTGGTAAGCGATCCGATGTCGAATATCGTTTTTGGAGAGTTCTTGATCTTCCGCTCAATGTCACTGTAACCAAAGCCTCTCAAGATTGCGGGCTTACCGTTCACAGCGACAAGAGCCGAACCGCTGTAGCCGATCTTTTCGAGCTTCTCAAGATAAGCTTCGACATTCTTGACCGTTTTCGGTGTCGCAGGAAAGTTTGCATTTTGAGCGAATGAAACACCAACGATGGATAAAAATAAAATAAACAAACCGCTTATGTAATTGATCTTGGACATTTTGTTATTAAGATTAAAATTTGGATGTATTTCAGGAAAGTAACGAGGGTTGAACAGTGCCAGGCAAATAAATTTACGACAAAAAAGACGCTGACAATCATGACCAGAGATCTTGACACTTGCCTTATAAAAACAAAAAACACCGCCTCGATCGATTTTGTGACAAGCGCTGAGACGGAATCGCGAGAATTAGTCTAACCTTCATCCGCGAAGTTTAGCGCGAGATAATAAGCGCACTATCGCCGGCATAGCCCCCGGGGCGGCCTTCCTTTCATTCTCGTCTCTTACGCTGATCGTGTAGTCTGATCTTCCGGATTAATGTTTCGAGAGACTTTGTAGCTATAAGCAGAAACGCAAAAATCTCTTCGTCAGGTTTCGAGTCAATCCTCGGGCACGGCGGATGCGTAATACTCACAGCCGTGGACGATAGCGCAATAGATCTCGTCGCAAGAGGCGTCGAGCACGCCGGTGTTAATGTTAAACGGCGAGATCTTATTTGTAGCCTTAAGAAACTTTGCGGCCAGGTTGGCGAGTGTCGAACGCCTGCTCAGATATCTTTGTTCGTTAGCAACCTCCAGGCAAATGTGGTCGATGCTTTTGAGCGGTTTGATGTAAATGCCCTTGATATCGTGCCAGCGGATCGTTCCCATTCGCAACCGTTTATCGAGAACGCCGTGGCGATCGATGATGACCTTTGCATCGCTGCGCCGAAATTCTTTCAGGACATAAACCAGCACTATGGTTATCATCAGGCCGTACACGACCATCTCAAAACGGCTCAGGCCAAGCACAAACATCAAGGCGTATCCGGCCAGCGCAAAGCCGGTCATCATGTAGAGCCTTTTTTTATTGATGCGGGCGAAAATCGGTTGGGGTGCCTACGAGGCCGGGGAATTCATTTTGCGGGTCCTTATCAGCGGGAATGCGAGAGGGAGAGCATCTGTGGGATGCCTCAATAATCTTAGGCAGGAAAAGAGGGGCGAGTCAACAAAAATCGAATGCTAAGAGCAGCTCGCCGCTCGCGTAAGAAGAAAAGGCCGGAGATCGGCTCCGGCCTTTTCTTGTACCATATATCCCTTTTTACCCGCGGTCCAGGCCGTCGCCGGTCAGCAGGCTGACAAGATCTATGTTGCCGCTTCCGAAACCGTCGTATTGATTATTTCGGTCCATCGCGTCCTGGTATCCGAGCTGATAGCCTTCGCTGAGGCACCGGCGGTTTTCGCCGACGCTGTAAGAGTAGGTGTCGTACCCGGTGTCCTGATAACCGTACGGGTCCGAGTAATACTGGTCGCCGTATCCGTTCGATCGTGCATAAAGGCCTTCCTGATATCCGTTGTCATACCCGACGGCCAACAGTTGGCTGAAAATTCGGCTCAGAAATCCGCCGCCTCCATTTGAGCTGGTAACGTAAGCGATCGGAAAATCATTCGCATAGTCCGTGTAGTACGGGTATCCGCCATTGTCGTAAGGCGAGTTCGCGTATGAGTAATCATACGGTTGATATCCGAACGTTTGATACTCGACCGCATACGGGGTCGCGTAATGGCTTGGATACTGGGTATAGCCGTTCGAATAACCCCCGTTGTCATAAGTGTACGGATCGTACTGCGAAGCGTAATTGTAATTGTCGTACTGCGGCGTATAGTGCGTGTAGTAATAATTGTCGTTATTGCCGCCGAGCACGTTCGAAATCACATTGCGAAGCGTGTTGTCGCGCCATTGTGTGCGTCGTTCGTAGTCGCGTCTGAAATTTCGACCGTCAAAAGATCTTCCGGAAACCCGGGCCTGATAGCGCCAGTAACTTTCCTGGTCCCTCATTGCCCGCCTGTCCGCGTTTCGAGTATGCGCCTCGTTGCTCCGCTGATAGCCGTAATTATTCGGCCATGCGTTGTTGCCCAGGTTGTTTCCATTGCTGCCGCGGGTCTGCTGCATAGTGCGTTGTGTCTGCAAAGCGGCACGATCATTCCGGCTCTGTTCCTGGTTCCAACGGCCATTGCCCTGACCAGCTAGTCCCGCGTTGTCCTGCCGCTGTTGGCCTCTGTTAAAGTCGGGCCTCCGCTCCATTTGATACTGCGGTTGCTGCTGCGGACGTGCCTGTTCGATGCGGGCCCTGTCCTGATTCTGCCGACCTCGGTTCTGCCAGGTGGGATTTGGCTGCTGCTGTCTCTGCTCAAATCTGGGCTGTTCCCGCTGCTGTTGCTGCGGACGCGGTTGTTCTGCGCGGATTCGACCCCGGTCCTGTCCGCCGCGATTCTGCCAGCCCGGATTGGCCTGCTGCTGCCTCTGCTCAACCCTCGGCTGCTGTTGCCGTTGTTGTTGCTGCGGCTGCTGCTGTCTCTGTTCCTGTCTTTGCACCTGTCGCTGTTCTTGTCGCTGCGGTTGCTGGAGCTGCTGCCGCGCCTGTTCCTGTCGCCCTCCGCCTCGTTCATTAGGCGGGCCCCCGCGGTCGCCGTTGCGGCCTTTCCCCTGGGCCGAAGCTCCAATGCTCGCGCCCAGCAAAATACTCAAAACAAGTGCCCCGATGGCGAAAAAACTGTATTTATTTGATCTTTGCATAACTTCCCCCCAATTCGATCATCTCCAATACAATTAGTGTGACGCAATACACTGTCCACACGAATCTAATGATGTTACGGCGTCGGGCGAGCCAAAACCGGCCTGTATGGTGTACCTTTCAACAATATGGGTTACTCGGAAAAGCTCGCAGCGGGCTTTTGCTTTGACGAGAGGAAGGTAAAGGTGAATATTCAAGAACTCGGGTATCAACAGACGCCGCTTGGCGATCTGACGTTGCGGCGGCGGAGCGAGACGCTGCTTGGCGGCCGTGAGGTGTATGAGGTCAAGCTCGGCGACGAGTATCTGATGTCGAGTCTTTTTACCGAGAGCGAACGGCAGCTTGCAACGCTCGGGCTGGCTGGCCTTTCGGGTGAACTGGATGTGGTGATCGGCGGGTTGGGTCTGGGATATACGGCGGTCGAGGCTCTGAAAAATGATCGTATGAAACGGCTCCTCGTCATCGATCTTTTTCAGACAGTTATCGATTGGCACCGCGGCGGTTTGATTCCCAACGGAGAGATCGTCACCAATGACGACAGATGCGAACTCCGCCAAGGCGATTTTTTCGAACTCGCCCGCACCGGCTTTGACGCGTCCCAGCCCGAAAGAAAGTTTGACGCCGTCCTAGTGGACATCGACCACTCACCCGAACATTTCCTCGACGCCGGCAACCAGTCCTTCTACACCGCGACAGGCCTCGCCGCCGTGCAGGCCCAACTAAATCCGGGCGGAACCTTCGCCCTCTGGTCCAACGACCCCGCCACCGACGACTTCACCGCCCACCTCCGATCAATATTCCCCACCGCCACCGCCCACAACATCGAATTCCCAAATCCGTACACCGGCTCAACGTCCGTCAATTCCGTCTACGTCGCTCGGACAGGTTTATAAATTTTGATTTACCAGTCATCTTTTGAGTCGGTCAGGCGCGAAAGCAGAACCGTTTTGAAATGTTCGACTGAAGCCGGATTTGTATCGGAGATTCTGACCAGTAGCTAAAGCTAGTGGCAATTGACGCCGAGAGCTAATCGTAAATCGAGGCGAGGCAGGCTCGATATTTGCTTGAATTAGGCGTTGGAAAGGTTGTGTATGAATTCGGCACATTCGGATAAACGGAGGGTAGTTCTATGAGGAAGGTCATTTTACACTTGAATATGTCGCTCGACGGGGTGGTGTCGGACGTTGAGAAGTGGGCGGATATTAATAGCTCGGCGCTGGATGAATCGATCGAACGCTACACAAAGCTGGACACGGTTATTTTTGGCGGGGCGACGTTTCCGGGTATGGCTGAATACTGGCAGAAAGCGGAGAAGTCTTCGAGATCGCCGAAGGAGAAAAAACTTGCGAAGGCTTTAGGCGAAAAGCAAAAGATCGCCCTGACGGACCGGCCAATGGAGGTTAATTGGAATAACTCGGAGGCGTTGCTCGTAAAAGGCGACCCGGAGTTAGTGAGAAAGATCAATGGGTTAAAAGAAGGGCGTGGAAAGCCGATCGTTGTAGAGAGCGGTGTGCGGACATGGCGCAGGTTCTTGAGAACGAACCTTTTTGACGAACTGCATATTGTCGTCAATCCAGTGATCGCCGGTGTCGGCGACAAGCTTTTCGAAGGGCCTTTAGACAAAACGAAATTGCAGCTAGCGAAAGAGAAGAAATTGAAAAGCGGATTGATCAAGCTGGAGTATCGAAAGACGTGAGGGTGCCTGCTAATTACGGGAATCAAGGGCGAAAGAATTTTCCCACAAAGTCGCATAGACGCGATGGAAGAGAAGCAAGTGTTTCCCCGCGACTCGCTCCGATCAAGCGCACGATCGCCCGGCTTTTCGGCGTGAGCGAACGTTGTCTCTAACGTATTCGATGATCCTATTCTAACAACGATCAAAATTTGTATCCTCAAACCTAAATACAAACGACGTCGATCTCGATCTCCCAGTGGACGGTGTCGCTGGCGGAGAACGGATTGGGCACGGTGTTCGGGGGATGGCCGGAGAAGCCGCTGGCCATTGTGCCGTCGACCTCGACGCCGCCAGCGATGACTATCGGCGGATCGACGAGGACCGCATCGCCCGGGACGGCCCCGGTAAGATCCCAGAGCGGAGTTCCGGCCGTGTCGCGTTTGCGGATGGTGATGTCAAGGCTGGTTTGGTGGCCGGGCGCGCTGGCCGACAGGTACCGGACACCTACGATCTTGGCGCTCTTTTCGCAAATCGTGTATTCCGGGATCTTGAGCTGCGGGTGTTCGGTCAGGCCGAATGCGTCGCGGGCGACCTGGAGGTCGACGGCCTGGCCCATATCGACATGGGCTGAATGTTTGATCGGCCCGCCAGCTTGCGTGAAGAGCGTTGCTTTGCGCAACTCCGACCGGTCTCCGATCTGGTCGCCGGTAACGTGCAGCGTAAAGAGATAGTCGCCCGGACCATCCATCCAAAAAGCAGCATCGGCTCCGTTCTTGGCTAGAGAAAGCGTCCGGGCGGTGGACAGCTCCCGGGTTGTTCCTTTCGGGCCCGTCACTTTGAGCGAGACGGTAGTATTGTCATGCGTGGTGTCGACCGTGTAGTCGATATCTACCGCGCAGCTCGGCGAAGGGCAGATAAAGTTTGGCTGGACCCCGAAAGCCGAGATCTCTTCCTTCGAGACAGTGGTCCAGCTGCCGGCCACATACCTCAAGGCGGCCACAACCAATAGAAACAGAGCCACGACTACAATAGCTCCAATAATAGCGGTCAAGGGGTCCATAAAAACCTCACTAAAATTAAGTCAAAATTCTGCCCATGCGCCGTGGATAATAGCTGACAGCAACGGACAAGTCTTGAGTTTCTTATGAGTTTTTTATGAGCAGTCTATCGGGGGTTAGATGCGATGCGGGCCGCGGGTTTTTACGAGGAAGCGCGAGAACCTGGCAGGCGCGCCACGGGCAAAAGAAGCACCCCTCGGATGATCTTTTGTTCTAACCGAACCACTAAGATCCTTATCGCCCTCTACGACTATAGTAGTAGCCGCCTCCGCCGCCAAAAAGCAGAAATAGCACAACGATAATGACTAGTAATGTGGTGTTGTCCATGATGTTTACAGGATATCTCACAATATTCCGGCAAGTCTGTGCTGTATCGCACTGATGCCAAAACCAGTCGGGAATTTATACCCATACGTTCGAGAGCGTACATTCAAAATTCATTTAGTCCGATATGCTCGAAGACTGATTCACAGCAGATAAACGGAGAAAATTAATATGATCAATGATTATGAGGCAACTCATCCTATGACAACGGACGCAATACCTGCGTACGACGATACAACGCCCAACGACGAAGTCATCTCGACATTGAATGGGCTAATTCAAACATGCAAAGACGGACAAGAAGGTTTTAAAGACGCTGCCGAAAACGTCAAATCGCCATCTCTAAAAGCTCTTTTCTTCGAAAACTCGCTGGAGCGCTCGCGTTTTGTCGGCGAACTGCAGGAACTCGTCAGATCGCTCGGCGGCGACCCTGAAAAGACGGGCACCTTACTGGCTGCCGTCCATCGAGGATGGTTGGACCTAAAGACCGCCATTTCCTCTAATGACGAGGCGGCGGTCCTGAATGAATGTGAGCGCGGCGAGGATTCGGCCAAAGCTACATATGCGGCGGCAATTGCAAAAGCGCTTCCCGACCAGGTGTTAGACCTGGTCAAGACGCAATCAAAGTCGATAAACGAAGCTCATGACCGGATCAAAGCACTTCGCGACGCCGCGAATGACGCCGTACTTAAAGCCGCAGCAGCAAAATGACGATCTAGTCCGCTTTCAAGCCGAGAAAAAAAGGGCGGAAGCACCGAGGCTCCGCCTTTTTATGCGCTTGTGTTCGGCAGGTCGAGCACCAGGATGCCATTCTCGGATCGGGGGTCGGCGAAGCGGATGGTGCGCCGGGGGTTGATGTTGTGGGCGGTGCAGAACGCTTTTAGGCGCAGGACGCATGGACGGGAGCGGCGCTTGTCGGAGC
>JBDTZW010000151.1:0-3705 GCA_040004905.1 Acidobacteriota bacterium
CGAGGGGATGGCCCATCTTGATCTTTTTGGTGCGCTCTACAAAGCGGGCAATAAACGCGTCGGCGATCGATTCCTGGACGAGAACACGGGACGGACACGTGCAGACCTCGCCCTGGTTGAGGGCAAAGAGCGTCGCACCTTCGAGACATTTGTCGAAGAATTCGTCGTCCGCATCCATCACGCTCTTAAAGAAGATGTTTGGCGATTTGCCGCCGAGCTCAAGTGTGACAGGAATGAGATTTTGCGATGCGTACTGCATGATCAGGCGTCCCGTCGTCGTCTCACCCGTGAAAGCGACCTTAGAGATACGCGAGCTGGTCGCGAGCGGCTTGCCGGCCTCGACGCCAAAACCGTTGACGATATTGAGAACGCCTTTTGGCAGGAGGTCGCCGACCAACTCGGCCCAGATCAAAATACTTGCCGGGGTCTGTTCGGCGGGTTTTAGAACGATGCAGTTGCCCGCGGCGAGAGCTGGTGCCATTTTCCAGGTCGCCATGAGGATCGGGAAATTCCAAGGGATGATCTGCCCGACGACGCCAAGCGGCTCTTTGATAATGACCGAGAGCGTATTTTGGTCGAGCTCGCTCGCCGAACCTTCTTCCGCACGAATGACGCTGGCGAAATAGCGGAAATGGTCGATCGCGAGCGGCATATCGGCCGCCATCGTTTCGCGGATCGGCTTGCCGTTGTCCCACGTCTCGGCACGAGCGAGGAGTTCGAGATTTTGCTCCATGCGATCAGCGATCTTGAGCAGTATATTGCTCCGCTCAGTCGCCGAGGTCTTGCTCCAGGTCTCAAACGCCGTAAAAGCGGCATCTATCGCTGCCTCGATGTCAGCCTCTTGGGAGCGAGCCACTTTGGTAAACGATTTGCCGTCGATGGGCGATATGACTTCAAAATACTCACCACTTTTCGGTGCGGCCCATTCGCCGCCGACGTAATTTTCGTACTGTTCTTTGAATTTTGGGATGTCGTAAGATTTTCTTGCTTCGGCCATGATTTTTTAACTCCTAATGATCAACATCGAGCCTAATTGCAATTCCGGCTCTCGGAATGTGCACAGCGTAGCGGGAACGGCTTTTGGGGGCCCCACGTGTCACGACGCCGGAAACTAACGGGCAAAGCCGCTGTCTAACTGTTTTCCTACCTATTTGTAGCGCTTATCGTACGGCTTTGCAAAAAAACAAAAGACCTCACGGCCTCGCCTTTGAGTGGCATTTAACGGGCGGTCGCGTGTGAGTTTCGACGACTGAATCGCGGATCGTCAGCCGTTTGAGCACGACGTCGAAGCCCGGCAGTGGAAATTCGCCCGGCGGCAGGCCGACCAGTACAAATGTCCCGCCGCTCCTGAGCATGCCTACTGCCTGCCGAAACGCGGGCGGTGAAACGGCCGTGACCAATGCACCGTGATCGCCTTTCAGCTCTTTTTGGATAACGTCCGCGGGATCTACGGTCTGTCCATCCCTTTTTCCACCGACGAAAATCGCTCAAGCATACATTGAATGTATTTCACAAAAGACAGGCCGAATGTGCTTTGGGTCACACGTGAGGAAATTGGTCGCCGTATCAGATCAAATTCTCGGTAGACGGACGATCGATTCTGGCGAAAGGAGGCAATCGCATTTATGGCGCGAAAAAAGTTGAAAAAAGAATGGATCACGAAGCTATGCCGGTTTTCGAATAGACGGTTTTCAGCGTTTGGGCCGCAACATTGCGAGCCTTGTCCGCCCCGGCTTTGAGGATCGAGGAAAGCGTTTCGTCGTCGAATTCTTTGACGCGGTCCTGAAAAGGTTTTAGGAACTCGATTACGGTGTCGGCCAATTCTGTTTTGAAGGCTCCGTAGCCTTTGCCTTCGAAATTTGCGACGCATTCATCGGGTGACTTGCCGCTCAGGAGTTGGTAGATGGTCAGCAGATTTTTGATCGCGGGTCGGTCGGCGTCGAAGCTGATCTCGGTGCCGGAATCGGTCACAGCCTTTTTGAACTTTTTAGTAATTGTATCGGCGTCGTCGAGTAGAAAAATAGAGCCGTTGGCGTTGTCATCCGATTTCGACATTTTCTTTGTCGGGTCCTGGAGCGAGGCGATGCTGGCACCAGCCTTTGGAATATACGGATCCGGGACCTTGAACGTCTCGCCGAAATCGCGGTTGAATCTCTCGGCGAGGTCACGCGTCAATTCGAGGTGCTGTTTCTGATCTTGGCCCACCGGAACAAGATCGGTTTGATAAAGCAAGATGTCGGCGGCCATCAGCACGGGATATGTGAAGAGACCGACACCGGCTCGTTCCGCATTGCCTTTGCCTTTGTCCTTGAATTGCGTCATTCGCTCGAGCTCGCCCATCCGGGCTATGCAAGAGAGAACCCATGTGAGTTCTGCGTGCTCGGGAACATCCGACTGGATAAAGATAGTCGAGACTGTCGGGTCGATACCGGCTGCAAGATAAATTCGAGCAAGGTCGAGCGTCTTTTGTCGCAGCACTTTTGGGTCTTGGGGCAGCGTGATAGCGTGCAGATTTACGATGCAGTAAAAGCTCTCGTATTCGGTCTGGAGATCGACCCAGTTTATCAAGGCGCCCAGATAATTGCCGATGTGAAGCTCCCCCGTCGGTTGAGCGCCGCTAAAAATGCGTTTTCTCATTTACTAAAGACCGTAGAAAAGCAGACCGATGACGAAACTGTTGATAGGGCCGACAATGTAGCCCAAGATTCCCGTCCACATTAGCATGAAGAGGATCAGGAAACCGTAGGTTTCCAAAAGCTGCATTATGGGTTCATAACTAATCGGTAGAAACGACTGAATCGCCCTGCCTCCGTCCAGCGGGGGCAGCGGCAAAAGGTTAAAGATCGCCAAGCCAACATTGAGGAAGATCATACTGATCAGCAAGGTAAATACGGGTTTCGCGATACCTGATTGAACGGTCGCCGCTGTAAAAACCTGAAAGGTGATCAGAAGACGAAGTATGATGCTGACGCTTACGGCAGCGATGATGTTTGTGCCGATTCCCGCTAGGGATACCATAACGTTTGCCAGATCCTTTCGCCGCCATTTCAACGGGTTGACGGGCGTGGGCTTTCCCCACATTATCAGCGGATAGCCCGAAGCAGTCGGCGAATAGCTCACAACGAAGCCTATGATCGGCAGAATTATCGTGCCCAAAATATCGATGTGCGCGATCGGGTTGAGGGTGACCCGGCCCAGCCGCTGGGCAGTGTCGTCGCCGAATTTCAGCGACATCCACGCATGGGCCGCCTCATGTATCGAAACGGCGAATAGCCAAACGACCATGTATATGACCAGTTTTGACAGAAAATCTGCAATGTCTTGAGGCATACATTTACCAACACTTCACCAGCCTGACGCATTTCCCGCCATCGCCGCGCGGGAAAATCTGTTGTTTTTACCCCTGAATTGTGCCATTCTTTTAATTCAAAATAAAATCTCTTTTTGGGAAAGATGCCTGCTTTTTTTTGGCCGGCATTTGTTTTATGAAGAAACACATTGTTTGTATTGCCAGCGAGCATAAGGGGAACGAGTTTCTCGACGAGGCACAAAACGCCGGGTGGAATGTAACGCTCGTAACGCGAAAAAAGCTGCTGGATTGGCCGTGGATCTGGACGGCGCTCAGCGATGTAAAAACCATTGAGGACGATGGCGGGCCGGATGACTATATCCGGACAGTGACCAATATCGCGGGTTCACGGCCGA
>JBDTZW010000080.1:0-12501 GCA_040004905.1 Acidobacteriota bacterium
TGCGAAACGCGAGACGATCTCCGTCCGCGAAAACCTCGATCGAGGTATCGTCCGTAACAGTTCCCTGTATCAGGGCCTCGGACAATTCATCCTCCACATACTTCTGAAGGGCGCGTTTCAGCGGACGGGCTCCATAGGATCGGTCGGCGCACGTCTTCTCGATGAGCCAATCGCGTGCACTATCGGTAAGCGTAATGGAGAGATCGCGTTTCTCTACTATCTTATTGAGTCGCCCGACCTGCAGGTCAACGATCCGGCGCAGATCGTCCTCGGTCAATTCATCAAACAGAATTATTTCGTCGAGACGATTGATGAATTCCGGAGCAAATGTCTGCTTGACTTGCGACATCACCTGTTCTTCCATCTTGTCGTGCGAAGCATCACCCGCCGCCTGGAACCCAAGATTACCCCGCTTCTGGATCGTACGCGCACCGATGTTCGACGTCATGATAAAGATCGCGTGCTTGCAGTCCACGGTTTGCCCTTGGGCATCCGTCAATACACCATCTTCAAACACTTGAAGCAAAACGTTGTAAAGATCGGGGTGGGCTTTTTCGATCTCGTCAAACAGCACCACGGAGTACGGAGCACGCCGCAGCTTTTCGGTGAGCTGCCCGCCTTCTTCGTGCCCGACATAACCGGGAGGCGACCCAATAAATTTTGCGGCCGAATGCTTTTCCATGAATTCGCTCATATCAAAGCGGACCAGGGAGCGCTCCGAGCCGAACAGGAATTCGGCGAGAGTACGAGCTACTTCGGTTTTCCCAACACCAGTAGGACCTAAGAATAAGAACGATCCAACAGGACGGCTTGGATTTTTCAAACCGGCACGCGAACGGCGAATAGCCCGCGCAAGGGCTGAAATAGCCGGGCGCTGCGAGACGATGCGCTTGTGCAGTTCCGATTCGATAGAGAGCAGTTTTGCCGCCTCTTCTTCTTTGATCGAAGCAACCGGAACGCCCGTCCAGCGGGCGATGACATCTTCGACATCATCCTTGCTTACCTCAACCGCGAGGAATGAATCCTCGAATGAATGAAGCTCATAGGTAATGATCTGATCTTCGTTCGCCGCGGCCCGTTTCCAGTTTTCGACGGTTTCCTTCCACGAAGGCTCACCGTCGTTCTCGTTTTGGTATCGCAGTTTCGCCCTCGCGCCTGCTTCATCGAGAACGTCGATTGCCTTGTCCGGCAAAAAACGGTCGGGAATATAACGATTCGATTGGCGAACAGCGGCCTCGAGGGCTTCAGGTGAATATCGGATCTGGTGAAATGTCTCGTAACGATCGATCACACCGCGGACGATCTCGAGCGCTTCGTCTTCGTTGGGCGGCATTACCTTCACCGATTGAAAACGCCGTTCCAGAGCGCGATCTTTTTCGATGGATCTGCGGTATTCCGACGGCGTCGTCGCACCGATACATTGAATGTCGCCCCGCGAAAGAGCGGGCTTTAGAATATTCGCTGCGTCGAGCGTACCTTCTGCAGAACCGGCTCCGACCAGAGTATGTAGTTCGTCTATGAAAACGATCGAATCCTTATTCTCCTTAAGCTCGGTCATTATCTTTTTCAGCCGTTCTTCGAACTGGCCGCGATATTTGGTACCGGCCACGACTGACGAGAGATCGAGCGAGAGGATTCGTTTGTTCTCAAGAAATGAAGGTACGTTTTTGAACGCGATCCGCTGCGCGAGGCCTTCGATGATCGCTGTTTTCCCTACGCCAGCTTCGCCGATCAGAACGGGATTGTTCTTTGTCCGGCGGCATAGAATTTCGATGAGGCGGTCCAATTCCGGCTGGCGTCCGATCAGCGGATCGAGCTTGCCGCTCCCGGCTTCGAGCGTTAGATCGCGGGTAAATTCCTGCAGGCTCGGCGTCTTCGAATTTTCGTTGTCCGAGAAGTCGGCCGACACGTGAGCCGAGCGGGTCAGCTCATTCCTGATATCCTGAGCCCGGACGCCATGCTGGAGCAATATCTCAGCCGCGATCGAGCGTTCATCGCTGACCAGGCCAAGTAGGATGTGTTCGGGAGCGACGAGTCGACTTCGAAGTTGACGGCTTTCCTCGTTCGCGTAAAAGAGAACTCGTTTGGTCTCTGACGCCAAATGCAGATCGGACGACTGCGGCATGCGGTCGCGTACGACGATGCGATCCTCGATCTCGCGGCGGACCTTGTCGACGGTCAGCTCATGCCGAAGAGGAATAAATCGTGCGGCGATCGTCTTGTCTTCGCGCATCAATCCGAGCAGTATGTGCTCCGGGGAGATCACCGAAGATCCGTATTGCAGCGCCTCATATCGGGCAAAAAATATCACCCGCCTGGATCGTTCCGAGTAGCGTTCGAACATAAAATTATCGCTCAAGCTTTCGTAACTATGATGCCATTATAACGAAAACCTAAGGCTGCTTACCAGCGCGTCTTTTAGTCAATTATTTCGAGCTATTTGCAATAAAGTCTTAAACACGCAAAAAATCCCGAAGAAAAATGCCCGACAACCCTTTGTTTATCGAGCATTTTCAATATTTTGGGTCCTGCCGCAGAACGATCGTGCGTCAATTGGTCATGGCCGAGCGCGAATCAACCTTGATCTTTTCATCAGGTATTTCGACGACAAGGGCTTCTTTCCGGCTCTTAATGCTTCTTAATATCTTGCCGGCGTTTCCTAGCTCAATCCGCGATTCGAGGACGCGAGAGACACGTTTTGGAAGGAATTTGGGTGCGATCGATGCGATCGAATTCGCCAGCGAGATGATATCGCCGCCGCCCGACCAGTGTTCACGAACGATATTCTCATCGGTTCGGTTCAGCAGTCGAAGAAGAACTAACGCCACGATGTAAATATCATCGACCTGGCCGATAAATGGGAAAAAGTCTGGAATAAAATCGAGCGGCGAGATCACATAAACTATAGCCGCCATGAAAAGCGCCTTTTCCGCTATCGGTACGCGCGAATCCTTGAGCATCCGGCCAAGCAGAAGCACCATGTTCGGCAGAAACATAATAAAGCTTCGCATGCGGCCCTTTAATTCGAGCTTGTCACGGCGTTTCAGTTTAGTGTTCGACTCTTTCATCGTCTTTTTCGTTAACTATACGAGAAGTGTAAAGAACAGCTGATATTTGAGCAAGTTTTGCACGGAATAGTTGTATGGTAAATTCGGATTGCAACGAACTATGATCCACGACCAACGATCAAACAACATGATCCTGGAAAAGATACGCGAACGCGCCGCGGCCGATATCCAACACATAATCCTGCCCGAGGGCGAAGATGTTCGAACCCTTCAGGCCGCTGAGGTCTGCTCTTGTGAAAAGATCGCAAAGATAACTGTTATCGGGAGTGAAGAAAAGATCCGCGAGCTCGCCATCGGATCCGGCGTAAACCTCAACGGCGTTGGGATCCTTGACCATCGGGCATCCCCTCACGACTTCGGCAAGATGGCGGAGCTTTACTACCAACTCCGGCGAGCAAAGGGCGTTACGCTCGAGGAAGCCGAGCAAACAGTCGGAGACCCACTTTATTTTGGAAATCTCCTTGTTCGTGAAGGCAAAGCGGACGGTTCTGTCGCGGGTGCAACCAATACGACCGCACATACCGTCGCGGCAGCGATCAGATGCATCGGCGTTCGCGCCGGTTTCAGGATCGTTTCGTCATTTTTCCTGATGGTCGTGCCGGACAGGCAGTTTGGCGAAAAAGGAGCGATGATCTATGCCGACTGCGGTGTTGTGATCGACCCAGATTCCGGTGAGTTGGCCGAGATCGCTATCGCATCGGCGGATTCGTGCAGGGCTTTGCTCCAAGCCGAAGCTCGCGTTGCGATGCTCTCATTCTCAACTAAGGGTAGCTCCAAACATTCGCTGATCGACAAAGTAGTTGAAGCCGTAAAAACCGTTCGAGCTCGAATGCCCGAGCTCACGATCGACGGTGAACTGCAGGCCGATGCGGCCCTCGTTCAGTCGGTTGCCGATTCAAAAGCTCCAGGTTCACAGGTCGCAGGCCGGGCCAACGTCCTGATCTTCCCTGACCTGAATGCGGGTAATATCGCCTACAAACTTACCGAACGCCTCTCTGGGGGGACCGCTATCGGACCAATCCTCCAGGGCCTCGACCGACCCTGCAACGACCTCTCGCGCGGCTGTAAGGCTGAGGACATCGTCGACGCTATCGCGATCACGGCCGTTCAGTCGCAAGCAAGAAAAAAGGCCTAGTCCGGCTCGAACGTAGGTTTTTTAGCAAGCAGTAACGAAAATGCCGATAAGCGCTACCCCGAAAGTCAGCAAAAAGCATCCCGCAATTATCATCAGGACGACAGCCACATAGACGTAGGTAGGGTTTGTATTTTGCGGGTCGCCAAGCCGTGTTCGGCGCGATGCAGCGCTTGCGAAAAGGAGGCCGCCGGCCAAAACGAAAAGCCCCGCAACCACCGTCGCAATTCCAGCCAGAAATGGCCGGTGCGAGATGTCTTCGGCGCATAGGAGGAGATTGGCGATACCGATTCCTCGTGAAATGACCATTGCTTCCATCTTGATTGGCATTGATTTTATGCCATTTCGCCCGACCCGCACATTTTTTTATCTGCCACCTATTTACGCCTAGCGAGATCTTCTAATCTTTCGTTGACAATAAACGAACGTTCGTTCATTATAGAAACGGTGAGAAACAAAGACGAGAGAAAAGAAAAGGCGATCTATAACGCCGCGATCTCACTGATCACGGCGAATGGGTTTGCCGGTACGTCAATGTCGAAGATCGCAAAGGCTGCCGACGTGTCGCCGGCGACGATATACGTATATTTTGAAAACAAGGAGGACATGCTCAACAAGACCTACACGCATGTCAAACGCGAGATGGGTAG
Organism: Acidobacteriota bacterium; assembly: GCA_040004905.1. Classification (GTDB taxonomy): domain Bacteria; phylum Acidobacteriota; class Blastocatellia; order Pyrinomonadales; family Pyrinomonadaceae; genus OLB17. The sequence continues at coordinate 4,851 of JBDTZW010000080.1, forward strand.
TGCCCTTGCGAAGGGCCTGAAACCGGAGCTCTCGGTCGAACAGGCCTTCAAGGCCATCTGGAACAATTTTCATCAGTACGCGATGAAAAATTCAGTCAAGTTTGCTTTTACTGAACAATTCGCAAACTCACTAATAGTGGACAAGGTTCGTAAGGAAGAGGGAATGAGTTATTTCCTCCCGCTGTTCGAATGGTTCGAACGTGGAAAGAAGGAAAAGATCTTCAAAAATGTGCCGCCGGAGATATTTACGGCTGTTGGCTTTGCCCCGTTGATCGGCCTAGTCAAGCAGCATTTTTGTGGCGATCTCTTGCTCGATAGCAAGACGCTTAAAACAGTCTATGACATCACATGGAACGCCGTAACAAGGTGATTTTTATCGGTTCGATATTAAACGAACATTCATTCATAAAAGGAGCAGGATATGAGCAAGGAAAAATGGAATGCAGAAAACATCCCCGATCAGACGGAAACTGTCGTAATAGTCACTGGCTCGAGCAGCGGGATTGGGTATGAAGCGGCTCGGGTCTTAGCGAATAAGAATGCGGAGGTGACAATCGCCGTTCGCAGCCGGGAAAAAGGAGAGGCGGCGGTCGATAAGATACGAGGGCAGAAAAAGGACGCGAAAGTGGAGTTAATGCTGCTCGACCTTGCTGATCTCGCGTCGATCAGGAGTTTCTCGGACGAGTTCAAGCGTAAGTATTCTCGACTTGACCGGCTTATAAATAATGCCGGAGTGATGATCCCTCCCTACGGAAAGACGAAGGACGGCTTCGAACTACAGTTCGGCACCAATCATCTTGGGCATTTTGCGTTGACCGCACAGCTCATTGGTATTCTTACTGCTACGGCGGGATCGCGTATCGTCAACGTATCTAGCGGTGCACACAAGGCCGGGAAGATAGATTTCAATGATCTGACCTGGGAAAAACGCGGGTATTCGTCGTGGCGTGCTTACGGCATGAGCAAGATCGCTAATCTCTATTTCACGTATGAACTTAACCGCCGCCTAAAGGCCTCTGGTCCTGACAGTATCGCGAACGCCGCCCACCCGGGATACACGGCGACCGAACTCCAGCGGACAATGCCGCTGGCAGTGTTGGCGAACGCCTTGTTTGCCCAGGATATTTCGATGGGTGCCCTGCCAACCCTTCGTGCGGCATACGATATTGATTCGAAAGGCGGAGATTATTACGGTCCAAATGGCTTTATGGAAATGCGCGGATCCCCGGTAAAGGTTGATTCGAACGAGCTTTCCAAAGATAAAGTGATCGCCGAAAAACTCTGGCAAGTTTCCGAAGATCTGACCGGGGCAAAGTTTGATCTTGGTGAGAGATCGTACAGCGCGAAGCAGCGATAGAGTTTAAGGTGGGTCTCACGTTGCCGCCGACTCCTTTTGTGTTTGTGCTAAAGTCGCTATGAGTGAATTGGAAAAGTAACCCGATAAAAAGGCTTCTTGACCGACTCGGTCCCGGGCTGATCACTGGGGCGTCGGATGATGACCCGTCGGGGATCGGAACGTACACTCAGGCCGGGGCTGCCCTTGGATACTCGACACTTTGGACGGCGATCGTGACGCTGCCGCTCATGATCGTCGTACAGCATATTTGCGCGAAGATCGGAATGTGCGGCGGACGGGGCCTCGCCGGTGTCCTACGTCGATACTATTCGAAAAAGCTCCTCTATCCCGTCGTGTTGGGATTGGTTATTGCGAATACGATCAACGCCGGCGCCGACATTTCGGCGATAGCGGCCGCGATCAATATGTTTGTTCCTATCCCGATCGCAGTGATGGTGATCCCGATCGCCGTAGCGATCGTCGTTCTTCAGATCTGGGGATCGTATCGCCTGATCGTTAAAATATTCAAATGGCTGACGCTATCACTTTTTGCGTATGTGATCGCGGCCTTTCTGGCACATCCTGATTGGGCTGCGGTCGCAAAAGCCACGTTTCTTCCCCATGTCCAATTTACCAGTGAATACATTACGACCGTTGTAGCGATCCTTGGGACGACGATCTCGCCATACCTTTTCTTCTGGGAAGCAAGTGAGGAGGTCGAGGACGAGAAAAGCGAGGGCCGCACGACGACCGCATCTCGAAGAGGGGCGACCGATGTCGAGATAAAGAAAGAAAAGATCGACACTGTTGTTGGAATGGTTTTCTGCAACGTTGTTTTCTATTTCGTGATCCTGGCAGCCGGCGCGACACTGCATGTGGCCGGCCAAACGAATATCCAATCTGCGACCGAGGCTGCACAGGCTTTGCGCCCGCTTGCCGGAAATCTTGCGACGGTACTTTTTGCGATAGGTCTGATCGGCGCCGGGTTGCTGGCCGTTCCAGTGCTGACGGGTGCCTCTGCATACGCGGTCGCCGAAACCTTCAGTTGGCGGTCCGGACTTGACGAAAAACCACGGGCGGCAAAGAAATTTTACGCCGTGATCGCGGTATCGACGTTCGTCGGCGTCGCAATAGATTTTGCCGGAATCAATCCGATCAGTGCCCTCTTTTGGACTGCCGTTATAAACGGCGTCGTAGCTCCGCCGTTGCTGGTAGTCGTGATGCTGGTGGCGAACAATAAACGCGTGATGGGAAAGCGGACGAACGGACCTGTAACAAATATGTTAGGCTGGCTGGCGGCCGCGATAATGTCCGCCGCCGCGATCGCGATGTTCATAACCTGGCAAAGCTAGTCGTTCAAGGAAGCCCCTTCACCGATCGCTTCCCAACTCACGCCGCTCCCCATATCAACCTGCTTCAAAAGACCTCCGTTTGCGTCGTAAAAATCGATCATCCCTTCGTGAAAATTCTGCGCATCGACGCGAACTGCTCCGGCAACAAACTCGGTTGAGCCATCGGGGTATCGGATAAGCGTCGAAGGCTGCGATTGCTTTTCCAGGCAATCTCGGCAAAGGCAATTCTTGAATTGTGATCGAAGGCCGGCACGGGATTCATCCGTCATTTCCACTTCCGTGCACCAGCATCCGCGGATCGTGGCTCCGCAGATGAACTCATTTCCACACGACTCACAAACCGAGGCCGTTTTGTACTTTTCAGAAATGAGGCCAAGCGCGTCTTTGATCTTCATAAAGGAGGTAATTTATTTCAGAACGATAGTTCGGTCAATATAGGGACGGCTCTCCCGCCGGGCGCGTGTTCCAGCGTTTATGGATCCACAACCACTGTTCGGGATAGGAGCGGACAAATTCTTCCATCGCCGCCGTCAGGGCGGTTGTAGTTTCGATCACATCTTTGTGCCGGTCATCGGTAGTTGCGGCGTCAATGATCTTGCCGTGCTTTACGCGGTACTTGCCGATCTTTGCGTCCCAGACCGTACACAACGGAACGATCATCGCCCCTGTACGTTTAGCAAGAATAGCCACCCCTCCGGTCGTGCAGGCCGGAATTCCAAAGAAAGGAACGAAAACACCGTCTTTTTCCTGCACGTTCACATCGGGCAGTACACCCAGAACTCCGCCCGAGCGGAGAAGCGCCATCGCCGTCGAAACTGAATTTGACTTGTTTATCGCACGGTTTCCAAAGCGCGACCTGATCCCGGCGATCAGGTCTTCGACCTGCGGATTGTCGATCGGGCGGGCAAGATAGTTCAGCGGTTCGCGAATGGCCGAATACGCAAACACCCCGATCTCCCAATTACCCAAATGCGGCCCGGCCAGGATCACGCCGCGGCCTCTTGCACGCTCCGCATCGAATCGTGCCTGCTCCTCGGGATCGAAATCGAACAGAACAAGCTCCTCGAGTTTCTTGGGTGTCGCGCGAGGAAACTGGCTGACCTCTCCGAGCATCCTTCCTAGATTATCGAACGCTCCCTTCAGGATCCGAGTTCGTTCGCTCGGCTCCATTTCAGGAAACGCGATCTCAAGATTGCGCGTGCCGACCTTTCGTAATCGACCTAGCACAAGATAGCCGAAACGCGCGACCAGCAAGCCAACACCGGTGGCGACCCGTCGCGGCAGCACCCCAAAAAAGCCGAGCATCAGACGTGCGGCGAAATATTCCAACCGTCCCTGAAGTGGGCTTTTCTTAACCATCGTTAACGCTGGTATCGTCGAAACGCGAGCACCGCGTTGAGCCCGCCGAACGCAAAGGAATTTGACACCGCCGCCTCGATCTCGGCCGGGCGTGCTCGATTAGCGATCACATCGAGGTCGCACTCTGGATCGGCCTCGTTAAAATTCGCATTTGGAGGAAGGGTATTTTGATCAAACGCAAGCATCGTCGCCGCAGCCTCGATCGCACCGGCCGCGCCTAGCGTGTGTCCGTGCATCGATTTTGTCGAACTGACGGCGATGTTATCCGCATGGCCGCCAAAAACTTTTCGGATCGCAGCCGATTCCATCGGATCATTGGCAGGGGTCGCTGTTCCGTGCGCATTTATATATCCAACCTGCTCAGGAGCCAGTCCGCCATCCTCGAGAGCAAGTCGCATAGCCTTTGCCGCACCGTTTACAAGCGGCATCGTCAGATGATGAGCATCCGCCGACATACCGAATCCCGCGATCTCGGCGTAAATCTTTGCACCGCGGGCCTTAGCCGAATCCAGCGATTCCATAACGAACATCGCACCGCCTTCGCCGAGGATCATTCCGCTCCGGTCTTTTGAAAACGGCCGGCAGGTATCGGGCGCGACGACGCGCATGGCCTCCCAGGCTTTTAAGTTTCCGAAGCAGATGGGGGCCTCGCTGCCCCCGGTCACGGCGAGATCGATCGTTCCCTGCCGGATAAGCCAAAAAGCCTGTCCGATCGCGTGATTTGCCGATGAACACGCCGTTGAAGTCGTAAATGTCGCTCCGGTCAATCCAAATTCCATGGACACGTGACTGGCAACGGCATTACTCATCGCCCGCGGGATCGCGATCGGCTGATGACGTTGTTTTCCTTCGGCGTAGAGCTTGTGATAAAGCTCATCTTCAGTCATCTTGCCGCCTAGGCATGAACCCGTGATAACGCCCGATCGGTCGCGCAGATCATCGTCAAAAACAATGCCTGAATCCTTGATCGCCTCGCGCGCCGCCACTATGCCGTAAAGCGAGAACGGATCCAGCCAAAGCAGACTCTTGTCATCGAAATGCAGCGTCGGATCGAAATTCTTCACCTCGGCAGCATTCTGAAAACGCAGGGTCGAGGCGTCCAGTTTTTCGATCGGCCCGATCCCCGAGCGACCCGCGATAAGCGAGGCCCAAAAATCAGCGGCGTTGTTCCCGATGGCGGAAACAACGCCCACGCCTGTAATCACAACTTTTTTCATTTTCTCCCGGAGATCTAAGCGGTGGGACGGGCCGCATTATTCGGCTGCTCTTCCGGATGGGCAAGCAGATACTCGACGCCTTCGACCACCTCCGCGACACTTTTCATCGACTGGACTCTATCGTCCGGCACCATGATGTCGAATTCTTCTTCGAGCTCAAATATCAGATTAAGCCCGTCGAGCGAATCGAGGCCTAATTCCTCGAAAGTCGTGTCCATTTTTACATCCTCGGGCGGCATTTTTTTGAACTTTGCAAAGACGCCAACTACCCGTTCCGCAACTGATTCTTCCGACATATTATTGCCTCGCTAACTATCTGAAAACGTTATTATAGTCCGCCCTATTAGTCAAAATCAGCGAGCACTGGATTATAGCTCTCGAAGGGAAGCGGCGCGCGATTCTTTGAGCGGACGGCAACTCTCACTCGTCCAATGAAGCATGCCCTTCGAACTGTTACATAACTCTTACAATTGCCGCCGGCAGAACCTGCTAACGTTGAAATGGAGATTCAGACTCCGTAAGAATTCTTTTTTAGAGGTTTTACAAATAGTGCAAAAGGTTACTGAATTCGAATCCGTCGCAACCGAACGTATAAATTGGAACACGATATTTTTTGTTTCGTTATTTCATATTTTCGCCGTCGCGGCTCTTTTCACTTTTAGCTGGCAGAACCTGATCGCCGGCCTTATTACCTGGTGGGTAGCCGGAAGCTGGGGCATCGGCATCGGTTATCATCGCCAGCTGACCCATCGCGGATTCAAATCATCTAAGTGGCTCGAGCGATTTTTTGCTGCTTGCGGCACGCTTGGCTTGCAGTCGGGCCCGCTAGCCTGGGTAACGACCCATCGGGTTCATCACGCGTTTACGGAAACCGACAAAGATCCGCACAGCCCGCGGAACGGTACCTACTGGTCGCATATCGGTTGGATATTTCGTGGAACGGCCCAGAACCAATCCGAAGCGACGGTCCAGCGATATTCGCCCGACCTGCTTCGAGATCGTTTCATGGTTTTTCTTAATGACTACTATTATTTGACTACTATAGTTGTCGCGGTCGCTCTGTTTCTTATCGGCGGATGGACGATGGTCTTATGGGGAGTCTTTCTTCGCACAGTATGCGGATGGCACTTCACTTGGCTGGTTAATTCGGCTACACATCTGTGGGGATCGCGTCGGTTCGACACGCGCGATGATTCCCGCAACAACGGCCTGGTAGCCGCCGTGACCTTTGGCGAAGGCTGGCACAATAACCATCACGCCTTTCCGCGTTCAGCCCGGCACGGCCTGACCTGGAAGGAATTCGACGTTAATTGGGTCCAGATAAGGATCCTCGAAAAGCTCGGCCTTTTAAAAGACGTCTACGCTTATGAGCTTGCCAAGGACGAACAACCGCAGCTCGATGCCGAAGCTCTGCATCAAACAGCGTAATTTCATTCCGAGAGATTTCCGAAACGGAAAATGGAAAATGAAAACCTAGGTTTTCAATATTCTGTTTTCCGTTTTACATTTTCAATAGGATATTATGCGGCGGCGGCGAACAGCGATCTTCTTTCTTGTGTTAGGCATTTGCCTGATCATTATCGCCGTTGCCTTGAACGTCGGTTGGGTACTGTTGAATCTGCGCGAGGTCGCGCTTCTTGTCTTTGGTGTAATTTTTTTTGCTGCGATCATTACCGGCCTCGTTTTGAATACGATCTTTCTGATCCGCGAGATACGTCGAAATGAGCAGCACGACGCTTTTCTCAACGCTGTCACTCACGAACTCAAAACGCCGATCGCCTCGATAAAGCTTTATCTCGAAACGTTGAAAACCCGCGACGTCGACGAAACGAAACGGCGCGAGTTCTACGAAATTATGCTGTCCGACAGCGACCGTCTGCTTGGCACCGTAGAGCAGGTTTTGCAGGCCAGCCGAACGCGGGAGAAACAGCGGCAATTGAATCTCTCGGAGGTCGACATAGGTGGGCTTTTGCAGGAAACCGTCGCCCAGGTGCTCGCCAGCCACCACCTTGACGAATCCGCGATCCGCTTTCCCGAACCCGCCGAAAAACTTTACGTCCTTGGCGACCGGGCCGAGTTGCGGACTGCGATCGTTAATCTACTCGAAAATGCTATCAAATATTCGATCGACGAGCCCAAGATCTCGATTCGTCTGAAAAAGTCTCTGCAGAACCGCGCCGAGATCTTTGTCAGAGACGGCGGGATCGGTATCCCGAAAGCCGACCTAAAGCGAATCTTCAAACGCTTTTATCGAGTTTCAGGCACCGCAGCCAAAGAGAAAAAGGGCACCGGCCTCGGCCTGTCCATCGTAAAGTCGATCGTCGAAAAACACGGCGGCCGCGTCCTCGCTGAAAGCAAAGGCGTCGGCCGCGGAAGCACCTTCCTCG
>JBDTZW010000273.1:0-3702 GCA_040004905.1 Acidobacteriota bacterium
AGTCCATCGACTCGACTGAAAGACGCGTTGCAAAATTGCGAAGTTCACGGTAGTTGCCTTTCCAGTCGCACTGTTCGATCTCGCATAATGCGGCCTCGTCGATCACAAACGGCAGGTCGCTCCCGACGGCAGATCGTTCTTCTTCCATCCGACGGACGAACAAATGGCGGATCTTTTCCTTTTGGCAGCGAAGCGGGATCGTCTCAAGCTGGAGAATATTGAGGCGGTCAAAGAGGTCGGGACGGAATGATCCGTCTCTTACCATTTCCTTCAGGTCCCGGGATGTGGCGGCTACGATACGAACATCTATCTCGCGCTCGTAAGTGCCGCCTACTCTTCGTATGCGCTTTTCTTCCACCGCCTTTAGTAGCTTCGCCTGAAGGCCAAGCGTCAGATCTCCTATCTCGTCAAGAAAGAGGGTCCCTCCTCCGGATGTCTCAAAAAGGCCGGCCTTTGCAGAAACGGCTCCCGTAAAAGCACCTTTTTCATAGCCGAATAGTTCCGATTCGAGGAGTTCCGAGGTAAAACTAGCACAATTGACACTTACGAACTCGCGCTTCGATCTCGGGCCTTGCTCGTGAAGCTTCCGAGCGATCGTCGTTTTTCCCGTCCCTCTCTCACCGGTTATAAGCACGTAATGCGAGACTCGGGCGTACAGAGCTATCTTTTCCTCTAAGATTGACGATCTTGTGTCGGCTGCGGCGACGGCATCTTGATTGTTCATAAGGCATCTACCCTCGTAAAAACTCGATTGATTCTTTTAATTGCGATATCCAAATAGGTTATTCGGCGATTCCCGTTGGCGCTGCCGGAGGAACCTGATTCCAATTTCGATATTCAACCTACATAACTAAAAACCCTGAGTAGACGGAAAGGTTACCTTGTGAATAATTTTTTTTCGATTTAAGGATGAGATAATGACTTTAGGTCCTCACGACTAACAGCTCTGAGCGGCGATGTTGGCTTTTGATCGCATGCCTCATCTGTTCAACTGTTTCATGGGAAGTCTTCTGGCCTTGGAGAAGATCGCGTCTCTGCCGAGCCGCGGAAATGAGGTGCTGTCGAATCCAGTCGCGATGAACGCTTGTTGGCTTCGCTGTTTCGCCTACACCGCCAACACTTATTCCCAAAGAGTGCGCACTCCGGACAATTCCCGGGCGACCGATAGATCGCGAACAGCATTTTCATCAGGCTCAAACAACCATCCGGGCAGTTCTGCCGGTTTTTCTTTAACAAATGCGTTAAAATCGCCCTGCAATTCCGGTAGAAAGCTTATATCGGTTGACTCCGGCGGATACAAAGCAAGGATCGGTTCGAGGTAGATATGGGGAGAGCATTCGGGAAGAAAGAATCGTTGCTTGCCATACTGGATGATATTGACGAGCCCCATGCCGCGAAGTTCCCGGATCTGTTCGAGTGTCGAGGGACAAACCTCGGTTAGAAGCTGCCCCTGAAACCTGGTAGTTTTTATCCGTATCTCACCCGTGAGATTTACCGTGTTGTTCTCGAAATCGACGACGCGAAGTATTTCAGCGGAGGTAGTCGGAATCTCGGAACGAAGCCCGAAATGACGCCGTATGTCGTTGAGCCATTCGGGCGCGATGTTAACGCCGACCAGTCGTGTGCCGTTGTCCGTCGTCGTCCTGACGATGTTAAGGGCATCATGGCTGAGGGTCTTTAGGTACTTCCAGATCGGTAGAAGCGCTCCGCTTAGGATGTGAACAATTCCGTCCTCAAACGGCGGGATCTTTGCTTCTTCGCGTCGCCACCACATTTCAGCCCTAGTCTTCGGAACTAGCCGGTACTTCTGATTTAGCTCGTTCTCTCTAACGTAAGACATATTCCTTCCTGTAGGTCTCGAGATCGAGTACATCTGATATCGTTCACCGGTTTCTGGGTCGGTGTGCGAGAGGGTCCGCCGAACGGCGACGAATGAACTATCTCGTCGGTGCTGGAAGAATTGATATTGATCGCTGGCTGTAAAATCACTGAATCTGGCCGGACTTGATGCAACTTCAAGATTCAGTTTGTAATAGACCGTCCTGGCACTCGTAAGAGCATCCACGTGAAGTATCTGAGGCGTTTCGGCTATCGCTACCGAAGCCGCTTTGAGGTCTTCCATCCCGTCGTCGAGCTTTCCTTTTTGTTTGAGATATTCAAGCGTCTCAAGGAAGGTTTCGTAGAAGTGATTGAACAGAGCATTCTGCCGATCAACTTCGAGCGAAAGGAGTCGATTCAGGAATCTGGGGATATTCGTCCGTTCACTTTCAGGCACTTCTTCGCCATTGTCGGTGTGCTTCACAAGCCCCATATCCCTCAACGCAAGCTTTGGATCATCGAGTCCGGGAACCTCGGAACCACGCATTATGCCGGTCAACACGACGTTTAAGGCGGAACGGCCTTCCTTCGATTCGAGATTGTACTTGTCGAGATTACCTGCTTTTTCCGCCCGTCTGTCACCCTTCGTGAGAGCTCCCATATTCCCCAGCCTCCGGGCGATCGTGGCAGAGAACCGTTTCTCTCCTCCGAGTTCTGTGAATACGAGCAAATATACGGGAGGAAACATTTGTCCGGTCCGGTGGGTCCGCCCGAAGTCCTGGATCTGTTTGTCGGCCGACCATTTCAGTTCGGCGGCAATGTGGAGACGTCTTTGCTTGTTGCCGACTTGCTTTCCGGCGTGAAGGCTGTCGCCCGTCGAAGCAACTTCGGACATGATCGCGATGCGTTTGTCGCCGTTCTGGAATGCGTTCTTTTCGTGGAGGTTGATGAGCTTTGACGGGACGCCGGGGAGCTGACGCGGCCGGTATTCAAGCGTGCCCGAGGTAGTACGGATCAGCCTTTTCTTGCGGCCGGTCATCTCGGCCACGTTCTCGACGCCGAAATAGTTCACAAGTTGATCGAGAGGATGCTCCGGCACTTCAAGGATGGAGAGCTTATCGAGCAGTTCGGCTCTGATCTGCAAAGCGGCACGACTTTCAACCGGATTTCCGTCAGCATCGAGAACAGGAATGTATTCAATAGTTCCGCTGTATGGATTGGTTCGTTCCTGAAAACAGGCGGTTGGAAAACAGTGAGCGACCAGTCGGGTTAAGGTTTCGCGTGGGCTGAAATCGAGGCTGTCGATGGCCTCATCCTGATCCGCCGCCCGCTCGATCTGCTTCTTTGTTTGGCTCTCACCCGTACCGCTAATCGACACAACTATCGATTCCTTCCGGCCAAGTGCATCCTCGATCGCGCGGATCAACGTCGGAACCTTAAAGGCAGTAATGAGATTCCGAAAACATCTCTGATGTTCTGCCCAGAACTGAATTACAGCCTGGGCTCGTGTTACCTTGCCGGAATTGGTCAAGTCCAATGCCCGATGGATATTTCGAAACACCTCCTGCCAGCCCTGGGCCATGTTGTCGTACATCTGCCGCTGTGCGGGCGTCAGCCAATGCGTTACTTCCCGGAACTCGACCGCGAGGCCGGATTCCGGATCGATCCCCATGCTCAGGTTTCCGCACAGATACCGGCCCATAGCTTTCAGGTCGCGGCAGACCATCTCAAGAGCACCGACGCCTCCCGACTCGATCTCTACGGCGAACTGCTCGAAACCTAAAGGAAAGTTTGTCCCTTCTCCCCAAAGGCCAAGCCTCGACATATATGCGAGATGCCGTACTTCACCGGCTGACGTGGCGGATGAATAGACAACTCGAAAAT
>JBDTZW010000355.1:0-12495 GCA_040004905.1 Acidobacteriota bacterium
AGACAGCGTGCCCACCGTAAAGGTCGAGATACTTCTCGCCATCGCTTGTCCAAACCCAGGCCCCGCGGCCGCGTTCGACCGCGATATTCATTTTTTTGTAGGTTGCAAGCTGGTTCAGGTCTTCGGACGCCTTGATCCGCTCGAATTCAGTTGTCATCGATGTTTTCATCCAAATAAACAGGTTCCGCCGGTGCCTGCAGATAGATCAGCGTCAGGCCAACGCAAACGATCAAACCGGCGATGCCGTTCCACAATGAAATAAGGATCGCGGCTAGATAAAAGACGTTAGATAGGGCATAGGTCCGCGTCGTCTTCTGAATAAAATCCCGCGTCAGCCGATGATCTACCAGCCGGAGCCCGTTGGTCGCGTACAGCCACATTAGCAGCCATCCGAGCGAAGGCAGAAATAACCCGAACGCATAAAAGGTCACAGCCGCCTGCCGGTGCGATTCATCCGCAATATATTCTGCCAAAACTGCGGTTGGAAACGGCAGGAAAGATATGCACATGAGGAAAAACACGTTCAGAAGGACGAAATAATGGTCAGTTTTCTTGTACAGGTGAAAGATGTGATGATGATTGGCCCAATAAACCCCGATCATCACAAAGCTGAAGACATATCCGAAATACGACGACCACAGATGCCCCAGTGCGGTCCACAGACTTTCGACGCCGTCGAGATGCGGAACCTTGATCTCGAGCACGAGCAAAGTGATCGCGATCGCAAAAACGCCATCGCTAAAAGCCTCGATCCGCTGGGTCGAGAGATAGACCATCGCCTTTTTCAGGTTGATAGGCATTTTTGCTACGGATTGCTTCCCGGAAAGACCAGTCCCGTTTCCTCATCGAGTCCGAACATCAGGTTCATGTTCTGAACCGCCTGCCCGGCCGCACCTTTGACGAGATTATCGATCGCCGAAAAGATCACAACCTGCTTACCGTTGGAATGGACCGAAATGTCGCAAAAGTTCGTGTTCTTCACCCAATTGATATCCGGCGAGCCGTCGATTACTCGAACAAAGAACGCTTCCTCATAGAAATGCTTAAACAGGTTACTCAAGTCTTCGTTCGTAACATTAACAGTTGTCGCGAGATAGCACGATGCAAAGATCCCGCGTGAAACGGGCAGGCTGTGCGTCATAAAGACGAATTCGTTTGTGAAATCTCCGACCCCTTTCAGATGCTGTTCGATCTCGGGTACGTGCTGATGTTGAAAAGGCTTGTAAGCGTAAAACGAGTTCATCCGCTGCGGGTGGTGCGTGTTCGCGGCGGCTTTTGCCCCCGAACCGCTCGAACCGGTTTTAGCGTCCACAATGACCTTGCCGTTGATCAACCCACTCTTGACCATCGGAGCCAACGCCAGCAGAGTCGCCGTGGCAAAACACCCTGGATTCGCGATGTATTTCGCCGATCGGATAGCTTCCCGGTTGGTCTCCGTCAATCCATAGACGAATTCGCCCTGAAGTTCCGTGGCCGTGTGGTCCAACTTATAGTACTGCTTGAAGATATCAGCATCGTCGATCCTAAAATCACCCGACAGATCGATCGCCTTAACATTCGCCGGCAGCTGCGGGATCAGTCCCAAAGCCTGCCCATGCGGAAGCGCGAAAAATGCCAGGTCGATGTCTGTTAACGTCGAAAGGCCTTCCGGCGCCCTTTCGAATGACATATCCGTTAGCCCAAGCAGGTTCCGATGCACGTCGCCAACAGCCTTACCCGCGTGCTCATTGGCCGTGACCAAAACGATCTCGGCATTCGGATGAAACAGCAATATCCGGAGCAGTTCACTACCGCCGTAACCGGACCCGCCAAATATCGCTATTCTTATTGCCTTTTCCGTCATTTGCCGTCTGTAAACTCGATCAGGTCCCACAAATTCCCATACAGATCCTCGAAAACTGCGACCGTTCCATAGTCTTCCGTTTTCGGTTCGCGGACAAAATTGACGCCTTTTCCCTTTATGTCCTCGTAATCACGCCAAAAATCGTCGGTTCGTAGGAACAAAAACACGCGGCCGCCGGTTTGGTTGCCGATCCGGCTCCGCTGTTCGTCCCCAACGCCTTTTGCAAGCAGAAGGCAGCATTCGGTCGAACCTTTGGGTGCTACCTTGACCCACCGCTTGGTTTCGCTCTGCGGAGTGTCGTCGAGCAGCTCAAAGCCGAGCTTCTTCGTGTAAAACTCGATGGCGTCGTCGTAGTCGTCCACCACCAACGCGATATGAGCGATGCTTTGCTTCATAATTTAAGCGATAACGGCCTTTTGCAATAAAGCCACGGGCTTTGCCAAACTAAACAGCCTCTCGCCGTTTCTCCGGGCGTTTCCAGCCTTCAAACCGAACTCCGACTCGATAAAGTCCTCGCCCATCTGCGAATCCGTCACCGACCCAGCGACGACGTCAATGTCGATCCCAAGTCGGCTCAAGGTCGTGATCCCACCGACCACGCCAACATAGTCTGAGGCACAAAAGACGAACGAAGCGGTTGCCGCCTTGATCTCCTCGTCCTTCAAGACCGTGTCGACAGAATAGCCGCCGATAATGCCATCGCCAAGCTCGGCAACGATCAGATCTGGTTGAAATGTATTGAGATGATTGAAGATAGCTTTGGCGACCGGTGCTAGATCTCCGTACGCGGAGGTCGAGGGCAGGCCGCAATCGAGAAAGCTCGCGGTTACAAACGCTCCGTGGTCCGCCATGTTCAGCGTGTCTCGGAGACAAGCGATCCCCGAAAGCTTCGCTCCCGCGACCTTTAGCCCCGCTCGGTGAGCCTGCTCTATGAGCTCGGTTGCGGCGACGGTCTTGCCGGAATTCATACAGCTTCCGGCGATCATTATGATCGGAGCCGAGGGCGACAGCGTGGAGGTCGATTCAAGACCGGAATCACCAATATTCGAGACAAATCCGAGCTCGTCGCAAACGGCTCCCAAAACCTCAACCTCGATCGCGTCCGAAAGAGAAGAGTGATGGCCGGAACAAATACCAATAACGCCGCCCATATTCAGCAGATTGAGCCGGTCGCCGGCCGTGAGCGAGTTCGGGACGTCGCCGACAAACCCCTTCAAAGCCCGGCGTCGTCCGAGAACGCCCATCAGGATGTCGCCCTTGTTGATCTTGGCAAGCCGTCCGGAGGGAAGCTCAAGGTTGCCATAAGTTACGCTTTCAGAAAGGGCACGAACAACGACCACATCGCCTGCTTTTGGTTCGGCGATCGAATCCGCAATCTTCATCTCGTGTTCCGGATCTATCGGACTCGCGGCTGAACCGATCTTATCAACCTCAATCATTTTCATAGTTACCCCCCTTGAGCTAAAGCTGAGCCTTCGAATATTTCCCAGATCTTTCGCATCGCGACGCGCTGTGCCCGCTGGTCCTTTACCGCGACAAATATCGTATCGTCGCCCGCGATCGTACCAACTATCTCCTCGATCCGGGCCCCATCGATCCGAACGGCCACTGCGGAAGCCAATCCCGAAAAACACTTCACGACGATCATCGCCTCACCTGCCGGAGCCAGGCTCTGGAGCCCGAAAACGCTCACGTTCGTTTTCTGCGGCTTTGTGTAAACGCCGTTCGATTTAACGATACCCAGTTCTTCCAGGTCGCGCGATATGCTCGCCTGAGTCACGATAAACCCGTTCTTCCGAAGTATCTTCGCAAGCTCCTGTTGATTCGCCACCGGCTTCGCCGACACCAAATTTAGAATGATTTCCTGTCGCTCCTGCTTCTGCATAATCGATCATCAATATGCGCATTATCTGCATATTCCATGAATAGATGTATAAAATACAATATCAGTTGTAATCTAGTCAAATTTTAGATTTTCAGGATCACGTCCACTCGGTCTCCCATTCCCCAGTATGCAGAAGCTCGCGCAGCATGCAAAGTAGGATTTTTGTCCTTCATAGATTTTCCGGCCGGACGTTTGCGTTCGACGCCGAGCATCATGGCACAGCTCGTGGCACAAGTGTTATATCCATTTTCCTGGTTTGACGTAACCTTCTCGATTTGACGTAAGATTCTCGAAACGACGTGGTTTGCCGGGTACCACATCCGAAAATGACGCGGTTTGCCGCCCCGACGCCTATCCTCGCTAAAAAAACGACTTAGCCGTTTATTGAAAGGTCAAAGGCAAGGAACTCGGAACCCAGCACCCCCATATTTGCTGTCCTTCACGACGGTCCGCATTCTGAAAAGATCTCAAAATCACCTTAACATTCGAAAACGTAAGATCGCAGACCGGACAAGCCGGACAAACGCCCGACAAAGTCCTATTTCCGGTGAATGTCCGATGTCTGTCAGGTGTCTGTCTGGTGCCTGTCAGGCGTCTGTCCGGGAGTGTGATACGCTGCCAGCTAAAGCCCGTAAAATTTCGGACTGATGTTTTAGAAGAGCGAGAGCTTGATCCTGAGGTATTTCTTCGGGTTCTGGCGGAAATCGTAGATGAGTTTTGTACCCTCGCTGGAGAGCTGGTTTACGTTTGAGGCGGTTTGATTGATGTTGTTGTAGAGGGTCTCGTCGGTGAAAAGCTTGCCGATCGTGCCTTTTCCGCCTTGGGCATCACCGAGCATCTGTTCGAGCTTGGTCGAGGTCGAATTGAACCGGGCCAGCGTGTCGCGAGCGTTATCGTAGAGAGCTTCGTCCTTGAGGAACTTGCCCGCCGAGCCTTTGCCCTGGGAAAGATCGGCCGATATCGCCTTGAAATCGTCGGCAATACCATTGATCTTGATCGCCGAAGCCCGGAGTTCGGCCACGGCCGCCCGAGTTTCGTTATACAGGGCATCGTCGTTGACGATCTTTCCGGCTGTACCTTTGCCGGCATGCAGATCGTTCGAGATGGCTTCAAGATGCGTCACGGTCTTGTTCAAATTGTCGTATAACTGGGGATCTTTCAATAACTTACCCGCGCTGCCGTTGCCCTTGTTGATCCCGTCGATCGTCTCTTGAAGTTGTTTCATGGTCTGCCGGGCCTCGACGACCGTCGAATCGAGGTTCTTATACAGACTTTCGTCATTCACAATGCGGCCGAGCGTTCCCTGGCCCTGATTGGCTTTATTCAGGATCTCATTGGCTGGTATGGCGAGTTTGTTGATCTGCTTGAGCAGATCATTGCCGGTTGCCGTAAGCTGATTGATCCCGACGGCTGAGTCCGAAACGAGCACATGGTTATCCGAGACCGGCGTTCCTTGGGTCGTTCCCGGCGTGATGTTGATCATCTTGTCGTTGCCGAGCACCGACGTGGATATAAGCTGTGCCGTCGAATCTGTCCTGATCAACTCCGTAATCGGGTTGCCGTTTAGCGACTTTACGACCGAAAAGGTGGCTTCGACCTTTTGATCGGGAGTAGCGTTTTCGGGCGAGAGGAACTTGACGTCCTCGACCTTGCCAATGCTGACGCCCGCCAGCTGGACCTCGGCGTTTGAGTGCAGGCCGTCCGCGGTCTCAAATCTGGCCCGTAAATGCAGCCGTTTCTCGAACGGGTTAAAGCTCCCGCTCGAATTGAGGATGAGAAAGCCCAAAATAAGAAGCCCGGCCAGCACGAAAAGGCCGACCCGCAGCTGGCTGAACGATATGGAACTTTGGGTTCGTGGCATTTTCCTTTAACTTCCGCGAATGAACCGGTGAATATAGGGGTCGTTGATCGCTCGAAGCTGCTCGTCCTTGCCGCTGAAGATAATATTGCCCTCGCGCAGCATTATCACTTCGGTATTGATCAGGCAAAGCCGCTCGCCCTCTGTCTCGAATAACACCTGGCCGTTCTCGTCCACAATAGCATATTCGGATGAGAGATAGTCCAGGTTGTTCATCTCGTGCGTGACGAAGATCGACGATACATCCTCGAGGTCGCGAAGCTTGATCGCCAGCTCGCAAATGGTCCTCGCCGTCGGCGGATCAAGGCCTGCAGTCGGTTCGTCGAACAACACGATGCTTGGATTACCGACAAGCGCCCGGGCGATCCCGACGCGGCGCCGCATACCGCCGGACAGCTCGGCCGGCATCTTGTCGATGGCGTCCTCGAGATTGACAAAGTGCAGCATCCGCCGAACCTCATGCTCGACCTCGTCTTCGTCGACACCGGCTTCGTGGAGGCGATACGCGACGTTGTCGTACACGGAAAGGGAATCGAAAAGGGCACCTTCCTGAAAAACCATGCCGACCTTTTTCCGGACGGCCATCATTTCGACCTCGTCGTAGCCTGTAATGTCCTCCCCGTCTACGAGGATCTCACCGGAATCAGGTTTTAGCAGGCCTAGAACCAGATTGATGATAGTAGACTTGCCGCTACCCGAACCGCCGAGAACGATCTTGGTCTCGCCGCGGCGGACCCGGAAATCGACCTTATCGAGAATGACCTGGTCATCGAAGGCCAGCGAGACCGCGCGAAACTCGATCGCGGGCAGAGTTCGATTAACATCGTCCGTCTTGGCATCGAACGATGTCTCTTCGCCGTTGTCATAAGGCAGATCGGTGTCGCGTAATTCGAGGTCCATGCTGGTTAGAAGAGTGTCGTATCGAACACGGCCTGGAGCACCTTCGAGATAAAGAAGTCGGCGATGATCACGTTGATCGAGGCGGAAACGACCGCACTCGTGGTCGCCCGGCCAACGCCGACAGTGCCGCCAGAGGTCGTTAAACCTTTATGACATGCGATCAAGCCGATTATAAGGCCAAAAATTATGGGCTTCATCACGCCGCCAAGGACATCTTCAATATCTACGCCGTTTCTTACGGATGCCATGTACGTGCTCGAATCGAGGCCGTAAAGCTGATTGGCCACGAGGCCGCCGCCGAACAGTCCAAAGATATCCGCAGCGACGGTCAGAAGGGGCAGAGCGATCACTAACGCGATCACACGCGGCGCCGCCAGCTTTCGGATAGGCGAAGTGCCGAGGGCCCGCATTGCGTCGATCTGCTGCGACACGACCATCGAACCGAGCTCGGCCGATATCGCCGACCCCACCCGCCCGGCAACCATCAAAGCACTTAACACGGGACCGAGTTCGCGAATCAAGGTCGTTGCAACGGCCTGCCCGGCGGAACTCGAGGCTCCGTAGAATTTTAAGGTCGGATACGCCTGTAGGATAAGGACGCCGCCTGTGAAGAAACCGGTCAGCAGGATTATAGAGATCGAACCGACACCGATGCGGTCCATCTGCGTGATCAATTCACTGAAATATCGGGGCTTGTTCCGAAGCGAGGTCAGGATCCGCCAAAACAGCGTACTTATTTCCTGGACTTCAAATAAGAATTGTTTGATCGGATTCATTCCTAAAGGAAATACTGCTCGTTTCGGCTCAAATGTTCAGTAAAGATTACAATGAATCGGGCTCATAGCCAAACCAAACGAAAAAGCCGGACCATCTATGATCCGGCTTCGACGCGACAAGGAAGTGTGAGAATTACAACGGTTACGGGTTCGGACGCAGCGGCTGATCTTTTTTCAACTGCTGCCGGAGCTGCTGTCGAGGGCGAAGCGGGGCATTCTGCTGCCTACGCTCCTGACGGATCTCGGCAAACTGACGGCGAATGTCCCTGAACCGGACAAGCTGGTCGGGGGACAGTATCCGCCGAACGTTTAGCTCGCTCTCGAATCGGATCCTGGCGACATCCCCCTGCGCACTTTGATATTCATTTAATCTAACGAGAAACTCGGCCGAATCCACGGGAACGTCACCGTAAATCGCCTGATCCAGATTTCTGTTCGCTTCGCGAAGCCGCTTATTCGCTGCCTCGATGAGAGGCTTCCGATCGGCATTCAGCCGGCGGATCTGTTGGATCTGTTCCCTCGAGAGTCCCAGTTGGCCGAGCAGATCCGGTTTTTCCTCGGTTTGTCCGGAAACTAACGGCTTGGTCGCCGAGGGCTGTGGAGCATCCTGAGCCCTGGCCGCATAAGCGAAAACGATCATCGCTGCGAACGTAAGTAAGATGTGTGAGCTAATTATTTTCATTGTCTGATCCGACCTCGGCAAAGAGGTCTGCAAGGCGCACTGTCCGATCTTCGTCTTCTTCGATACCTGACAGGTTCGGCACTTTTCTAAATGAACTGGCAACCTCCTGCCGCCTGCCATTCAGATCCATGATATTTCGACGGTGGGCGCCAGGCGTACGGTTGGCTGCCAAGGCAGAGCCTGCCGGTTTTCTAGGTTGAAGAGCGGGAGCAGCCTTGCCCAAATCGATCCCGCTTGGCGACCGTTTTTCCATTGCCAGATCCTTCTCCGGCTCAGTCTCCTTAAACTGCGGCGAAACGGCTTGGACCGGCTCGTCCGCTTGATTCTGCCGAATGGCCACACTCTTGTCGCTCGAAGGCCGCAAATAAGCGGCGCCGATCCAGACGACAGCCACGGCGATCACGGCAGCGGTCACAGCAAAGGCCCAAGTCGGGAATGACGGAATAAGGTTTCTGAGCCTTTCTCCCACCGATCGCCCGCCCGCTGACGACATCTCCCGAAGATCTCTCACCGGCGCGTCATTCCACGGTCCCGCGAAAATAGGTGTGGCGAGATCGGAAAAATCGGTCTGCCTCCATTCATAGATCGAAAAACGCGACTCTGAGATCGCCGCAAAATCATCGGTGCAGGTTCCGCAACCGGCCAAATGACGGTCCATAAGGCCAAGTTCTGTTTCGCCAACTTCACGGTAAAGATAAGCCATCAGCTCATCGACCGAGAAGCACCCGGAATGGTTATTGTTATTATCCTTAAACATTTTACGCTACCTCTAGCGGCACTCTTTCAAGCCTTGAACGAAGCTGCTTTAACGCCGTGTAGAGCCTGCTCTTTACTGTACTCAATGGTAATTCAAGGGTTTCCGATATCTCCTGAAAGGTCATTTCCTCAAATTCCTTCATAACGATCACCTGCCGAAGCTCGACCGGCAACGCACCGACGGCCTGCCTGACTATCGCAAGCCTTTCGAGCTTTTCCGTCGAAAAGGCCGGCGAATACCTGGGCGATGCGACGAATGTGTTTTCGGCAGATCCGTCCTCGTCATCGAGGAATTCTTCCGCGCGAGTCTTCTTTCGCCTTTTTGTTGTCAAACACTGATTTACAGCTATTCGATGAAGCCAGGACGAGACTTTTGCTTCGCCGCGGAAGTTCGACAGGTTCCGGTACGCAGCGATAAACGTTTCCTGCGCCGCGTCCGAGGCATCGTCGTCCCGCCCGAGCATGCCGAAACAGAGAGCGAAGATCTTTCGCTCCCATCTTTTAACGATTTCGCCGAAAGCCTCAGAATTTTCTGAAACCGCCAAATCGACCAGCTGTTCATCAGTCAGTTCAGTCAACATTCACTCGTGTTTAGCCAACTTTCGCACGAGAATCATACTCCCAAATATCAAATGCCGCGAAATTCTTCGCAGGCAGTAAGTTAGACGCCAAAAAGCAAGAAAAGGTCTAAGTTGTTCGGCTGTTTCGAAAGTGTTTCGATGTTTCGCCTCGGCTGTGTGTCGGGCCTGTTACAGGTGTTTCAGTTTTTCATTTGTGTCGCACGAAAACGTAAGTTACTGAAAACACGTGAAATACGGGAACCCCTTTATAAGAGGCCGACCGAAGCAACCCGATGGTAATTAGTCGAACGTGAAACACTTGTCTATCTGGCTGCAGGTGATAAGATTAGCCCTCGGCAAATCTTTCACTTAAGCCTGAACGGTGGTATCATTGGCGAAAATCACCAGATTAAGGAGCGAATCATGGGTATTTTAGTTGGAATTGACGGCACTGGGAGTGCGTTTTTGCCTGGCGCTGGACGCGATCAAGAGTATGATGTGGCCTTCGCCAACAGCTTTGTCAAGCGAATCTGCAATGCAGGTGGGACAAATTCCCGATATTTTCGAGGCCCTGTCGCACTTGGCGGCGGACTCGTTCCCGCGATAAATGACGCATTCACATTTATCTCTCAAACGAAGAACCGCGGCGTCTCGGAACCGGTTCTTTTGACCGGTTACAGCCGCGGAGCCGCTGGCGTCGTTTCTCTCGCGAAAAAGCTTAAAAATGCACGGATCGATGTCCAGGCAATGCTTCTCTTCGATTGCGTGGACCGACACCTCTTTATTGACGCCGAGATCATTCCCGACAACGTCAAATATGTCCATCATGTGATCCGCGACCCAGCATCGAGCTCGAGAGAGAGTTTTGGGAACGATGGCCTGTTGTATTACAAGGGGAAAACCAACTATCCGGCCGCATACAAATTTTTATGTACCCACGGCGGAATGGGCGGCTGTCCCTGGACTCCCGGACCCGGCCAGTTGATGAGCGACCTGATCAATGAGGGCGGGGTGGACGGTGCGACGACGATAACATTCCAACAGGACGCCAACGTCTCCACGCAGATATGGGCTTTTTGTCAGGCATTTATCAACACTCATGGGTTTATGAGGTAATATTCTGCCTGTCACGTAATGCGTAACCAATGCTTACATTCCTAACCGATTAGTCGTCTTTTGGTCGGCCCGTTGGGCCCTTAGTCGTTCCGCCGAGGATCTGGACTTTGATCAGAAAACATGATGCCGGCTGATCGCGCCACTTCTTTTAGTTAATATGCGCGGGCGAAGACGACGCGTTTGTTGGAGGCCTTTCCGGTGAAAACGCATTTGCCGGGCTCCATTGCGGCGTCGAGCGGGATGCAGCGAATGGTCGCTTTGGTCTCGTCCTTGATCTTTTCCTCGGTCTCGGACGTTCCGTCCCAGTGGGCCAGAATAAATCCGCCTTTTTCGATCTGCACCTTGAAATCATCCCACGTATCGATCTTGAATGTATTTTCCTCGCGAAAAGCTAGTGCCTTCTTGTATATATTCGCCTGGATCTCATCGAGCAGTGTCTTAATGTGATCGACAACGCCTTCGATCCGCCGGCTTTCCTTTGTCAGCTTGTCTCGGCGTGCAACCTCGATCGTTCCCGCCTCAAGGTCACGCATTCCAAGCCCGAGCCGAACTGGTACGCCTTTTAATTCGTATTCGGCAAACTTCCAACCCGAACGCTGCTTGTCGTCATCGTCATATTTGACCGAGATGCCAGCGGCCTTCAGTTCAGCAATGATCGGCTCGATCTTTTCGCTGAGCTTTGCGAGGTCTTCGGGCGTTTTATGGATCGGGATTATGACGACCTGGACCGGAGCGAGTTTTGGAGGCAATACAAGTCCCTTGTCGTCGGAATGTGCCATGATCAGGGCACCCATGAGCCTGGTCGAAACGCCCCAGCTCGTCGCCCAAGGAAAATCCAACTGATTTTCCTTGTTAACGAATTTCACATCGAAGCTGCGCGAAAAATTCTGGCCGAGGAAATGTGAAGTTCCGCACTGTAGAGCTTTTCCATCCTGCATCAAGGCCTCGATGCAATAGGTTTCCACCGCTCCCGCGAAGCGTTCATTCGGAGATTTGAGACCTTTCAGAACCGGCACGCCGATCCAGTCCTCGGCGAAGGTGGCGTACACTCCGAGCATCTTTTCCGTTTCCTCAATAGCTTCCTCCTCGGTGACGTGAGCGGTGTGGCCTTCTTGCCAGAGGAATTCCGTTGTCCGTAAAAACAATCGCGTACGCATTTCCCAACGGACAATGTTGCACCATTGGTTGATGAGAAGCGGCAGGTCTCGCCATGATTGGATCCAGCTTTTATACGTATTCCAAATGACAGTTTCCGAGGTCGGCCTGATAATGAGCTCTTCTTCAAGTTTTGCGGCAGGATCGACCATAAGACCTTTGCCGACAGGATTCACCTTTAACCTGTAATGCGTAACGACCGCACATTCCTTTGCGAAGCCCTCGGCGTGCTCCTCTTCCTTTTCGAGGAACGATTTCGGCACGAAAAGAGGGAAGTAGGCGTTCTGGTGCCCGGTCGCCTTGAACATATCGTCCAAGGCACGCTGCATCTTTTCCCAGATCGCAAACCCATATGGCTTGATCACCATACAGCCGCGAACAGCCGAATTCTCAGCTAGATCCGCACGTTTTACGATCTCGTTGTACCATTCGGAGTAATTCTCCGACCTCATTGGAAGCGCTTTGCTCATAATTTCGGTTTGTCTCGGAAACTTTTGCGTTGCCGAAGATAAAAACAAGAATAATAAAGGAAAAGGGGCGGTGAAACAATTCACAAATGCCGTCTGCAGTGTCCGAACCAATTTTACAAACTACTCTCTTTTTACTACCCTTTGACTTTGTTCTCCGTGGCAGGACCACCATTGTATGAGTGATTTCAAACTCGACTTCCGTGATACGGAAACGGCTTTTGCGGATAAATCCGACTCCCAATTAAAAGAGAAATATCGCCTCTTCAAGCTTTTGAACTCGCCGATGCTGAACGCACTCGGAACGGGAGTCGCCCGCTTTGCTCTGGCCCTCGGCCTTCCGGTCGAGGGATTGATCAAACGGACCATCTTTGACCAATTCTGTGGCGGCGAGACGATTGAAGAATGCCACGGACATATCGCCCAGCTCGGGGCCTCGCGGATCGGGACGATCCTCGACTACTCCGTCGAAGGCAAATCGAGCGAGGCGGATTTTG
>JBDTZW010000425.1:0-12491 GCA_040004905.1 Acidobacteriota bacterium
GGGTACGACACGTATGTTGCGTGTCGTAGAACAATATAAACGAGGTCTGTTGCATCTGTCAAGCAGAATTTCATCTGTGAGACAAACTATTTTAGATTACGAGGTACGAGAACGATCTCATACGAGGATGGTGATGTCAGGAACGCCGACGTTGGCGGCCGTCATTGCTCTATTTGACATTTCTCGTCACGGAAGAACTAGTTCTTTTATGAATGGACGTAGGGCTCTCTCTAGCCTGTCCATGGCGTGAATAATCCCATCCAGCAATGTCGGCCACATTTCCTCCGGAGAGCGATACCCGCCACCCGTTTGAAGATAAGCGATGCGACAGGCACGTTTGCCTTCCAACCGCTCCCAGCGCAAGGGTTCGCCAAAGGCGCTCTCTATCTCGTCCTTGTTTGCCGATAATTGATCGAAAATATTTTTGTTTTCGGCTTCAGAGTCTTTTCCACGGTCGATGTAGAGTTCAACCACACACGCATCCTGGGTCACGGTGTAATTCAGGTTCAGCCCCCGAACGCCCGAGCTTGTTCCAAGCCAGGAATATTCGCCCGGCGTGATGTGAGCGTGGAGTTTATTTACCGCGGCTGACCGGTCGACCAGCATGCTCCACCATCGTTTACGGATGCCGTAACGCTCTGCGATCTCGCGCTTTGCGACGCCGACATCTTTTGCGTCCTCTGATGGCCCGACAATAAGCGTGAAGAGCGGAGCCGGTGGCGATTCGCCTATCCTCACGGCCTCAACCTTTACCATGTAGAAGGCGGCACTTGCCGACTCGTTCAGCCATGTTATCGCGGCGACATGCTCTGGCCGCGGGTCCGACACGATCCAGATCGCTGCCTTTGCACCCATTGCAGTCAAATAAGTGATCAGTTTTCCCAGATGGTCGTGGTTGCTCTTTTCGAGCTGGTTTTCGATTATCACCGTACCACCGCCTTCATCCTCGGCAACCAGATCAATGCTAAAGGAGCCGGCCGCACGTTCGCGGTCTACGTTCACAAGTGTGATGTCCAGAGCTTCGTTAAGTACACTTATGTTGTTCTCAAGCCACTGGGTAAAATCGTACGCCTCATGGGTCCATACTTCGCGCAACGCAACACGTTCGAGTTTTCCTATATTTTCCATTAATTATCAAGCTCCGGAGAATAGGGTATGCATATATGGGATATAAGGTTCTCCGAAGCGTGTTCTCCTTTTTCAGCGGCATTATGCCCAACTTGTGAATTCATCGGGAATCTCCTTTTCCTGAAGCCACTTATGAAATTCAGAGTCGCTGTTAAACCGATCTTTGATCAGGTGCAATAGGACAGAGTTCAAAAACTCGGGTTTCACCATTCGCCAATATTCGTAATCAGAATCTCCCCACACTTCTTCTACGAAGCTGCCCAGATCATATCCTTCCAGCACCAGCCGGCCATCTTCGTCCACATACGCGTGGAGCCAGCTTATCTCGCCGCCATCATCCGACCTTCGTTCCCGAAGGATAACTGATTCACTCCGTTTGCGTTTCGGTTGGTCTTGATCCTGCTTCTGCGGTTCCGGCGAATCGAAGAGTCCTATCGGAGCGTCGCACTTCACATTCGGAGCGACATACCGTTTCTCAAACCGACGATCAAACCGATCTCGTAGATTCTTGAGTTGTTGCCAGTTACCGTTCTCGTCCTCGTAAAACATCTTCGTAAAGACGTTTCCGGTGTTCGCCTGCCTGGCAGTCTCGAATCTTTTCGAAATAAGTGTATATGCATGGTTAAGGCTAGTCGCCACTTGTTCGAGCGCGGGAATGAAACACCGGCACGGATTTAGGACGCTGCTTTTGGTTCCTCTGTGCCAGAGCCTTAGTGGTTCTTCATTAAGATAGATTTCGACATATCCAAGGTTCAGGCCATTCGGCAGTTTGGCGTCCGGATTTTTCGATCTGGTCAAGACACCCTCCCCGTCGGTATCAATACGGATGTTTGCCATCAAGGTTGCGCCCTTTGGCAATATGACCGAAACGTCCTCGAAGGAAAACTCAAGCGCTGCAGCCGGATTAGTTAGAGAATGCGCCGGAATTACGAGGTCACCGATCGTGTTCTTGATCTTTGGAAAGTCACCGCCGTAGAAATAATAGATATCTCCGTCAGTTATCCGAACAGGGATCTTAACCTTCTTTTCAAACTGGTCAGGGATAATCATAGGGTCAATAAGGTAAGCTTCATTGTTTCACAGAACACTATTCAGGTCCGCTACCTTTCAGTGGGAAGCCGCCGTGGAATTCTATGACTGCGTCGATCTCGGCCATTAGGCGGATGGTTTCGCGTAGGGTGACGACTATTTTGCCGTTTTGGTTGATTGCCTTCATTGTCCATAGTTATGACTTAAGTTTCGTAAGCTACTTCGGTCATCAATTCGGCGAACTTCGTCCAGGAAATGGGCTTTCCCCAGTATTGTTTCCGTCCTTTCTTCCAATTGATGGAGCCCTGTCCAAGAGAAAGCATTCCGAGTTTTTCGCCATCGGCAAAAATCTCAAAATCCATCGAGCTTCCCGCTCTTGTCAGGTCAAGGATCTGCACTTGGGCTTTAACCGAATGCTTTTTCTTAGGGGTGCTTCCTTTGGGCATTAAAATAATCTCCTATAAGTAATAGTATTTCACGCTCGCCAGCCTAGTTCTTTGGCGATGCGTTTGATCTGGGCGATGAATTTGTCATTGGGTCGTAGCCGTTTTATTTCCGGGTCTGAGGTGGCGGCCCAACGGTATATTTGTTCGAGGGCTCCGTAGCCTCTACCCAAGGCCTTGGCGTGTTTTACGCAGTTCTCTTTTGTCGGAGCGTCGGACAAGACAACTCTTAGCTCGGCATCAGCCCACGGCTTTCCCTTGTCACTCTCTTCCCAGCCGATTGCCTGCTCGTGCTCAACCATTACCTTGGCAAATATCCCTCGAAACTCACCGACACTAACACCGGATTCATCAAGCACTTTCGCAACTGTTCTTCTATTTGCTTTTTGGTCATTGTCACAATTCCATCACCTACTCTTCGGCGGCCAAATTAGTCAGAGTTTTCCCTTCGGCATTAAGGAACTCCTGCCAAATTGGCGGAGTCGCCAATGCCAGGAAATTTTGAATTCTGGCAGGACGTTCTGAAAGTTTATTGACTCGAAGTCTCATGTCATCAATCTCAGCTTGTTGGCAGACCGTACCATCTGGTTTTGAGAATTCGATTCCCCCAATTGTCCAGCGAATCAGTGAACTGTTTGGGTCCGTAAATCTGGTATCATATCCTGCAATCGCTACCTTATAAAGGTTCTCTCGAAGCATATATTCAGCCATATAGTTGCTTGCGTCATTTTTATAAAAGATTGGCGATCGCATTCCAATCAGTAGCGTTCTCGCGATTAAGGGAAGTTGTTTGACCTGATCTATAATTCGAAAAGTTTCTTCGATCTCAGCTCTGTAGAGAGGGCTTTTCAAGTCGTAGTGTGAAGACGGATTTAGGACAGATTCCTTGAATGTCTTTAATTGAAATTTCAACCCCGCAGGTATCAAATCGTCGCAAGCACACTCCTCGTAGTAAAGAAACAATTTGTCGATGAAAGTCTCCAATTTGTCGACATTGATTCTGTATGTGTTCGGAACGAGCCTTTCTAATTCTTCCTCTAATGCTTTGCGAAGTGAGTTACCAGTAGAGAAATAATCAAACGAAGCCATAAACCGTTTGGCTCGTTCTATATTGCTTAAGTTCTTTTGAATAACAACCGGCTTTTCGAAACGTTTGTTCCCGGCGGCATCCTTTTCATCACCAACAAACAATTCAACTTGCGACCAAGATGTTAGACGCTTCTTAGCAATTTCGTACCAATATCGGTCATAAGTCGTAAGAAAGATTTGAAAGTCGTTGAAAAAGGGATTTTTGTCCTCTAATGAAAATTCTTCCAGTATTCGCAACAGTGGCAATCGATTGGACATATCCAGCCCAGTGAATACGTCGTCTAGGAACAAAATCTTATATGGGGCGGTTTGAGCGATCGGGTTCGTAACGATTGATGCCAGGAAAATTGATAGAGCCAGAGCGGAAAGGCGAGCCTCATTTAGAATCTCTAGATGCGCCACGTGATCCGTCTGAATGTACTTAACATTCAACCCAAGGGCACCTTTTAGGGACTCTTGGCCCAGAGATAGACTTAAATCATCGAATTCAACTGATATGCCTTGGTCAAAGTATGCCAGGATGGCATTTAACGGTAAGGAGATTTCTTTGAGAGCCTGATCGAAACCCGATTTAAATTTATCAAGCTCAGCCTCCGAATCAACTTCATCCAAATCGTCCTCTTCCGCGTCTGGCCTCGATTCCTTTAGCCTTCTTAACGACTCAGATTTGTCTACAGTCTCCAGCACATCTCTTTTCAAATCCTGAAACGCGTTGCTCACAGTGGTGGCACCAAGTTCGTGCTTTGCTAACAAGGTATCGATAAGAAGTGTAAATAACATCTCTTCAAAAGCTACGCCTTTTTCCAGAAAGTGAGTCCGAAGCATCTCTCTGTAAGAAACAAAGCTATTTAGAAGGAACGTCTGTGAAGATAGGGGGTCGTTTATAGTCTGACCATCAAAAGAAAGGGTTTTGGATGGATTTTCAAATACGACTTCAACTTTGTAATCTCCATCCCCAGCTTTAATATGGATCGGACTAGGATCTATCGTCCAGTTAACATCGGACGCCGAAAAGAAGTCTCGCAGACCACTGTATATCGAACTTTTCCCGCTTCCATTCTCTCCGTATATGAGCGTGTTTTTACCATCAATGTCTATCGGTGATCCTTCGGACCAAAAGGCCCGATAGTTTTTAAATCTAATCTGCTTAATTTTCGACACGTTTATGGTAAACCTAACTTCTGATGGTGTTATAAATAACTTGAACCGCTGGAATAGACTTCATCGAGCTCAAGTTCGCCCGAACTGGGTGCGAGAAATTGTCAATCTTATTTTCGAGATCCTTCATAATTTCCCAGCTTGCCGCCTCATTTCTATCAATCCCAGTGAGTTCGGGTAACCGGGCTCTTACAGAGACCTGGGCAGAGTGAAAATCTTCTTCGAGATACAACTCCATAATCAAAGCATCTGACAGTTGTTCAAAAAATAAACTAATCGACAGTTCCCTTTTGTAATCACTTCCCAACGCTTTTAGTTTTTGAATATGCGTTCTTAGGAAGACTACATAGTCCACAATTACTTCGAATATCCTTTCTTCAGCCAAGGGGATTTGCTTGACTGGAATCTTCTCAAAATACACTTTGCTTAGTTCACGACGGTCTTCTCCGAGATTCGGGAAGTTATCGGCGAAGCAATATTTGAATAGCTTTGAATTGAAAAAGCACGTGAGGTACTTTAAGTTACCGCCCGTGATTATGAAGCACTTTTGATTTGTGAAGTAACCTGTTTCGTCATAAACGAAAGGCAGGTACTTCGTCATATTCGGATATATGATTTTTGGCTTCTCAAATTCCTCGTAATATACGCAATTTCTTAGATTGGTCCAATCATCTCCTTTGTCCTGACGAGCCATCAACTTCTCACGGAATTGGCTCAAATGGTCATATATTGCAGGATAATCGTTCTTTACGTTTACCGCCGGTATTCCACGTGACTTGATTCCGTTGTGAGCGTGAATCAACCAGAGGTCAGCGTATGCAGGAAACCACGCTTTTATGTCCCTACCTCGCAAAAGCGGCTTGATCAGTTCAGAACTCCGATCATTTGGATTTTGCCTTGCCATCTCCTCAATCGCTTTTTTGGCGGCAGCGGGAATGACAAATGCCTCGTTGTAACCGGTCAAGATTCCTCGACTGATTACAAGACCCCAACGGGCGTCATCTAACGGAATCCCCTGCGCCTCAACCCTACCCTTTATGTCGAATTCATCCTTCTCACCGATGACCCAGGAATTCTGATT
Organism: Acidobacteriota bacterium; assembly: GCA_040004905.1. Taxonomy (GTDB): domain Bacteria; phylum Acidobacteriota; class Blastocatellia; order Pyrinomonadales; family Pyrinomonadaceae; genus OLB17. The sequence continues at coordinate 5,929 of JBDTZW010000425.1, forward strand.
TATAGTCGAAAGGTAATAACCATTTTCTCTAACATAATTTTTAAGGCTCTTAGTAACGTCAAAATCACTGTCAGTTCGAGCCGCGAAGAATCTGAATTCATCGTTAAGGGATTTTTCGAGGATCAATATGTTGTTATCGACGGTCGCCGAACTAAATACTTCTACGCTTCCGAAATCCACGATCAAGAGGGGGCTAGTCTTCTCGGCGAAGAACTTACGTGTCTTTTCTCCGTACTTCGCCCGCATCCATTTATTAGAAGTTATGTAAGAAAGAACGCCATTCTCTTTAAGCAGCTGAACACCTCTTTCGTAGAACAGAGAGTAAATGTCTCCAGTCCTCGCAAAAGTCTCAAAGCCCTTATTCTCGTACAGACGGGCTAACCTTCCCCCATTGGCCTGCAATTGCAGGTAAGGCGGATTGGCTAGGACGACATCAAAACCGCCGTCCTCAAACACTTCAGCAAATTCCACCGACCAGTCAAAAATATCGCCAGTGTCGTAGTGCTCGACGGTTTGCTCCGCCTCCCATTGTGAAATGGTATTAAGAAGTAAATTTAGACCCTTTTGGTGTTTCTCCGCGTTGAATTTATCGCCGCGTTTCATTGCATCCGCAACTTTTGTTCGCCAGTCTTCGACACCCTTTCGAGCCGCAATGAGTTTCGCATCCGACGGAGGTTCGGGGAGATGACGCAACGTTCGAGCTATATCCAGTCGTAGCCGTTCGATCGCGATATCGATCTCGCGTTTTTCAAGATAACCGGTGGCATCCGTGTATTCCTTCTTTCGGGCTTTGAACTGTTCGATCAATGAACGGCGATGTAAATCACCTTGACCGATAGTCTCAATCGGAGCCAACAGAGAGTCCCCACGACCAATCTTGTACTTCAGATTTGGCAGCGGTTTGGGTTCGTCTGATTCGATCGCTAGAGAAAGCCATAATCTCAGCGAGGCGATTTGGGTCGCAAAACGATCCATATCGACACCGTAAATGCTGTTCTCGATAATATCCCGCTTCCATTCGTACTGAGCATCCCTAGCAATCTCCTTGGCAGCGAATAATGCTTCGCGGACGTGAAGCAATTCCTGAAGCATTCCGAGAAGATAGGCTCCCGAACCGCAAGCAGGGTCGCATGCTCTTAGCTTTCGCAAACGTTCGAGTATCTTTTCGGGATTCTTAACATCCTTGCCGTTACTCTCATCAACGAGTTTGGCAATCGCTTCTGGTGTGTCACACTCCGCGAGAGCATGTTTGAGAGCCTCGCGACACATGAAGCTGACAACGTTACGCGGCGTGTAGTAACTGCCGGATTCGTGCCTTCCGGTAACGAGTTCCTCGAATACTTTACCTAGCATTTCTGGATCGACCGCAATCTCGACATCGAACGGCGTTGATTCGTCAACTGTGAAGTTGTAGCTCTCGAATAACCGTAGAATCTCGGCGAAGCGGTCATTTGAGATCGAAACGGCATCTTTCGCATCGAGGCCGTCCTTTTCCATTTCAAACAGGCCGCCGTTGAGATAAGGAACTTTACCGCGTCTCTCAGTCAGAAACTCGTTTGTCTGGATTTCGATGGACTCAGCGTGATTGCTCAGTCCATAAAAGAATACCCAGTACAAACGGTCGCGATAGAACGCTTCCTTATTCGCCCTTGAGCGGTCGAACAAACCGCGCAGATAGTTGTTATTTCCTTCGAAGCTCAGCCAGCCCTTCTTCTGGATGAAATATAGAAACATCAGGCGATTTAGAATGCGTTGAGTAAATAATCGTGCCGTTTCAACGTCTGAGATCGTAAGTCTTGACTCCCGTTCGATGTCATTGAAGACAACTTTGTAATCGCGGAAGAAATCCTTGTTGAGCTTTTCGACAGAGAAGGCGTCTATAAGGGCTTCGAGATCATATTTGGTGTCTTGAATGAGATCGAGACGATCTACCGCCGTCCGAACCGTTTCTCCATTACCGAGAAGATAGGTGAACCGTTTCGGTTCAGTCTTCTGCTCGACCGGATGGCCGTCTTCGCCTAGAATACGGATCTCAGAGATCAGAGAAAGTCTCCATTTGTCGCCTTGAACAAATACGACGAGCGCAGCATCAACGTCGTACTTATAGATCTCACGGAGCAACGAACGAACTCCGACCTTGTTTTGACCAATGCGAAGGCCGTCGTGAAGATCGATCTGATAAAGCCCGACGAGTCGATCATCCGAAGTCGAGAAAGAACCTAATTCCCAAGCTGCTTTGGCAAGTTTTTGATCAACACCGCTTAAGCGTTCTTTGATCGTTGCGGGATTCTTGGGAAGAACTGTTGCCCCAAATATTTCGCGGAGGACTTTGATCCACGTTGCCTGGTCATATTGGTGAGAAAGAATCGATTTGAGGTTCTCTTTATTCATGGGTAATAAAGGTTTCGGACAGAACTATCTCGGGTTCAATATTTGCCGGGAGATTGACGATATCGCCGACGCCATTTCCGTCAGAGTCGCCTTTGACGACATATTTTGCAGCCAGCCGCATGACGAGATTTTCAACAAGGGTGTAAGGAATCTTTTCCTTGTCGATGCGGAGTTTCAATTTGCGTATCTCGTTCGGCAAGATCGTATAAGTCCCCTTATCGATCAAATCGATCAGGGCTGTGTACGATTCTTTTGATTCGTCCCGTTGCGTGAGGCCGCGGTAATCGCGAAGGAATTTCTTCGCTTGATTCGACCGACCGTCAGCCTTGTCGGTCGTCGTGACCGTTTCAGCTGTACTCCCGAAAAAATCCTTTTCAAAAGCGTCGAGGGCTGTCTGAACTTGAGAATAATGGCTTTCCGGTAGGCCAAAGGCCGGTTCGGCCGGTAAGGCCTCGAAGAAAGCGGCGGCTTCCAAAAACGTTAGTGCTTCAGGCTCGTTCTCGCCGCCGACGCGGTAGAACTCGCTCTTGTACGGCGATTTAAGAAATGCGATGGTCGAATTCTCAGCACCTTCTTTTTTCGATTGTGAAACACTGCGTCCGGTTCGTGCCTTTAGCGGAAAGTGTTTGATACGTTTGAATTCGTTCGGTTTTGAGTCCTTAAACTCGCGTATGTGTCTAAGGTAAAACAGCCGTTTGTCTTCCTCTTCCCCTCCGCCCTCTTTGAAAAGCCTGTACTGGCTGACCAGTTCTTCGTGTGTATAAATTTGCGCATCCTCCCCGAACGCGGAATGAAAACTCTGGAGCTTGACGAAGGCGTTGTTGTAAAGCTTTATGATGTAGTCGCCTTCCGGTGACGGATAGAAATTAAACGCGAAGACCGTATCGGCCACGCTGCCGATCCGGTTGACGCGTCCGATCCGCTGCATAAGGCGCGTCGCATTCCACGGCGTGTCGTAATTCACGACGACATTTGATCGGTGAAGATTGACTCCCTCAGCCAGAACATCTGTCGTAATAATGATCTTGAAATCGTCTTTCTGCTTTTCGAGATCGTAGTTCGCATCGAAATTGTCGCGGATCGTCTCGAAGAGCTTTTTGCGATTCTTGGACGAGATATTCAAAACATCAGACTTTCGCCGTTTCTCTATAGCTTCCGTCAGATAATCGGCGGTATCTTTGCTCTCGGTGAAAATGACAAGTTTGCCAGTTTTGTTGATCGCGGTATTTAGAAAATCGGCATCGAGCGACGCGAAGAATTTATCGAGTTTCGGATCTTGATCGACTGAGGACCACCGGTCGTGGAGTGTTTGTAAAATGTCGAGATCGGTCCGAAGGCCATCGATAAACTCGGGTTCAAACTGGTCTGCGGTAAACGTGCGATTGCGTGAATTCGGTTCGTCGATAGTCCTGTCGAGAATGTATTTTTCGATCTCTTCGATCGTCATCCCCTCTTCCATCATCGCGTTAACATCAAAATCCGGGGCGACGAAAACCTTGTCATTTCCAAACATCGCTATCATGCGCTCGGTCGCTTTGCGAATGTTGTCGAGCGAACGCCGAAATGCATAGAAGCTGCTCTCAAGCCGTTTGACCATCAAGGTTCGAAATATACCGGCCAATGACTCGGACACGAGACGAGCTTGAGGATAAAGCTCTTCGCGGAGTTCTTCATTCAGCGCACCGACGGCGCGATAGCGATGGTATTTCACCTCATCGGTGAGTGCAGTCATTGTTTCAGCGAATAGCGTCCCGAGGTCGCCTTTTAGCTCATACTGGACTGCACGCGGGTCGGCAATGTCGGGAAACACGATCCCTTGTTCTTTGAGGTCGTCAAAATACTTTGGATAGTTCGTTAAGTCTTTCCGCGTCCGACGAACCGTGATCGGTTCGATAACTTTTTCGCGGATCATCGCATAGATCTCGTGAATTCGGGAGATATCTGGCTTCTCGCTTCGAATAATATCGCGATACTCGCGGATCAACGGCCCGAAAAAGGTTTGGAGGTTAGTTTCGGTCAGCGTACTACGGCGTGCATCTTGAAAAAGCAGGAGCTGATAGTAAAGGTCCTGCGGGCGATTGTTAAGCGGAGTTGCCGAGATCAGAACTACCTTCTTTCTTTCTCCCGGGACACCATCAGGTGATCGCGGCGTTTTGCAGATCCGCTGGAGATGATCGAACATCTGCGATGTGTGATTACGATATCGGTGAGCCTCATCTACCAGGATCAGATCATAGTCACCGAGTGGCCAATAATCAGTGTCGCCTTCGATGATCTTCTCAAGTCGGCCATTGGTTATAAATTTGGTGTGCTTATCGATCCCGAATTGCCTGAACGTGTCCTTCCAGTTTTTTTCGAGTGCGGGTGGATAGACCACAAGTACCTTTGTGGCCTGAGAACCATTTGCGATCAGGAAGCGCTTGGTTATCATCGCAGCAACAACGGTTTTGCCGAGGCCGACAACGTCTGCAAGGAAAAAGCCGTTATGGTCGATCAGCATTTGAAAACCCTGATTAACGGCATCAACCTGATAACTGAGCTTCTTAAAGGATTTCGGCAGGTCGCCTATTGTGTCCGGGTCGTAATCGATATTTCGGCCGAAGTATTCGATCAGAAACTTGAGATAGATTTCGTACGGCGTAAATGTCTGGCCGATATGTGTCTTCTGTTTAAAGCCCTGAATATCTGCGGGTAGGATCGTGGTGGATTCATTCCAAAGCGTTTCGAATTCGCCGGTCGCGAATTTAACGTCGTCAAAATCTTTTAGAGCGACATTAAGTTCGTAGTTTGGCGACTTCTTTATCCCAAGGCCTGCCTCAGTCAAATTGGACGAACCCATCAGCACCCAACCGTCGGAATGTTCCGTGTGTTTTTCAGGCAAGAAAAGGTAGAACTTGGCGTGAAGAGCTTTCGAATTATGAGCTCGAACCTCAATTCGGCCGGAAACGAGATCATCGACAAACTGCAGGACGCCGTTTTCGACCTCGGCGGAGTATTTAGCTTCGCGAATGTCCTCAATGAACCATTTTAGGAATTCCGCCTTAGTTCGCTCACTGTCACCGAAAAACAGAAGGCCTTTCCGTTGGGTTTCGGCGAACATCTGGTCCACGTTTATGCCGACGAGAATTCTTATTTCTTTTAGCTCTTTAAAGAAAGGCTGGAGAGCAAAATATCCAGACGAGCGGAAATATCCGACGACGGCATGAAAAGCATACAAGTCCTTCATGCTTTTGACGATGCCCGTAAATTTGTCGAATAAACTGCGTTCGCTACTGTTAGTAAAGAACTTGGAAGACATTAGGTTTTCAGCAATGAAATTTAGCGCCGTGAGTTACCGGAGAATTATATCCCAATTTCGATTTCCCGCCACGCGGACCAAAGTATTCCAAAATACGTTGGGGCGGTCATTGACCGTTGAGAGATCGGTGATTGTTTTGACCTAAGTAGTGCAAATAGGTCGCTTAATGAAACAATGACGTTCTCAAACCGCAAGATTCCAGACCAATTTCACTCATTTTTGGTCTTTTTCTACGTGAATCTAAGAGTTTTCCACGCGTTTCTGGCAGTTTGTTACACGTTTTTAAGAGTCTGTCACGCGTTTTTGGTCCCTTTCCACACGTTTTTGCTCTCTTGTCACGTGACAAGAGACCAAAAACGTGTGAATCAGGCTTAAGATCACGTGGAAAAGGGCTGGAAACGAGAATTAAATGACAAGTGAGAAGTGATAAGTGAAAAGTGAAGAGCGATAAGCCATGCGGGTTTTCGGTAGATGGGCGGAGCATGGGCGGAGCACGTTCCGCGCTTGCTAAGCGCGTGGGGTTGGCAAGATGCGGCCTCTTGCAGTTTGAGCGACAAGCCCTTTACTCGCGTGCGGGTCTCGGCAATGTGTTTGGCACGACGGTGATTGTGATCGTGCTGCTTTTTAGATCGGCGGCCGTGGCTGTGACAACGATCTTGCCGGACGACGCTTTGGTTTTTATCAGGGCGAGGCATGTTCCCTGAAACGCCTTGCGCTGTTTTGCCTGGAAAGGATCGTGGTCGGCGTTGTCGGCACTGTCGACGGCGACGATGTCACCCGGGCCGGTAGATGAAAACTTTATGAGCGGGTTAGCGTCGAGTACGATGACACCGTTTTGATCGACGACGGTTGCGGTGACAAAGGCGACGTCGTT
>JBDTZW010000313.1:0-37870 GCA_040004905.1 Acidobacteriota bacterium
ACAAACTTTGCCTGGATCTTTGCTTCGAGTTCGCGAAGCTGACCTTCGACGGTTGTGATGCGGAGGTTCACGGCCAACATCTGATTTATCAGGGCCTCGACGCCGTTTTGATCGGGGTCGGGAGTCCCGGCAATGGCCCTGGTCTCGTCCGCGATCCGCTCGCGTTCCTCGTAGAGCTTTGCGAGATCGAGAAGGATGTTCTCACGGTCAAAAAGCATTCGCTCAAGTTCGGAGTCAAGTTTCGCAAGGCGCTCAAGGTTTGCCATTTGCGCATCTGCGCTGCGGCCGATCGAAAAGCGCAGAAAATCGTCCAGATCCCGCTTGTCCGCGTCCAAATCGAAGATGCCGCTCTTGAGCCTTCGGGCGATATTGACGACGGAATGTATCTGACTCGTTATCGTTGTCTCGATCCTTTTCTTCAATTCGAATGTGTCTCGAATAAGACGTCCGAGGGTTGCGTAAGTCGTGATCAGCTGCTTATGCCGCATAATTTGCTCGTCGACCTTGTCGAGTATTCCCCGAAGATTCGTAACGCTCTCGACCATCTTTTCGTACTGCTGGACAGCTTTTTCATACATCTGGATATAGTGGTTAATTGTCTCGACCCAGCGGGATGCCTCCTCGATCCTTTTTTCGACCTGCAAAATGTACTGCGAAGGATCGAAGACGGTGAATTGAGCCTTTGCGGTGCGCACATCGAGGCCGACTAGAAGGGAAGAAAGAATCGCACTTAGGAGAAAGTGTTTTATAAAGCTGCCTTTGTTCTCGTTCATCTTCAACTTTGACCTCCGTTAAGTTCGTTTAGATCGGCGTCTGACAGAGATGTCAGCCCCACAGCGGTTAAGCCGCTTGGATACTTCGCGGCGAGCCAGGTCACGATGAAATCAAGCGGAAGGTCCGGGCGGAGATTCTCGACAAACCGCCGAGCATTGGCCTCGTTCGTGTCGTTCGTGTTTGCCCAGAGCATCACTGGAGAGAGGTGAATCTCAGCCATCTGCACGATCTTGTCGGAACCACTTCCAATCACGAATACCCACTGCGTGTAGCGGCCATATTGGTTTCTAATTCCTCGGATCGCGGCGATTGTCTCGGGAGCAAGTTCGCAGTCATCTGCGAGCCGCTCGAAGCCGCCTATCTGTTTCCCGACCATCTTTACGCCGGAGTTTTTTACAAGATCGATGCCGGTAATGTTCGGCTGTTCGGCCGTTCCTGTGAAATGCTCGTAGGCTTGCGAGAAAAGTATCGTGACGAGGCCTTCCTTGCGGCCGGTTACGGTAGCTTCCGCGATAAGTTCCTGGATAGCCGGAAAGTGCCGGTTTATCTCGCGCATCTCATCGCAAAGAAAAAGGATCGGGGTCTTTTGGTTCTGAGCGTTCTCTTCACCGATTTCCTGCATGATCTGGGCGCTGATACGGAAACCGACGCTCTCGCGTATTTTCTCGTCGAGGCTGCTGATACCCGAGAGCTCAAATACGTCGAACATCGACGGCGTGTCATATTCGGGATGAGTGGGGGCGTTGAGCCAGCCGTCCTTGCGGTGAATGTTTAGTTTTAAGTAAAGCTCATTGGCCTGCCGCTCTTCACCAGCATTCCAGTGATAGCTCTTCAGGATGTCAAGAAAATGACCGAGCGTCGGCTGAAACTTGGGTCGACCGTACCCGTTTCTTGCGAGTGCCATTTTGTAAACTTCGTCTATCACGGTCGATGCGATAGCGCTCGTGATCGCGTCGGTCTTAGGCGTCTTGCTGAGAATAAGAATGTCGGTGAGCACCATCGCGTGTTGCTGTTTTTTCGGCGCGACGCCGTTCTCAATTCCCGGATAGTTCCAGATGTTGATCGGTTTGGGTTCTTTCTCGATAAATTCGATATGACGACCTCCGAAGAGCCTGCAGATTGGTTTGAACGAATGACGATAGTCCATCACCCTCACCTTTACATTGCCTCTGTGAGCGCGGACATCGGTGATCAGCATTGAGGCAAGAAAGGACTTACCTTCACCCGAGGCGGCGGTAACGATCACTGTTGGCGATTTGATTAGGGATCTGTCATAGAGATCGAGACCGAACAACTGTCCGTTAGGTGTAGTGAAGATGCTGTGCGGACGCGGGCTTCCTCGCCAGCTTGTCTCGGTTGGCACTAAAGCGATAACCGAATCGGCTGTTTCGGTGAGTTCCTGGCCCGTCCTCTTAGATGAGAGCTCACCAGCGAGCATTCGTGGATAAAGAGCACGCTGCCTTACAGCATCCTCGCGGACCGCATCGGCTCCGATCTTCTTTCTAATAGCCGACACTGCGGCATCGCATCGATCGTCGAGCACTTCGAGTTGGCGGCGAGTCTCTCGCGCTCCTTTGGCTCTGTCCGCAAAGACAATGACGTTCATCCGCAGCCGGCATATTTCCTCGTTATCCGCTTCGACTTGTTCGAGAAGGTTCTCAAGATCGCCCTTGATCACCACGGCGTCCTTCTTGAGATTCCGGAATCCAAGCCACGTATTGCGGCTGCCTTCGATCCGGTCGATGCGTTTCTGGAGATCTTTTTTCGCGGTTTGCTTTTCTATGATCGTCAGATCGACAACGATCTCATGCGGAAAGCAAAGGCTTCGTGTGGCCGTGAGATAGCGCATCACGTCGGCCGTGACAAAGCCGTTCGGGAGGCTCTTCAGACTAACCAAACTCACCGGGGTGCCGTTGTGTCTGATATACGAATCAGAACTGCTCTCGATGCGGGAACTGGCGAGGTATCTCCTGATATCGATTCGTCCTCGACCGGAAAGAATAGGCGCAGGAGACGAATCGCGCCGATGGCTTCTAAACAAGGCACCAAATAATTCCTCCCGCTGCATTTCGCGAATATTCAGATGCTTCGGAAAATTCGCTTCAAACGCCTGAAAAACACGGAAGGCTTTTGCCCGGCATTTCGCTTCCGCCTTGAGTTCACGTCTTACCAAACCCTCGCCGAACGAGTTTCGGGTGCGTGAGACCGGCCGTTTTATAAGTCCAACTAAACCTTCTTCTCGAATTGAGCGAAGAAGAGATGGGACGGCAGTCCCCAAGATGCTGTTGTCGGCCTTGTCCCTGACCGGTACGCGTATCCATACCGTAGCCATCTGTTGCATAACCATGCCAGAGCGGATCGCTTCCTCGTAAAGAGAGAGGTTTGTTGCCTGAAGAATGGACGCGATCGGATCGCCGTTTTCGCTATTGCGCGATCGGAGATGGTCTTTGAGGACTTGTCCGTCATCCGCGGCGTTCTCGAAACGAAACTGGATGATCGTGTTCGCGGGGCGGTCGAATTTCAGGATCGTTTTCAGGTCCTCGATCCGCTGCTCGGTTAGCCTTCCGTCGTCATAGAGAGTATTTGCCGGTTCAAAAGTAAAAGCCTTCCCGAAGCTTCCATCGCGATAGCGGATGATGTTGCCCTCAAGACCAAGGATCTCAATAGGCAACAGCCGTCCGTTTTCACCCGGAATCCCGGGCGATCCCGAATCCCGGATTAGAGGTTCGATTTTTACCACCTCTTTTCGATGAGTTCGAAAATGCGGAAACACCCGCCGTCCGATGACAAGCCCGATACCGGCGAACATAAGGCTGCCGAACATGGTGATCGCAACCTGTACATAAGAAAGATTTGCAGTGTCCATTTTGTTGTTGGTTCGTTAATCGCGAATCCAGTCGGTTGTCTGAAGTTCCGAGTTCAAGGGAGGGCGAAACGCGGCATTGCGGTCGGCCACCCCATCGAATTTCTGAGAGAGCCAGCATTCCGGTTTGCTCAATCGCAGGTAATTGAACGTGCCCAAAAGGAACAGGAACGTAAATAAGCCAAGCGGGAAACCAAGCGGCACATAACCGAACCAGAGTCCGAAGAGGAACGGCACAAAATAAGCGACGCCGGTAGGGATGAGTACGTACTTCCAGTCGGTCGAATAAACACCGAACCGCTTGAGCCCGCGAAAAACATTTGGTCTTGTCGCTCGTCGTCTCACAAGTTCACCCCCCTTCTTAAAAGTTCGTATCAATGCCAACTGCCCTACCCTGTGCAAGCTGCCAGAAGACGGCGACGATCGTCCCGAAGGCGAATGAAAGCAAAGAGCCGAATGCCTGGTTTCCCCATTCCTTCCCGGTCATCTTGTTGTAGATCGCCCAGGCCACGCCGACCGCTCCAAGGCAAAACAGCACTATCGCCATAAGCTTGAGGGCCTCGCGGATAATGTTGGAGAGGTTGCTCGCATCGCCTGTAAATATTGGGCCTTGAGCGAAAAGTGCGGTTGAAAGCAGCAGCATTGCTGCAACCGGTGCGATTCCGATGATCGCCATTCGTATTGTTTTGAAAAGTTTCTTCATTCCCTGTCCTCGCTGAAAAAATAAATATTCGTTTGACTCTTCGACCAACGGACCTTCCAGAACGACAGACCCATGTCAAAGCCGTCAACGACTTTCCTCGCTCTGCAAGGCACGTGCCGTTCGCGAAATAGGGGGATGGCATATGGTTTGCGAACGGCCCTCATCATGCGAAAACAAACCTACATCTTTTCCGGCCTGCTGATGCTCGGATCGCTGATAACTCCACCCGCTCTTCTCTCTCAGTCTCGTCCCGTACTCACAAGAACGGCGCTTTCGAGAATGGATGTGCTTTCACGCGCTGAATTGTTCGAACAGACGATCGCGGAAGCTGCTCGACGCGAGGGCGTAGATCCGCTGATCCTTTGGACCGTCGCCTATAACGAGACGCGATTCCGGCCGTGGCTAACGAGCCCCAAGTATGCGCGGGGGATCATGCAGTTCATGCCGGCGACAGCCAAACGATTCGGTCTTGAGGACGCTTACGATCCGACGGCGTCAATCAATGCCGCCGCTCTTTATGTGAAGTATCTCGGTGGACTCTTCGACGGTCGGCTGGAGTCTGTACTAGCCGCGTATAACGCGGGCGAGGGAACTGTTCTCGCTTATCTTAACGGCAGGAAGATCGTTTCAAACGGCAGGGTGATAAACCCTTCCCGTAGGCAAACGCCGGGTGGCGTCCCGCCATACAGTGAGACGATCAACTACGTTTCGCAAGGCGTGAGGATCTACCGATGGCTTGAAGCGCAAGGACGTCTCGGAAGGACGCCGCCGGTTGATTCGGTATCTAAAACCGTCGCCCCGGAACCAAAGCATCGGAAAGAAAAGCCGGAAGCTTTAGAGGTTCTCTATGATCCAAGGTCCGGCAGCCGCTTTCTTATCGATATAAATGCAAATAAGATCTTGCGACCAATCGAAAGGTCCGGCCCGATAATAATTTCTCCCGAACTTCGTGGACGTCCCGCTCAGAGAGCAAGAACGACATTCGCCGGAATTGGTAGAACCTGAAAAGCAAACACACTGGTTTATTTCTCATACACAAGCGGAGACAAATCGCACCATTGGCAAGGTTTTGTTCCACCTGATGCACGTTTTCCACGATTCTCCCTTTATTTCCAAGGAGTTTTGTTGTGGCACCCATTTTGCGAAGTGGCAACCGGGCGGTTAATCCGCATAAGACAAATGAGACACGAAAAAACACTCGAACCGAACGTATCCGATCCCGTGGCCGACAGAGAGCTGTCTCCCGTGTACTTAAACCGCGATCCCGAAGACATAGTTACGATCTCGTCGCTTTTCAAGGCGGTGTGGTTGCTTCTCATTGTTCTTGGGCTTAGTGTCGGGATCAATATCTTTCTTTGTTTGCGAAAAGCTGATCGGATCGTAGTCGATAAGTCCTCGGGTAGAGTCATCGAACTCAACAACCGGGATTACGGATCGACCGAAACGGTTAGCATCGCTCCCGACACTCCAACGGTTACGGATAAGAAGTACCTGGTCAAAGAATTCTTGACCGCGTTGTATGAGGTCGAGCAATCCTCACGCGAAGCCCAGGTTAACAAACTTCTACGCATGCTCGACCCCGACCTCTCTATGGCGATGGCCGGGCGTCTGAAACAGAACGGAGTTCTCGCGGCCGAAAAGACCGAGAGCGTTAATTCATCATGGGAACTACAGGACCTGACGGTGGATGAAAATGATCCCTATGTCCTGCGAGCGATCGGAGTTCGAAAGATACGTCGTAAAGCGGCGGGCCAGGATGTCGAGGAATCCGTCCAGCTTAAGGCCAAATTTCTACTAAAAGACACTCCTTCATCTCCCGCAAGAAACGATAACAACCTTAGAACGGGGTTTACGATCCTGCGATTCAGAGTGGAATCCGTCAACGCCAAATCCGTGTCCCCGGTTACGCTCATCGCCGACGATGCAGACATTGCCGCGCCTGCCTCAACAAACATTCAGAATCAATGATCGTCCACTTACAAAAGGAACTATAATCATATGAAGATCCAGCTATTGAAAACCGCGCTCGCCGTTCTGCTACCGGCGATCATTCTCTGCTCTTTTGAGGAAGCAGCAGCCCAGTCACGATCGATTACGGGCAGGCAAAAGGCAATCCGAAGGATCAAACCGAAAACCCCACGAAAACCGGTCGCCGACACTACCGCAAAACCAGCTCCGTCTCAGCCGGCCGTTCCGGTAGCGGTCGTAAACCTCGCCGGAACCGACTACCTCTCGGGAGAGACGAGCGTGACGGTCAATCCGAAACAACCCACGGTGATTCGTCTTGGTCTTGCACAGAATGCCGTTTCCATCATCGAGTTCCCGGCATCGGACGGTATCTATTACATTCACGAAGGCAATCCGAAGCTCGCATCTGTTTTTCAGTCGCCGACGAAAGAGAGCGACCGCTTCATAACGGTCTATCCGGGAGAATCGTTCCTGCCCTCGCGCGACGGCAATACGGCCACGGCCGTAAGTCTTCAAATGCGATCGGGACTCGTGCTGATACTTGAATTCGTACCCGTTGGCGATCTCAGAAAGAATGCTCATCGATGCGTTATCACCTATGACCGTGATGCGGTGATCGCCGCCCGCAAAGTGGCCGGCCTCGCTTACGATTTAGGGGGTGAGAATTTACCAGGGGTTCCGTTCAATTCAAAAGCCGTCTCGATGCTGGTTGGCCCTCCGAAGCCAACGGAATCGACAAACTCGACCGAAAAGCCATCCTCCGACACGGGTCCATGGTTAAGTTCCGCATCAGCGGTCGTGAGCGGTACGAAGAATCCTCGTGAGAAAAGGGGAGCGATATTAAAGACCGAGGTGGAGATATCGTCCATTTCGAATAAGAAGCTTGCCGAGAGTCTGCGTGAGCCGAAAAAGAATCTGGGTGGTTGGTCAAAGCCTCAGCAAGGGCTGGAGCTTGCTGTATCCCGAATAGCTGAACTCGATCCTGAAAACAGACTTATAGTCGTCGCCGTTCGCAACACGACGGCTTCTAACTTAAGGCTCGTTCCCGGTTCGCCCGAACTTCAGATCCAAACGGCCGACGCCGAAGGTCACAGCATTCAAACTACGCGGCTCGATGTCCGGTACATTGAGTCCACAACACTTGAGGGTCTGGTACAGCCCGGCTCTGCCGTCTATTATGCCCTCGTCTATAAAGCACCGATCCTCGGCACAAATCAAAGTGTTCGCGTGCTGGTCGCTCATCGCGAAGCCGCTGACGCACCGATCATCGCGAATCTCGGCGAATCGAAAACAAAGGAGTAGATACACCATGGAAAATACTGCAACCCCCTCAGTCGAGATACATAGCGCTCTCCCGGGATTCGAGGACGATGAGCTCCGCGAAAAACTACTGCGTGATACGAACAGCCAAGATCAGGACGTCGAGGAGGACGAAGAAGAGAGTTCCGTCAGCAGCAGCGAGCCAAAGCCCAAGAAACGACGCTGGCAAGTTGTGCGAACTCTTGCAGCTTTTGTGGCCTTCATCTTGATCCTCGGGTTGGCGGTATCGTGGTTTTTCGGAATGGGCTGGTTCGCCAAGCAAAAGGCACAGCCAATAAGTCGCGGCACCTCCAAGGACGGACAGCCCGCTCCCATAACGGAAGACGAAAAACTGAAGATGGCGCTTAGCATGGTCGCGACTTCGACTCCGACCCGTGCAGCGGACCTCAAACCTCTCTCAGAGGCGGACAAGAGCACCTCGACCAAAGACAACCTCGACTCCCAAGGTGATGCCGCGGTCCTTCTACCAATCACAGGCGTCGAACATGGAAAAAAAGGACCGCCAAATTCCGGTGAGGCATATTCTTTGCCTCAGGCGAAAGATACTCCAACGTCAGAAAACAATTCATCGACCAGTTCCAAAACCGGTGGAGTCGCTCCAGCGCTTAAAACAAACGACTCGGAGGAGGCTCACGGCCGATCACTGTTTTTCGGACTATCGAAAAAAACCAGCAAGGAAGAAGCTTCTCCCAAACCCGAAGTCGCGCAAGTCCTAAAAGTGGAAGTGTCCGGTCCACTTCCACCCGCTCAGATTCCATTTGGAACATTGCTGCCTGTTCGCCTTGTCGGCTCCATCTACACGCTTCGCAATTCGGGCGAACTCGTTCGAATGGAGCTAACGCGTGCCATAGAAGGAAAAGGCTACTTCTATCCCGCCGGAACAATGATAGTGGGAAATGTGCGAAGCGGTGAAGCAGTTCGGGCTTTCGTAACCATCACGGGCCTTATTGATCCGGTTTCCGGCGACCTGATAAAGTTTGGCGGCGAACTCCTGGGACGCGACGGAGGCTCCGGGATCGAGGGCAAAAGACGAAATCTCACGTCCCAGTGGGCACGCTTTTTCCAAGGCATGAAGGAGACGTCCGCCTCAGTGCTTGGCTCCGTCGGAGCGATCCGATCGGGCAGCACCTTTGTCCTGTCGGAGCCGATCCGCCGGGGCACTGAGTCGATGACCGGGGAGTTGTCGGAATCAATTTCGCCGAAACGAGATGAGAATACCTTCCTTGAGGTCGCGGCAGGTGCGAGCGGTTATGTCCTTGTAACCGGCTTGCCTGAGAATTCTACAAACAAACTCACACGGGAGGCGGGAAAGGAATGATCCCTCATGATCCCGACCGTCCTCAGATCGATCCGCGCCGGCTTGCCGGAAGCGGGGGCGAAGGCGAACTCTACGGTCTCCTTTGCAATACCGGTTATGTACCCGACGAACAGGTGTTCGAAGATTTCTGCGAGAGCCTCAAATCCGGCCGTGCGTGGCTCATCTCGGGAACGCGCGGGAGCGGTAAAACGGCCTTTCCCGAAGCGCTTGCCTCGGCGTGCAACCTGACAATTTGCGTTGTGGCCGGACGCGATGGCATCAAGCAGGAAGAGATCCTGTACGACTGGGACCGTGAAGAACAGGAAGTCTGGATGCGCGAAAACGCGGGTCATGCAAAAGAGCTTCCCTCTCATGAGCGACCGGAGTATCTCGACGGAGCGCGAAAAATGAAATGGCAACGACAGTTTTTGATTCTCGGAGAGGTTGGCCTTGCATACGATCTTGCCGCAAAAGCGGCGCAAACCACGCCGGCCAGCCCGCCGCCGATACTACTTCTTGACGAAAGCGACAAGTTTGGTGCGAGTATCGAAGACGCTCTCCTCATGCCCCTCGAGCGTGGACTGATTTACATCCCGCGATATGAAGGCGGCTGTATCGGCGTTACCGCTTGGGAATCCCGGCCGATAGTCATCACTACATCGAACGACCTTCGTCATAAGCTCAGCGGCCCGTTCATTTCCCGTCACGTTTACAGCCGCTTCGCAAACCCCACTTTGGAGAAGGAACTTGAAATACTTACCGCCCGCAATCCAACGGCGACATCCGCCCAGCTCGCCCTTGCGATAAAGCTTCTTGACGCCGTGCGCGGGATCGCCGGCATGGAAGATCATCCGAGCGTTCGGGAATCGATCGACGTCGCAGGAGCGTTTGTCAGGGACTCGATTTATTCGCTCGATCATCGCATCCTTTCCCGCTTTTTTTGTTACTTCGTAAAGACCGGCGAGGCCCGCGAGCTTCTCGGACTCCAAATTGATTATCTGCTTTCGATGACAAACGCATTTCATCCCGTGGTTGATGGCTGGCTTGGGTTAAGGGACCGCGAGTGGGCAATGAAATGGAATATCGCAATTTAGTCGCTTTATGAATACGAATCAATCCAAACAGAGTAGTAAAGATTACATAAAAGATGAAGCGACATCGCGGAAGAGGGTCGATCGGTTTTTTTTGAGGTGGGAGCGGTATCGAGGCTATTCGACCCTGATCTTGACCGCGATGTGTGTTGGTCTTTACATAACGGCGCGGGCCTATTACGGCGATGCGGACAGAACCACCCAGGTAGAATTCTTTGAAGATCATTCGGAACAAGACACTAAGTCCGAATCGCAGGGCCAAACAAAGCATGCAAAACAGATATTTTCCGGAGAGGGTTACAACACTGCCTTCAGGCTTCGCGAATCCGGGGCCTTGCTGTTAGCACTATCCCTGTCGGCATTCGAGGAATTTCGAGTACACGGCAAATTTCCTCAAACCGCCGATGTAATACTCGCCGATCTCCAGCGACGTTCTCTCCTTCCGCCCGGTACCGAGATCAAGAACGGGGCACTCCACTCCGATCTGGGCGAACTGAAACTGAACTATCGGATGAATCCTATCGCTCTGGAAGTGCTCTCACTACCTCCGGCCGAAACCTACGGGCCGGCACTCCTTTTCCGCATCCCTATGCCGGCGGGTGAAGCGAATTCGATGACCTATTTTCGTAGTTCTGTACCCACAAACTTTACGGTTCCAGCTCCGTTTAGCTCGCCCGAGCAGCTAGTCTCGGCGGGGTGGTCGATCGAGCACTGGCAAGGCGATGCACTGCCGCTTGACGACTCCGCTCTTCGGGATCTTCATGAAAATGACGCGTGGCTGAAGTCGTTCGATCAAGGGAGCAAATAGGCAAATGTTTTCCCGAGAACACATCGAAAGATTCGACGCCTCCTACGGAATTCCGCGAAAGGCCAATGAGCAGTATTTGCCTTCATACAATGCTTTCTGGCACTGGGCGGCAGATATCGGAAAAGGAGGTTTTTACTTATTTGTCGGATTCATTGAAGCGGGCATGAGTCTTTCGGCCGGGCACTTTCTCGATATTCCAGGCCTCATAATCCTTGCCTTCTGGGCGTTGGCACTTTGCGGCATCGGCGCCGGTTTTGTCGATGCGTATTCGATTCTTTGGGACTACCGCGTCAGGCGGATGAGTACAGCTCACGGTTCCGCGAGGTGGGCAAAGGCCAGTGATCTCGTACGCTGCGGTCTGATGAGCCGCATTCGCGGTCTTCCCCTTCCCGCTAACTCGTTGCCGATCGCCCGAGTTTTTGGCGGGCGCGACCTGTTCCTTCCGCCCAGCCAGTGGCTTAGGCATTTTGTCATGTTCGGCCCAACGGGCTCGGGCAAATCGAAGACCTTCTTCATCTCGATGATCCGCGCCATTCTTGCGCGGTCGTCCTGCCTTGTCTATGACCCGAAAGGCGAGTTGTTTGCGCAAACCGCGGGTTCCGCTAAGCGGCTCTTTCGTCTCGACCTCAACGATCCGGCGAAGAGCGATCGCTGGAACTGTGTCCCGAAATGCCGAAACGATCCGGCCTTCGCGTGTCAGATAGCCGGGATGATGATCGGCATTGAAAACCGGCGTCAGACTAATGCAGACCCATTCTGGGGTGACGCGGAGCAGATCGCGTTAACCGCAATCCTTCTGCACATCGCCGAGGTCTATCGTAAAAAGGCGATACCTGCATTCGCAGCGGACTTCCTTCTATCTCTAGGTGAGAAAGGGAGCGACGCTTTTGCTCAGGCAATGGAGAACTCGCCAAGCCTGTATGCCAAGCAGGCGTATCTCGCGTTTCGGCAGGCTCCGATTCAAACTCGTGGGTCTATTTTAATTGGCCTTTACAATAAGCTTCGGCCGTTTACGCTTGCCCCGGCCCGGATGGTTACGATGCCGCCGACACAAAACGAGATTGAACTTGGTTGCCGAACCATCGACTTCTCCGAACTCCGAAAACCGGGAACGGCCATATATCTCGTAGTCTCCGAAGGTGCGGCCGATGTCTACAAGGAATTCATTGCTACGTTCCTCGGCCAGGCCGTAATGGAAATGCGGCTTGACGGATTGAACGAGCCGGAATATCCGTGTTTTGTTTTGATCGACGAAGCGTATCAGCTGAATGTTGCGGAGGTGAAGCGTATTTCAGGAATCGGCCGGGGGCGGGGCGTTGGATTGGGTTTAGGCTACCAGGACCTGCCACAGATGTACGATCAATACGGGCGCGAACGCGCGAACGCGATCCTGGGAACTGTTATGACAAAGATCTTTCTCCCGGGGCTTGATGATGTCACGGCCGAATACGCTTCAAAACAGCTGGGCGACACCACGATCTTCTCAAAAACATTTCAAGATTTCCCCGGAAAGAAAAACGACAATACACGACACGCCGAACAAAAACGGGCGCTCATGCATGCTCCGGAAATCCGGCAGATAGCAAAGTTTTCTGAAGTCCTTATTGTCAGTGACACAGCACCGCCGATCCGCGCGGCCTATCCGCCTTTGGCGGTGATGCGGAACGGATATATCGCAAACAGGAAAGGTGCTCCCCGCGAAATCCATTTGGGCGACATTGATCGCTCGTTCCTGTTAACCAAAACACCGGTCGTAAAGAATGAGTCAGCAGTCACGCGTGAAAACTATATGACTGTTATCTCGTCCGAAGTTGATCAGGTTTTCACCGACGAGAGGATCATGGAATTATTCAATTCCGGTACAGAGGCCGCTACGCCGGACGTGCCTTCGGACTTCGAGGGGGTAAAGGAATCCATTGGAGAGACGAGCAGCACGGCTCATAGCGGAGCTCTCGACGACCTGACAGCCGATCTGCGTTTGATGCTGGCTGACAGGTATGAGCGAATCATTTCACCTGTTTAGGACCTTATGATTAATCGACTTAAAATCTCTCTCGCGCTGTTTCCTCTCTTTGCAGTAGTGCTCATCGGTGCATACGTCTATTCCTTGTGGGCCGGGGAACGACGGCATTCGGCTGAGATTCCGGTCGAGGCTGCAAGCATGATGATGCGGGACCTTCTTGCGTTTCATGAAAAGCGAGGGGGCTTTCCAGAGGATCTCAAAGAACTGGAAGGTATTGTCTGGGACAAGAATCAGAACCGGAACTTTTCGATCAACTACCGGGCGATAGGCAACCGCAATTATTTCTATCTATATACTCGCATTGATCCGCATCATTTTACGCTCTGGTCGATTCCGATGGGCAAGTTTCGGGAAGAAAGCCCGACCGGATTTTTGTCGGCATCAACCGAAGGATGCAGAAGGTGGAAAGGCCCTGCGCTCGATGCCGATCTTGTCCGCAAGCTAGACGTTAATCCTTCGCTCGGGCAGTTGGGAGTGCTCGGGCTCACCGAACAACCCGGCTGCGACTTTACAAAATCGAAAAAAGGATAGTTATGGTTTTAGAGAGACCGGTTCGTTTGAGTGATCCTAGAGAAAGTAGAAGTCAATTCCCGAAGTATTCCTCCTGAGAGTTAGATATTTACCAGGTTTGGATTTCCTATTAACAATCACCAAAAATAATGTTTGTAAACTTCGCGAAACGGGTATATATTCTGTCGTCAAACAGAGCATTGTGGTTGCTGTGACGTAACCCATAGTTGATAAATTGCTGATTTTCAGGCTTGACGGCTGAGACACTCCCATTGAAATTTACGAGTTTCCCAGTTCCCAGGCTCCCAATAATCGAGGGTAGTTTTCTAGTAGATAAACGAATCGCTGATCACGTGGCTTACGGTCCGGACTTTTAGTCTAATTCGGGTTTTACTAGATTCCATCACCATAGGGCCGTGCGTCGCCAAAATTGCGGTTAAAAAATCTAGCGTTCGATTCCTCAAAATCCTTGTCAGGTATGCTGGCCTTACAAATACATGGGAGAACTCAATATGTTTAGCTTCGATCGCAAAAAGTTCTTTGATGCCTACCGGATGAGGTTCGGGCCTCTCACGCAAGATTTGGTTGAGGCGTTGGAATTCTTGCTGGGCCGGATCGAGCAGGACCCGCGATTTTCCGGTGGCGACAATGAGCGTCGCCAGCTTGCGTATTGTTTGGCGACCTTTAAATGGGAAACGGCGCATACTTTCCAGCCTATCGACGAGCATGGATCGACTTCTTACTTTAACTCGCGCTACGGTCCGCAAACAAAAGCCGGGAAAAATGTGGGAAATACTCAGTCAGGCGACGGGGCCAGATTTCACGGACGAGGGTATGTTCAACTCACCGGGCGTCGTAACTATTCGAAAGCCAAAGCTCTTACCGGGGTCGATCTTTTGTCCGATCCGGATCGGGCCAAGGAGCCTGACCTCGCATATCAAATCGCGATCCAGGGAATGATCGATGGTTGGTTCACGACGCGCAGGCTTTCCCAGTTTTTCAAAGAAGGACAGGCACCTGATTATGAAAATGCGCGAACGATTATCAATGGCCACGATAAGGCCGCACTGATCGCCGACATCGCTCGACGGATGAATGATGTGTTGGTCGGTGCCTCCGTCTAAAAAGTACGATTGGCGAATTAGATTTAATCAAAAGGAGAAGCAAGTATATGGCAGATATTGATGTCAGTCTTAAAGTCATAACCGGCGACAGATTACGCCAGATCACCATTCATCTTATAAAGGAGACCACTGGGCCCGGGAAAGTTAATTGGACGCTGGACTTCACCTTGGGCGAAAAAGAGAAAAAGACCGATCCGGCTTTCCTCGAGGTTATTAATCTTAGTGTCAAGATAAAACCGTCGAACTTCGATAAGGCTGAGGCGACTTCCAAGAAAGGATTGAATGATTCGCAAACGTCCCAGGCATTCATTGCAGGCGACACAGCTAAACTTGTGTCCCAGGACGTCATTCCTGAAAAGATCGGAAAGACTCAAGCTGAAAAGGTTATTTCCGTGCGCTAGGGATACAAGAGGGTTTCTCGATGGCGGTATTTCGTGATCGCTACAGACCGATTTTCCTCCTGCTTTCGATATTTTTTGTATCGATGTGCGAATTTACGTTTGCCGTTTCCGCTTTTGGGGCCGAGGCTTCAGCCACGTGCCCCCTTTCAACCTCTCTATACCAGCAAAAGGGCTATAAGGTTCGTAATGTTAGGGTTCTCGATCCGTTGGCCTTTCTCCAAAAACTTTTGGGTGGCCACAATTCGCTTGTCGATGATCTGCCGGTACAATCCAATGATGCTTTCAGTATCGGCGATGTAGGCCGGGCGCGAAGGCTTATCCAGGACAAGCTCGATTCCGCCCAATCATACGATCAGCCCATTCAGATCAACGTCGTCGCGTCGTCGGTCGAGAATTGTGCCGATCCGAATTCTGGCCCGCTTCTTCTGGATGTCGTCTTTCGCGTTTTTTCCACCAATTTCAGCGCCTACCTTAGCCATACTTGGGAA
Source organism: Acidobacteriota bacterium (assembly GCA_040004905.1). Lineage (GTDB taxonomy): Bacteria > Acidobacteriota > Blastocatellia > Pyrinomonadales > Pyrinomonadaceae > OLB17. The sequence continues at coordinate 15,371 of JBDTZW010000313.1, forward strand.
TTTACAAAAAAACAGGCCGAAGGCGAGCAGCCCGACAGAAAAGAGAAAATGGCGTCTCAGCAGCCTTTGGTCAGATTTACCGTCAGCCCTCGATTTTCCTATGATCGGTCCGCGAAATTTCTCGCCGGTGCCAAAGTCGCCCTCCTGTTAAGACGAGGACCGATCGACAACTTAGCTGTCGACGGGTCCGGCTCCGAGAACGCAAATCTCGAGGACTTCGAATTTGGCAAATCGTGGCATACCGATCATTTCCTTGCCAACAATCTCGAATACAATGTGGCCTATCGGCACGCGGATGTGCCCTCTACCGACAATCGACTGCGTCAAGGCGCGATTGAATTTCGCGCCAATGGCGCCACCAAGCCGTTCGGCGGATATCGAACTTTGATCCGTTACGGAGCGTCCTTCAAGTCGGGAAACCAGCAGTCCGATTTTGCCGTCGACGCTGCCGATGAATCGAGTGTTGCGGACTCCGGCGACGATATTTTCAAAGCTTTCGTGGGCACCACACTTACCGCCAATCGACTTTCTTTTTCAGCCTCCTTCGGACTGGGTATCGGTGGAGATCGACTTTCTCACGGAGTCGATTTTGCCAAGTATATTGGCGACATTGCCGTTTCAAAACGATGGGTGCCGAAAGATCAAGCGCCTGGCGAAGTGCACAAAGTGCTCATTCTGGAATTTCGCGCCGCCGGCGGAATAATTCGCAAATTTGGAGACGTTCCGGTTACTGAGCGGTTCTTTGGCGGCAATAGATTGCGAAGTTTTACTTCCGACAGTAACTGGGAGATCGCGGACGGTCCGTTTATTCGAAGTATACCGTCCGCTCGTCTAAATGCCGATAGCACGATCGGGCCTATCGGGGGTGATAGGTTTTATTCATTTAATTTTACCGCGAGCAGGCCCTTTTGGGGGCAGCCGTTGCTTTTCAAAGAAATTGTTACCGACTCCGATTTTCAAGGCGCCTTGACAGCGGCCGAAGAGAGCTCTCGCAGCATACTTCGAAATTATTACGCGACCAAACTGAATCTTTTCGATCCCATAGTCACGCGCATGCTCACAACTGGTAATCCTGCAACATCCGTTAAGGCAATGCTCGGTGATCTGCTCACGCCGCTTAATCATTTGCCTGATGACCTACCCGGTTGCACCCCTTCACCTGATGACGAAGAATCGACGTGTGATTATTCGGACCAGTCGAGCGATCTCTCAGGCAACACCATCGCCTTGATGATGGGCCCTTTGAAATCAAAAGAGTCCGCGTCAAGTGCCCTGCTCGGCATTATCAGAGGTGGCGAAGACGCTGACAAGTGTGGTCCCGATAGTCTGGACGTTTGCCCTCAGTTAAGCGCCATAAGATTCTCGGCCTTAAAATTCGTTGGTACCCTGCGTCGTTACTCGGATCTAGCCACCGACCAGGAAATGAAACTCCAGCTTGCGGATGCCGCTAAGGAGGTCGAGAGAGTCGTTACGGCCATTTCAGCGGAACAGACCACCCTTATTAACATGCTGGATCAAACCGATGTGGGGGCCGCCGGCCGCCTTGCCGATCGGGATATGAATGACGTGCTGCCGGTGATCTCAACCACTACCGATGAAATGAATCTCTGGGCCGTCAGCCCGGTAGCTATGTTTGACGCGGCCCGGCTATATCCGGACCGGTTCGGCACCCGCTTCGGAGCAGGACCCGGAATTAGATTTTCCCTGGCGAACATCAACTTCACCGCAGGCTACGTATTTTCGCTAAATCGAAAACCGGGCGACGCCCGCGGCGGCTTTACCTTCGCCTTTACCATCACTGACCTTTTTCGTTAAAGGAGGAACGAAACTCGATTGCGTCAATCACGCCATCTTGCTCAATGTCAAAGAGATTGCCATACGGCCTTCTTCTCGCCAGCTAATAGAGAATCAACTGCATGGCAAGGCGGAAGAAGGCTTGGAACGTCGCACGAGGTAGCCACGCGATTCCAGGGGTCATGGGGGTAGCGTGGTGTGAGAAAGCTGGCCCTCCTCGTCCCAAGATGAAACGCGCCAAAACTGTGCCAATTATCTAGGGGGAACAATCTGCGGAAACGTTTAATTTGGCCGCAGTTTGCAGGTCACTTTTAGCGAGTTCGGGCTTGCCAAGCCGGCGGTAAGCCTCGGATCTTACACGATAGAATTCTGGACAATCTGTTACGTATATCTTCTTAGCCGCATCGGTCAGTTCCCAAAGTGCCTGCTCTGCGTCACCTTTTTGCAAGAACAACTGTGCCGTTTTGACGTGAAGCCATCCCTTCCTTTTGAATGAATCGGCCGGGTCAATGGCCAAAGACTTGTTATAATTTTCTAGTGCGAGCGTGTACTCACCTTTCGCGGCATAAGCATCACCCTTGTTTTGCCACAATATTCCGCAACCCGCATCGTCGGTCATGGTTATTGCATTAAAGATTTCTATCGCTTTATCAAACTGATTGAGCTTTAGATAAGCATTTCCCCAATCACCATAATAGGCGCATGATGGGCCTCCGATGCCGAGATACTCTTGGCCTTTCTCAAAAAATTTAAGCCCGATTTGATACTCGCCAACGGCCACTGCAATATCTCCGCATTTATTATAAATTCCCGCTAGATTTGCCTTTAATTCGCTTGCATACGGCAGTTTTTCTCCGACCTCAAGAGATTTTCGACTGTAGGTCACGGCATCATCCAAATCGTTTAGAATGGATTTAATCGGGAATTTAAGACGTGATTTTTGAAATCTGGAAGCAGCTATTAGCTTCTGAGGACGTTCAGTGTAAACGATGCTTAAATAGGTATAAACGATCTGAAGGTCCGCTGCAGTTGATGTTAGGTTCAGAGCCTCCAATAAGCTCGAAACCCCTTGATCGAAATACTTATTACGAGGGTATATATTCTCTGCCCCGTTGGCTATTGGCATGCGACGAAACCTTTCAACAAGGAATCCACCAAGTCGAATACAATTCTCAGCCGTCTTCTGAATTTTGATGACGCCGGCAAGATCTTCCTCATACTTATCGGCGTATGTATCCCACAAGCTATTGTCATAGTTTAGATCAAGAAGATCCTTGTATAGCTGAAGGCGCTTTTTTACAAGGTCTGCATTAGGTCGGCCTTGGTTAATTCGCCGTGTGATGTCGTCGACATCTCCTTGAATGCGACCACTTGTCGCCTTTCGCTGAACTGGATCCAGGTCGCGAAACCCCGTGGGCTGTGTAAAAACTGTAGCCGCTAAAATCATTAGAGGCACAAAGCTGATGGCGAAACGGTTGATAAGTTTTATCCAATTACTCATAAAACGAGAACCAAGCGAGACTCTAATCTCGTGGTGGGCGGAATATCACCCGCAAGACACTGGCACTAATCACAGTTCCAAACAAGGTAACTACCGTAATAAATCCGGAAACGGCAATATTCGGCTCCAATTCGATCTGGGTATCACTTAGTACCGTAAAAGGAACCGAATGGTTGCCAACCTTCACACTTGTGGTCCGAGTAAAATACTGTCCCGAAACATTAACAGTGTCGCCCAACGCCGCCAAAAGCGGTGTGAAACCCGACATGGTCGGCGGAGGTTGACTAGGAATACCCTCTCCACTTACCCCGATCTCCAGGAGTATTTCACCGCTTGACTCATGAAGCACAATCTTCCCCGCTTGACTCCCCTCGACCGTAGGCGTGAATCTTGCCGTTAATGTGACGGACGACCCAGGCCCAACTGCTATCGGGAGAGAGTTTGGAGCAACCACAGAGAACGGCGCTGTCACATCGATTGTTGCAATTGAAAGGGACTCAAGCGAATTGTTGGTAACGGCCAGTGGCGTTTCTGCCGTCGAATTTATTATTACGGGTGGAGGGAAAATCAGGGCATTAGGACCCGAAAAACGAGATCCATGCGAAAAAAGCCGCCCTAGCGCCTGTGTTACACCATTTATCAGTGCTTGTCCGGTTCCTCTTGGATCAAATTTTGTCGATGGAACATGAAAATGCCCCGAAGGAAGTCCGGGTCTGACTGCTTTTCGTTTAAGCGCAACCCTGTAAAAAATCTCATTCGAAAGATAATTCCCGCCTGATCCTTCGTCCGAGATTCCGGACGGACCATCAGCGACTTTTCGGTGGCCATCTAGGTCTTCTCCGATAGGTTCGGGGCGAAAACGGCCAAGTAGCGTAGTGTTTAAAGGTGGTGGGGTTCCGGGCCTCCTCCTCTCGCCAAGATCTCCGATTGTACCAGAGACCAAGTATGATTGATCTATCACGAATGCAGCAGGTCCGGAAGGTCCTGATAGGGACTCGGACGTCGTTATAACTAGTTCATATGGTAATGTGCTTTCTAAGAAATCCGAACCTGCAGGCAGCACAGGAAATTCAACTCCTTGCTCGTTATTATTATCCGTTAAATTTACTCGTTTTCGAGCAGCCCACCTCTCGATATCGTAGTATCTCGTGTCAGAGTTATCGCTTGTTGTAATAAACATAACGATTGAACTCAAACTTGGTACGACTGCATTTTCGACGATCGAATTATTGAAGTCCCTGTAACGAACCGGAAAAATCGCCGTTCGCAAGAAGAAGTCTCCGTGGTTTGGAATTGAAATTGTGGTTCCATCAAAGCTAAGGGTGATCAACCCTGATGGGTTGCTTCGTTCGACCGAGTCGGGTCCCTCCATTGATAGCCCGCCCAACAAGCCGAAAGGATCAAACCCGGTTACTATCACCTTTCGAGCACCTGCCGGTGCATTGATAAACTTGATTCCACCATCAGTAGGATCTAAGCCTCTTGACGGCAACTCAAACTGACTGATGTTGAGAGACACGCCAGGGTTTCTTCGCATGTAAGCGCGGAGGGCGCCGATTCCCTGCAGACGTGCCCAATAAAGAGGACGATCATCAAAAAACGGGCTTTGCACCATATCGGCCGCATGAGCCCACAGGTCTTCACCATTGTTCTTCAAAACTAAACTGATCGGCGTCGCTTGATGATTTGTCACCGCCAACAGTAGGTTTTTGCCAAATTCCAGAAAATAATTTCCCGCATTGGTCAAGATCGTCTGAACTGGCTCAACTACGCGAAGATACTCCTCTAAAGTCTCCTCATTTCGGACAACGAGATTAATCTGCGGCTTTCTGCAAGATATCTGTAGAGTTGAATCAGCGGGAACGCATTTAAATGGGATTGTCAGTAGGACATTGCTAGCCGCTCTGTTGGAAGGACTACTGAGTGCCGTAACATTTGGTCCCGGCGGTACTAACCTCCGGGGGGTTAGGCTCATATCCTCTTTTACGTTTGGCTTAATACTCAGGGTCGGAACGGCTACCAAGTCATCGGGTCCTACGGGGTCGCTGATTGTTAAGCTTGCGGTTACCGTTTGGTTTAGACTTGCCTGCGCCAACTGGCCGGTAAAAAATTCGCCGGGTTTGTCGCTCGAACGTTGGCTTCCAAACACACTAACGTCCAGGGGCTTCGCAGCTTTTGGGGTTGTAGATCCATCAGCGAAAAGTTTGATCGTCCCCGGGTTAACTGTGAAGTTTAAGGTGACCGGTAGATCAACTTTGTCGGGTATTCCAACCTTCACGGCCATAAGAAATTCGCGCTGAGCGTCAGTTTCAAATGGTTCGTAACGTTCAACCTCCCAGACGTCCGTAGCCGGCTGTAAGTTGTTTCGAAATACCGGTGCCGCAATGAGATTATTGTTTTGGTCTCGGTAGGCCAACACTGGTTCTATGGTAATAGTTTTGTCTGCGTCGGCATTGACCTGCAGAGGAAGCCCTCCAGCCTGGATCCGAGGCGGTTGCCCCTCCGCAAGAAAACGAATAATATCGAAGCCGAGTACGGTTCCTGGCCAAAAATTATACTCGTCACCTTCCTCCAGTACCCTGACCGACGTGATTGCAGCTCGAATGAGATTTCCACCTTCTTGGATCGCGAAAGCGTTGCCATCTGGAAGTGTCGTCGGATCCAGCAAAGTCGGCGGAAGATCTAGATAAAATTCGCGATCGTAACCAAGATCCCTCACATCCTGTGCAGGGCCAGTCGGGTTGCCGCTGGCGTCCACTGGCTGAGCAAGGGCCTCAAGAATCGCTGCGTCCGCAAGATTCATTACTAAGGTAGGCGGTACGCCTTGAGGAGGGGGGGTCGAAGTAATAATAATGTTCATCAAATGAGCGCTCGGCTCGGCCGTGATGCACATGCTTGCTTCGAAACTTGGCTGTATCACTTCCTCGTTACCACCGGGACTAAACCTGACCAATTCCACATTGAAATTCCATGGAACACAACATTCACCCGCGGAGCGTCCAAAATAGAACGACTGTGAACCTCCGATCGAATCCGTGAATACCGTTTGTCCATTGTCCTCGGCAAGTTGAAAACGCCCGCTACAGGGCAACGGATCCGTAAAGGGGAGGATACTGGAAAACCGAACGGAGTGTGTAAAATTCGGTTCGAAACCTAGATGATGTCCATCCGCGCTGAATGTAAAGTCGATACCGACAGTCAAGTTGAATACGAATAGTAATCGTAGGCTGCCGTCTGGCAAAACCAAAGCAGATAAAAATGAAACGACAATAATGATCTCGACCTCGATGATTATTCCGATGACAATCGATCCGATGGCATTTGGAAATTCTTCCTCAAATTCATTGAATAACCCAAAGGGCCAAATTTCGATATAAATAGCTATAATTAAGATGACTGTAATGTGAATTGTAATTTCCACGCGCGCGGCAACCAGAATACCTGTGCCGCGGACGGGAAATAGTTTTCCAACTTCGGCGAGAATTGGCGTTTGTAGATCCGATCCCCCACCATCAAACAATGGTACGAGATACACTTCGTTAACGATCGGTAAAATGACAAAAATGTCCGCTATGACAATCTCAAAATCAAACCAAATAAAGTCCTGCGTCGTTGGCATCTCTCCACGCAGATCGTAAACCTTGCTGTCGTCGGCTTTCGGCCCGATGAACTGCTGTTCTGGAACCCCAACCAAATCGATTAAGAAATTGCTTGGCTGCAGTTCAAGTGGGTTTTTGGTCGCGCCTTCGGGCAACGGTCCAAGAGATGGAACCAAATCTGACTGTTTCAGCTGCTCGCTTGATCGGATCGATACGCTATACTCGCCCGCAACGTTTCCCAAGCTATCCAAGATCGAAAACTGTGTCTCAGTTGCGCTCTCAGACAACTCCTTCGAGACGCTGACAATGCCGCAAATGGATCGATCGTCGCTCTTTTGAAGGTGTACTTTTGTACCACTAGCAAATTGCAACCTGCACCCCTCCAAATTCCGTCCCACCACCATGACCAGCGTGGATTTATCAGCGTTGAGGCTCGGCGAAATGGCGAGAGGAACAGGAATTTCCTTTGGAAGAACGGTGAACATTTGCTTACTGCTTTCAGGAATCAGGTCACTCCTTGCGCCGCTTCGCCGACTAGCCAAGACCTGGATGGCAATTCGTTCGTGAGGCTGAAGCGCGGGTGAAGCAGAAATGGTAACGGTAAAGGTCAAAGACTCGATGCCGCTCTCGTCCGCCGCAACGGGGGCTACATCCGCAATCGCTAACGTTACGCGGTTCGGGCCGCGTAAGGCGACAAGACCATCGTTATAAGCTTCAATTAGATTACGACCACGAATTGTTACTTCCGTTTCGCCGTTTTCAATGACGGTTAACGGTGAAACACCCTGGACGTCTGCGTGATCGCTGCCCTGCATAGTCACGTAGGTGAAACCGCCATCCAGAGTTTCCTGGCTGCCATCAATATTAACGACGGTAACCGCAACACTTCCAGGCTCCAGAGCACTCGGCAATGTAGCCGTCATTGTAGTTTCGCTCTCAACATTTGTGCGCTCGGATTGTTGACTTCCAAAGTACGCAACCGCTCCGTCCTGAAAGCCGGATCCCGTAATAGTTACCGTAATTCCGCCTGCCAAGGCTCCGCCGATAGGAGATACCTGCTCGAGTTTGACGGTATCAGGTGGTTCTTCGATTATTCCATCACCATTCATAAAGTTTGTATTAGTCTCCCAATCTGAGCCTGCGGTATCCTGATTAACAAGTCGTTAAAAAGGCCTTAAGTTTAAATGTATTCCCGGAGTCTTTCTCAAAACCCTCAAGACGCCCCGAAATTTTTCAAACTCAAAAGAGATGTTAACCGGACGATTAAAAGATTCCTTCTTAGGTTCTCTTGTCGGATGAATCTCTGAGCAAATTGGTGGCCTTGCGGATAGACATTTTTCTCTACCTACCTAAGGCCCTATTTGAGTACCAATTTGATAATTGAACGGTCCTAGAAAAATACCAATTCTGTTGCGTATCATGTGGAGATTTCGGATAAAGGAGAACCTTGGGAGCCAACGATTATCTCCTACATCGTAATTGAGTCAGTTTCCAATAATTGTTTCAGTATGCGTTGCGTAAATCACAGTTCGGGTGTTCAAAGATATTCAAACTGCAAGGTCCACATACCCTAGACAACTTATGGAAGCAGAACTTTAAGCTAAGACGATACCCCTTTCTATTTGTTTATCGATTCGTCGGAAAAGGAAAAGGCCCGCGTCCTCACCACACGGGCCTCGATTCAGTCCGAACGTCTCAGATCAAGCAGAAACGAATGCCAACCAGCGACAGGCGAATAGTGACATAGAAGTCACAAGCGCGGTCGATCAGGCAAAGCAAAAAGAGCAAGAGCGAAACGATCAGGTAGCAAAGATATTGGAGGCCCTTATCTCGTTGAAGGAAAATTCCTCGCCTGGTAACAAAGAGAAACTTATACCGGAATTGAATTAGCCTCCTAGGCTCCGTGACGCTTACGGATCAGGAAAAAACTGCCTTTACCGCTCTGACAAAGATCATGGATCCCGCCACGAGCAACCAAGTCAGAGAAATTCTTGCTAAACAAGATCCCCAGCAGTCAAAAAGGGTGTTTCTCCAGTTTCTTCAACCGGGTGTCGGTGTTCCGGAAGATTATCTGAAAGATGCCGAACGTAATCTGAGAGGGCTTTTGGGTCGGGCTGGTTTCACGGTTCCAAAGAGCCAGACCTTTTCCAATATCTCGTTAAGTGGCAGTCAAGTAAGGTATTTTTACAGCGATGATTCGGGCTTGGCGGATAAAATTGCCACGCTCCTAAGCGATGCCGGAGTTCCCCACGTGGTCGCAAGACCTGTTTCCGGCTATGAAAACGTTCCACATGGGCAACTGGAAATTTGGTTTGCGCCTGATGCACTTACCGACCCAGGAACGGTTTCAACCGATGATTTTTATTTACGCAGCACGCCCGAACTTATGACAAATAATAAGTTGGTTTACGTCCCGGCGGGCCAAACGGTCCAACGACAGATCTGCCCATATGGAAAAACAAAGGTGGGCGGACAGACTGGCCGGTGGTGCCGGATGTACTACAACGGACAACTCGGCTGGGCCCTTGATGTGTGGCTGGCATATACCGACTAGTGCATTGTCGGTTTCCTAATCCGTGTTTGTCGCGGTCCCAAGTGCAACGAATTTCGACGTTCATTAAATTAACGTGAATACCCGTCAGAGATTCTATTTTGGTGCCTGCTCGAGGTGTCAACTATCTCAGGAGCCGGTATGCCGGCTGCCGGATGATTGGCCGAAAGCCGCGACGGCGTCTTGCCTAATCCTGCTGAAAGTTCGCGGCTTACGGCTTTTATGGACTCATGATCAGTTCTGCCCTCGACAGTCCTACCTGCGAGACTAGTTTCCAGTATCGAGCTAACTCCCTCTGACAATTCTCGATCGGCGACTTTAGGATTTGCTGTTACAAATTCCGTGAGCTTGGTTTTCAGGTCTTCACGAAAAGCCTTGAAATCGATCGCCCGAGATTTGTGAGCCGTCGTCAGCTCCAACGTTTGACGGTCAAACGCTTTGTCAATAAGCCTTGCCTCCAAACTCTCCTTTTGAAGCACTGCACGCTGGTAAACAAAATCTCTCTCGGCCGGCGGGAGTTTTCGGTAGATCTCGCTGTGATCGAATTCATTCTTGTATCGCAATTCGCTATTCGGTGTCTTAAGGCTCCTAAGGAAATGTTTTGTCGCGGCAATCGAATCCTTCAAGTGCGTTCTTCCCATTCGTGACTCAAGGCTCCCGACCAATTGCACCGCTTCCTCGCTCGGTGCGATTTCGCCTCGCAGAAGAGCTTCCGTTTTTGCCCGCGCGGCCTCCCCCGCATTTAGATAAGCGAGACGGGCGGCCGTCATTTCCGATGTATAGTGGCGTGGAGAAGCTTCAGTAAACAGGAACTGCATCTCTTTCGCCGTTAGCGGCCGTGAAGTTTCGGCCTTTTCCTTTTTCAAAAGATCGTTCCAATGAAAGCCGACTTGCGCATTCTCCAGACGAACGCGAGAGGCCGCGTCGATAACTTCTCCTCTCGATCCCGCCCGTTCGAGCATGGTCGCATATTCTCGGTAACGAGGATTAGTATGCCGCAGTTTCGACTCCGGCTGTTTCATCTGATAGTTGACGTATGCGGATGCGAATTTCAGATCGTCGATCGCCGCTTGCTTCTCCATAGGGTCGTTTTTCACCGCTTGATAGATGTCGTTTTGGAAAGGCTTCAGAATCGTTTCGACTGGCATCCCGCTCTCCAGCATCTCGTCCAGAACCGGAAGCCGTATGTTGATCCATCGGTCAAGCTCATCCTCCGACATCTCGCCGGCGAGCCGCGATAGCTTCATGTCCTCAAGTTCCGTCCGCTCAAACTCTTGCGTAAGGTGAATGGATTGGTCGGATTCCGTCGGGCTTGTGTGTTCTTCCGCGAGAATTGCGTTCTCATACACTCTTTCCAAGTAAAGGTCATCTTGAACCGGGTCCTTTTCTATGTCTTGGTGCTCAGTCAGCTGCTCCGCCTGAATTGACTTATCGGACGGTTCCAGCCTGCTCATTTCTTCGGCAAGATTTGAGATCTCGCCCAAAATTCTCTCGAATCGTTCGTCCTTGGTCTCGGTTTTGGAAATAGGGTCATCTGGTTTGAAAAGGTCCTCACGTCCCTCAAGAGCCGCGTAAACCCAGTTAAAGACCTTGATCCTAGTATCCCGGTCGGCCGTTGTGCCCGCGATCTTCGTAGCGTGGTCGACTATTATTGGGGCAAGCTCCTTCGCTTTCGATATATCGGTTAAAGTGGCAAGTCTCTTCACTGCGTATTCGGTAGTCCCTATCGCAATCGGCGCGGACGTTGAAAGGTTTTCTTTCGGTGAGATCAGAACGCCATCGCGAACAACGGCACCTCGCTCGTACAGATCTCTTAGGAACTGTGACTGCTGGTTCAGGTATGATGCATGATCGCTCCTGTTCCTGCCTTTCGTATCATCGAGCTTTGTAAGAAGCAGGTCGGATCGTCCAACTGAGAGAATCTCATTTACCGCTCGCTCCGTCCGGGGATTTGGAAATCGATCGGTGACAGCCCGTTCAAGAACCTCTTGCGGTCTCTCACGCACCACTCCGCGATCAAGCGATTTGCCGACCTTCTCTATCGCCATCTTGATAACATCCGCGTGACACACTTCCCCAGCCCGGCAGAAGCATGACACGGAGATGGTTTGGCCATCGCGATATGCGTTACCAAGTTTGAGCATGCCATCTCGTATCCCTCCCTCATTCGTTCTGTAGCTTTGCCTGAGCCGCTCGGAATAGGCAACGAGCGCGGCATCCCGCCCAGCCCCTCTTGGAGCGATTTCGGTCCGTCGGGGCGAAAGCAAACCAAGCTCCGGGGTAAATATATTCCCGAGATCCAACGTTCTGCGCGGTGAGGAAACCGCATCATGCCTGTCGATGCGTGCAATTACATGGTTGCTGAGATCCATCTGCATTCGGTGCATGTCGGTGGCATTAAATCGACACCGTCTCCGTATAACGGGATGTGCAATCGCCGTTCCGCTATGAGCCCTGAGCTACCGCAAAGGATGATCAATTCCGGCCTGTTTGATCTTTTCCTCCTTAATTACTGAATCGGGTTCGCGAACCGCCTCCCATCCCTGGTCTTTCGCACCGCTTGTCGGATGGTTCTCGAAACCGCGAAGTATTTCCTTAAGCGAATGCGACGGCTGGTCGTCGGTAGATTCAAGGACTCTTCTTAATTTCGCTGCCTCTCGTGTATCGTTCGTGCTGACGGCTCTCGTCTCAAGCACTGCGATCTCCGTCGATGTGAAGATGGGCCGATATTGAGTCTCGCTTCGTCCGAGAAAAGCGGAGTTAGTAAATTCCTTGGCGTCGCGCGAGGCGGTCGCAAGAATGTCTTTCGCCGCATCGAGATCATCTTCTAACCGATGCTCGCGACCGTTTGCGAGAGATGTGACGGTTCGGCGAAGCCTGCGATGCTCACGGTTCTCAATCAGCTCATTAACAACGCGGTCAAGAATCGAGCCTCGTCGGGGCAGATCAACGTCGTGCAGACTCAAAAACGTCACGCCATCCGTTTTTTCGCCAGGGACCGCAAACCTTTGAAATCGCTTCGAATTCTTAAAGGTTTTGAGAGCCTCTCTTGCTTTATCGACTTCGACTCTTGCAACTATTTCCCTAGCAAGTGTTCGCCCGGCGATAACCCTGCGTTTGTATTCATTAAGGTCGAGGGACGGATCCGCTTTTAGAGCCTTCCGGTAAGCCGGGCAATCGCGTCCGCCAGCTTCGATAAGTGAACGTTGCGCCTCCCAGCTCTTTTCGTAAGCCGGCGGCAGTTTCAGCCTGAGCGAAAGAGAGTCGAGCTCAGCAAGCTCCTCCGACGTATGAATTGGGTGTATTCGGAAGGTTCGCGATTCGGTTGACAGTATTTTTTCAAAAGCCTTCGCCTTCTTCTTTTCTCTGTTCTGGTCTCCCTTTATTTCCGCAAGCCGTTCGTCCAATCGACTGGTGACGTCGTTCCGAAGCGAGACGTTGTCGATCTCAAACGGGATCGCCGTCTGTCCGGAGAACCGTGAAAAGGATTTTTTGAGCTTGTCAACAAAGGATGAATCAGAGTTCGATGATCTGTTCACTTTGCGGTCAAGCTTTGCGATTGATACACGTTTGTTTCCAATTTCAACAGGCCGGTAATAGCGGCTCTCGCTGAAGTCAAGATAGCTTTTTTTGTAAGCTTTCTCTCGCAGATCCAAGATCGTTTTCTTCGCCGCAATTCTGCCTAGAGTTTCCTTGTCACGAGGCTCGATCTCGCGTGATCTTTCGAGGTCGGATCTAATATTTTCGAGATAAGAAAATCTGCGGAGATCCGAGACCCGCATGTAATGGTCCTGAAGCTGATCGATCTCGTCTTTTGTAAAGGAGGGAAGCGGCAGTTTCCAGTCGTTTCTTCGGTAGCGTTCCCGCAAGCTGCTTGCTTCGTGAATCGTATTGGCGGTCTCGATGCGAAGAGTGGCTGTCGCTCTCTCCTCTTTCGCCAGCATCTTGATAAGGATCATTTTTATCTGAGTTTCCGCCGGGCTCTTTGGGTCGGAATCGGGACTCGCCGACCGCAAATTGATATCCCGGAGCGAAAGACGTCTTCTTTGGCCACTCTGCGGGTCCGTAACGAGAAATCTCATCTTGTCGCCGTTCTCGATCAACTCGCTTATCCTCGACTCGACCCTGTTGATCTCGAACTCGGCGAGAAGTCCTCGTCGCAGGATATCGCGTTCTTCTGCCAAATCCCGTCGGGACTCGTTCCGTTCGGTTTGGTTCGATGATTCAGGCAAGGGTTGGTGCATCAATTCATCTTTACTGTACTCATCTGCCCGGGTGCGATTGCGATCGATCAGTCGTTCCAGTCTCTCGGCCGCTGCCTCGATTAGTAACCCCGGAACAAAAGCTTTTTCGCCGTCGCGGAGAGCATAATGAGGCAGGGCGTCATGAGGGATCTTTGCCAGGAACTTCCTTTCGATTTCCTTGGTGAAATACTGCTTTTGAAGAGCGATGTGGACGTGCGGGTTCGCGGTATTGAGATGCACCGCGGCCGCCCAGGAAAGCCTGTCCGCGGCGACCGCGCGTTCGAGGCGAGACATGGCTGCCCGGGTGATCTCCTTAACGGCCCGCCGTCGCTCCTTTTCGTTTAGACCGAGTGCGCGAAAGTCTTCAGAGCGAAATGAGAGGACAAGATGATGAAGCTCGTCGTTCGTGGGGCGAACATTGCTGATGCCTATTTTGAGCGAATTATTGGCGCTCGCCACGGACAGACTATCTGCGTAGCCATTAAAGAGCTCGCGCCCCTTTTCAGGCTCACGCTCAACGTCAACCTTGCTGTGCGCGATGTAGTGAACAAGGCCACGGGAGCTCCCGCGTTTTGCCTGAACGCTTGCGACGATTTTCATTTTGATCCGGGCGGTTTATCTGACGGTCTTAAAGACTGAGCGGCAATCAGATCCTGGATCGCTTTTATCTTCGTCAGAACGTATAGATCATGAGGTTGGGCCTCATCCGAGTTGAATCTGTGAAAGGCCTCCAGTTTGTTTAGATCCTTTACAGCCTGTGCGATCTGGTTCCCCAGTGCGGCAGCGGCAAGAATTACAGACTGTTGTCGTTCTTCTGCATCTGGTGACGAGAACTCAAGCAGTCTCGTAAAAATGAGGTTTTGTGACGAGAAAGAAATGCTGGAAAGGCAATAGATCTCCCGAAGCAAAAACGCCAGTTGGTGCAGAATATCTGACATGTTTTCAATAGGGTTTTCGAGTGACCCTATCCGCTCCAGAATCTCCTCGATTCTTGAGTCTAGAATGGTACCGCGTCCGGTATCTACTTGTCCGTTCTTTATCAGCCAATCGAGCTTGTCGCGGCACTGATTCGCGGCAAAGTTTTGCTGCTTGTCTGACAGAGCAAACCGGATCATTCTCCTCACAACTGCCGCCTTTGCTTCACCCGTTTCTTTGGCTATTTCATCGAGCTTTTTCTCATCGGAATGATATGGCCTTATGCACATCGGACGGCCCTGCCGTTGATCCGTCTCATTGCCTAGTTTTCCGGCAACGATATCCACTTCTCGTTTTCTCATCTGTTATTCCCTTGCTGTCTCGGCACTTTTTCGGATTTCGACCTTTGTAATCCGCTCGCGCGATGTAGTCCTTCGCAAAGTACGTGCCGAAACGCGAAAATTACAATTGATTACATTTCGTAATCCGGGATTACATGGCCTAAGCTATTCAGATTGAGTGGTTTACATAAATTACAAACGCCCAAATTCGGTCTATCCTGTCGTACAGGCTGCGACGGGTTCCCGACAATTTTTATGCGGTCACCCGATGTTGGCTTATTTACTCACCAAACAGGCCTCGTTTTTCACCTCCCGCTCATAAAAATAGGACTGGCATAGCGATTGATTGACCCCCTAACGGCACAAATAAACCCTAAAAGGAGTCGATCAAAAACCTATGTCAACAATCCCCGAAAACAACTCAAACTCAAGCCGGTCTGCAAACCGTCCGATGCTTCAGATAAACCGCCTCAACCACGTTCGATTGAACGCAAAAGTCCTGGATTCGACGGACGGGAAATTGAAACAATACCTTCAATTCGCGAGCGTTCAAATAGAAGCCGAAATCACGAATGACGATGTAATCGAATACGCTCTCAACCTGCTTTTTGAAAGAGACACGGCATTTAAATCCTGGCTCAAACGTAAGATATAGCGGCCGCTTTTCTTAAGCAGAAAATGCCGATGGATATGATGGAGTAACGTCAACTCTGGGAACGGGAACAGCCTTACCGCCGAAGGATCCATAGCGACTGACGATCTTATCGAGTTCAATCTCAAACGAGCGGATATTCATCTGATTGCTTTCATCCGAAAGATTCTCTGTAAGAACATCCAAATCGTCGCGAAGGATATCGGTTTGAGCTGTTGCAGCCGCACGAGCGAGCTGGTCAGAGACCTCCTGAAAAGTCACTCCGTCGTGTCTCTTCACCCATCTCCAGGTGATGTGATGACCGTAGCTTTGCTTGATCAGATGGTCCCAGAAAGGACGGTTGGTCTTCATTCGGTTTCGCCCGTTCATCGTATCGATCACGTATCGCGAATCCGACAATATCTCGACGCGGCACGGACGGCGAAGCTGCTCAAGGGCCTTCACACAAGCAAGTATTTCCGCCTGCTGATTTGTCACCGAACCGAGATACATTGCGACAAGCTTCAACTCTATCCGGTTCCTGTCGACGATCACGGCGCCACAGCCGGCTGACGCTTCCGTTGATCCGTTTCGCAAGCACGATGCGTCCGCATAGATAGTAACGACCGGAGCATAATTCTCGTCCGTGCTTTTACGAGAATCGTCTTTGACGAGATTTAACACAGACATCGGTTCGCCTCCTCAATTCGCAAAATAAAAGAGGGCACCGAGAGATGGGGGTGCCCAAAATAAATCTAACATTGAGAACTTTTAGCCAGCTCCTAGAACTGATTTACGAATGGCTCCTTTGTCTCCGGATCGTCACTTTGTGGACCCGTGTAGTCCGGAACGCCAGGCTCCGAAGTCTCGGGGATCGTTTCATTCGATTGATGTCCGTTCGAGTCGTTTCTGCCGACGAATTCGAACGAGAAAAGCGCCACCTCGGCGCCGGATCGCGGATCGCCGTCGTTAGTAAGCCACGGACTGAAAGAAAGCCTGCCGTGCACCAGAATGTAGGTGCCCTTCTTAACATATTCGGCCAGCGTTTCAGCTGTTTTTCCGAACGCGGTTACGTTGAACCAATGTGTGACCTGTACGCGGCCCTCGGCACCGTTCTTGAATGAGTTTGAGGCGATTGGGAAACTCGCGACTGCCGTCCCCTTTTCCGAGTAGCGGAGGCTTACGTCGCGCCCCGCATTTCCTAAGATCGAAATGTTTGCTGACATGGTTAATTCTTGCTCCTTTGGTTAATTTTTAGTCCGTTACGCAGCGGCGGTCCCGGGCGTTGGAAGAGAAACATGTTCCTTTTCCGCCACTTCCCTGACCGCCGCTCATTTCAAAATGGTCGGCTGTGGACTTCTCACGCCGAAACAACGACCTGAACATACCGGCGCTGCTGCGAATCAACGGTTTGCTGATGCCGAATATGATCGGTGCACACATCTGTTTGCAGCTCTGTTTCACGTGTACGTACTGCGTCCCACAGGCGCTGCTTCTCCTGGCGTGTTAGAGCCTTCACCTCCGCATCGTTATAGAGAGCGAATTTGAGAAATCGAAGCCGGCTAGATGACGCGGCTGCGATCTTTCTCAGCCATTGTCTGGCAGTCATAGAGAGCCGATCGCGAAGACGTACTTCCTGAGATTTCGCAACTGTGTTGAGCGCGGTAAACTCTTTCAGAGTAAGCTTATTTCGCTCCTTGAAATCCGCGTATGCCCGCTTTTTGAGGTCAGCTACATCAGCCGTGTCTGAAGTGCCACGGATGGCAAGATACAGCTCCTGATACGCTTCATGTCGAAGACTTCTCAGATGAAAATCCGCATATTGGCTTCGCCATAAATGCCTCAGAATCGCCGCTGCGTACTGCATCTCATCGAAGTCGGGGTTTACAGTTTGATCCAATACAAGTTCCACCGCCGAACCCTTACCAAAGGTGAACAAACGACGGGCGGAGCGAATAACTTTTGCATCGTAGATTCTATCGAGTGAAAGAGAGAGCCATTCCTCGAATTCCTCATCTGTGAACGGATGATGCGTGGTCTTTCTCAAACCTATGTAGCCGATCATTTTGCGGCCCGTTTGAACAGCACTTCCGCCAAGCGCGTAACCGACAAAGAGTCTTCCCAGCTCTCCTGCGAGACCCCTTGCTTCGGGCGGCAAACACGACGCATCGATCTCACAATCGAGATCGAATGCGACCACGACGCGCTGCCCGCCGCTCATCGTCAACCCGATAATGCCGTTCTCGTCATATTGTTCGAGATTTTCAAATGTGAGAAGGTCCCGATCTACTTCTTCGATCGATTTGTCATGGTCTTCGAGATAGAAAGCGGCTATATCGTCATAGATCATGCGGCTTACCTTTTGGCGTCCTACTCGACCTATTACCGCCTGCATTTCCTCGTCAAATATCTTTGTTCGCGGCGGCAGCGGCCTTCGGATTTTGGCTGCTTCTTTAACCCGGCGCTGTTCTGCAACAGTCAATTTCTGCTCGGGCCGGTCAAACTCTTCAAACGAGATCTCGCGATCCGCGAGAGTCGCGGTTACCGCCTCAAGTTGCACGCCAAGCATTCCCATTTCTTTGAGGACCTCGGGAACGCCTCGCTTCCTGATCTCGCCATAGTAGTAAGCAGCTATCTGCTCATACTCGAACTGGCCCGCATCGGGACTTGATATGGCCTTTACACAGCGAACGAACTCGCGTCCATCCTCTTCGTTTCCCATCACACGAACCGCGTATTCGAGCGACATGATCCGAACACGCTCGATCGGCTCGGGCTCCAGTTCATCGGCTATTCTTACGACTACATCGCCGAGGATCGCAAACTCCTCAAGCTCCATTCGACGAAGCGGATTGTTCGCGAGGTGGGCACACCAGTCCTGCATCGGAGACCCGGTATTAATGGGCGAGAATGCGAGGATCGCGCTTTTCGGAGCAAACTTTCTTAACTGTTCGATATTCAATTGTTCTGCCATAACTTCCTATGTCCGGCTATAAGAGAAACCGGAGAAAGCGCGTGATATTTGAGGGCAGCGCTTTCAGAGCCCTGAATAAAAATCACTTCTATTCAGGCTCGAAAATCCCTTTCAATTTGGGCCAGGGACAATACGGGATAACCGGGGTGGGCTAACCTTCAGATGAAGGCGAGTTCAGTTAACTTTTGGTGAAGGTATGCGAAAGTTCGCGGCGCCCTTTTGGCGAGCTGAGCGCGGCCTGTACCGAGGCCGGCTGAGGGGATGACGATCGCACGAATTGAATCCGTTGCGGCACGCGAAACTTCTGCAAAGGCAGCGTCGATCGCCGTCTTATTCTTCTCGAATTCATCGTCGGAAAAGAAGGCGTCGCCTTTGTAGCTCGGACACTTCTTTGTCGGGATACCGATGGCATTGGGTTCGCCTCTCATGGCGGCGGCCTGACCGCCAAGCCCTCGGTGCTCCAGATTATCGCCAAAGAGAAATAGCTTGTCGCGGTTTGCTCTTACATTTTCGCGAGTAATGAACTGCATCCTTTCAGTACGGCACTTCATGAGTAGCCCCCGGAACTTAAGCGAGTGGCAAAATAAGAGGCGGACCGCCGCCAAAGTACCCGCGCACCGGATACGATGACGGCGGCCCGATATTAGGATGGATCAATTAGGCGAGCTGGAGGAAGGGTATCAATACGCCGCGGCCTGCTGGACCTCGGTCGGCATTTCTCCGGGAACCGGCATGGCAGCCATATCCGAGCCGCCGTCGGCGTCCTGTTTGCCGGTTAGGAACTGGAACTCCTGAAGGACGATCTCCGCTCCGGACTGTGGTGATTCATTCCTGTCGAGCCACGGATTGAAAGAAAGCCGTCCCTGAATATAGAGCCGGTGGCCCTTGCGAACGTAACGAGCGATGGTTTCGGCCTGCTTGCCGAAGGCGGTCACGCGGAACCAGTCCGTCTTTTCAACTCGACCTTCCGCCGTATTCCTGAAGGTGTTCGAGGCGATCGAGAAGTTTGCGATA
Organism: Acidobacteriota bacterium; assembly: GCA_040004905.1. Taxonomy (GTDB): domain Bacteria; phylum Acidobacteriota; class Blastocatellia; order Pyrinomonadales; family Pyrinomonadaceae; genus OLB17. Next base: position 34,935 of record JBDTZW010000313.1, read on the forward strand.
AAGGTGCCGTTGTCCGTGATCTTGGTTTCCGGCTCCTTTCCGAGATTGCCGATAAGCGAAATGTTTGCTGACATGATGTTCTTACTCTCTCCTGTTTATTCTTTATTTTTCTGAGACGCGGGTTAAGCGCCCGCGGCCCGACGACTGCTGTTCGAGATGTTCCTCGTGGCAGCCAACGGAGCCGTGATCTATCTGCCGCTTATATTTTTGTTTCGCTAAGGAGATTCTCCTCGATAACTCGCCGGGATGCCGAGAGTTTCCCTCCCCGGCCTCGTGCAAGAAAACGAAAACGTGTTTACCGCACGATCTGGCCAGATCGATCGAATGCTTTGTGCCGGGGCTGGTGCCGTCATACAGCTATGACTGCATCCGCACTACCAACCATCGCGTAATTGCGGATAAATCCTGCACGCTTCCCGTATCTGTCCCAATCCGCCGGATATTCGGTGAATTCGATGCCCTGTGAGGCCGCATAGTCAGCCGCCAGTTTGTCTACACCCCTTGCCCCACCGGAGATGATGTGCGTCGGAATAGTTCCGCTTTGCGAGACAGCTTGCGAGACCAGTGCAGGGTCATTGATGTTTCTGCTGCCACAGATCAAAACTTTCATTTTGCCCTCCAAAACAGAATTCAAAAATGGACACGCGCACTCTGAACTGTGAGTAAATGATCGCGTGTCCCATGTGTGCCAACAGCTTCTGTTTTCGGTGTCGGGACCGAGGTGAAATTAAAATAACGGTGGTGGCAAGAGGACTCATCCGTCTTGTTTCAAAGGCGGCTGCAAAGCCGTTTCCGGCGTGCAGAGCTACAGCTTAGCCACTTTTAACTGATGGGGGTGGGTCATTATCTCTATGCTGAGATATCGCCGAAATGAGATCTAGTGGGACAGGCATTGTCCCACTACATTCATAATGGGACAGATTCTGTCCCTATATGCGCGCTATTGGGACAGATTCTGTCCCAATAGCCTTGTTTTAGGTTAGCGGTTGTGCATAATTATCTAAAGAATAGAGCTTCTATTTATTGAAAGGAGTGCCTGTGCCGACCAAGAAAGTCGAGATCGAAGATTTTATTTTGAGATTGCTGAACCAGGAACCGGAGGTCAGCGTCCGCTCGGTCGGGCGAGCGAAAGGGATACCCCAGCTCGACGAAACACAACGCAGGGCGATTCGCCGAGCCCTGAGTTCATTGGAGAACCGCAAGCTGATAATTTCGAAAGGCAGCGGCCCCGCTCGTGCATATGTCCTGGCCGAACAAGGAAGCGAAACAAGAAAATCCGCCGAAACCATTGACCTTGCCGAGTCTCCGGTCGAAGAAAGCGTTTCTTTTAAAGGAATAGAGCTTTCCAAGGATTCTAAGACACTCCTCCGATATGTTTCCCAAGACATGGCAGAGCGTATGCCGGTCGGATATGATCAGGAATTTTTGCGCTCTTACGAACCAAACAAAACCTTCTATCTGTCTCCCGGTCAACGCGAAAGGTTACGAGCGATCGGACGGGTAGAAGCCGTGGAGCGCCCGGCGGGCACTTATGCCAGGAATATATTGGACCGGTTATTGATCGATCTGTCCTGGAACTCAAGCCGCCTTGAGGGAAACACCTATTCGCTGCTTGAAACAAAGCGATTGATCGAGCTCGGCGAGACTGCAACGGGTAAGGACGCGTCCGAGGCCCAGATGATCCTAAATCATAAAGCGGCCATCGAATATATCGTGGAGTCTGTGCAGGATGACGGCATAACTTCTCACGAAATATACAGCGTTCACGCTTTATTATCCCAAAATCTCTTGGGGGACCCCGGAGCTTCGGGTCGAGTACGCACGATCCGCGTAGGCGTCGCAGGCACAACTTACATTCCGCTCGAAAATCCTCAAGTACTAAAGGAGTGCTTCGACCTATTCGTAGAAAAGGTGAGCGGCATTACTGATCCCTTCGAGCAGTCATTGTTCTCGATCGTTCATTTGTCTTATTTGCAGGCTTTTGAGGACGTCAACAAGCGGACGGCGAGACTTGTTGCTAATATTCCCCTGATCAGAGAAAACCTCAAACCGCTCTCTTTTACGGAAGTCGACAAGGCAGCGTATATAAGTGCGCTGCTCGGTGTGTACGAAAGGAACGATATCAGCTTGATCCGTGATCTTTACCTCTGGGCTTACAATCGTTCTTCGCGGGCGTACACGGCTATCCAGCAGGCCATGGGAGAGCCCAATCTTCTGAAACTGCGGTTCCGGGAAGCGATTCAGGCGATTGTACGATCGATCATTGTCGAGAAGGTAAAAGGCTCGGAGGTAGTGCAGAAGATTCATGATTTAATCGAAGAAAACAATATTCCGGAAGCGGACCGCCCCGCCCTTTTCAATCTGATTGAGATCGAGATCGCTAGCCTGCATGATGGAAGCGTCGCACGCTTCAGGGTGCGGCCAAGCGAGTACGAAGCATGGAAGAATTTGCAGTAACGAAAGAATTAATAACAAAGCCACGTGCCGTGAGTTTTTTCTGGCAGAGGTACGATTCTCTCTCCGGTGCATTTTTGCACCGGGCGGTTTATTTATGCACCAAAGTAGCAGAAATAAACCAGCGTTATCACGTGCGAGCATCAATTCGCAAACCGTCTTAGTTTCTTGATCAAATCGCAGGCGGTTAATATCCAACTGTCTTGCTGCCCTGGCTCCCTTCTGGTTGTTGTCTTGAAGTGCCAATTTGCGTATATCGGTTTCGGTCCTTCCGATGACGCCGCGCCTGTGGATACTCCCTTCTCGTGTCCGAAGGATACACTTTCCATTATTGAATCCTATTCGAATGCCTCGAGAAAGATAATCGAATCAGTTTCGATCCGAACTGGCGGCACCGGTGAACGCATCTTTCTCGTGTCCGAAGAGATCGCTTTCTATCAGCGAAGAACTCAATTCCGCACAATTGACAGAGACGAACGGTC
>JBDTZW010000464.1:0-3675 GCA_040004905.1 Acidobacteriota bacterium
TACAGGATCAAAGGGAACATCAGCGGGATCGGACAAAGGATCTTCGCCGCTATATCCTTGAGAGCGAATATACACGCGACGCCGAAAAATGCCGGGAACAGCAGGAGAAATATCGGCCACAGATCGATGAAGCTGTATTTAACACGAAACGTGCCAACCAATGCTCCAAGCGTTTTCGGCTGGGCGGCGATGTCTTCCTCGGTCGCTTTTTCGCTGTCCGGGATTTCCGCATACTCATACTCGGACAGGTCATGAAACAAAACGTCGAGCCCGCGCATCTTGTAGGCGAACGTGATCTTTTCGCCTCCTTTTTTCTCTATCGAGGTGATCTTAAGCCGGTCTCCGATGTCGAGAATATCCGTGTGATCGGCGATCTGTTCCCAGCGGCAGGTCTGCAGGCCGGGTCGGCTCCTGTAGATGAATCCTTTCTCAAATACCGTTAGTTCATCTCGCAGCGAAGGCAGCGTTCGCCACAACAGAAACGCGAGCGGGAACAATAGAAAGGCCATGAACGGCGCGGCAACATATGCCTTCCAGCCCGTTGCTCCGGCAAATATTGCAACACCGAGCACTCCGCAAAAAATGGATAGCACGTGTGGAAAGAAATATCCCGCACTAAACTTTATGCGATATGTGGCTTTCGGTTCGCCTAGACCCGCAGTCTTATTTAGTCTTTCGATGTCGTTATTTTTCCACGGATCGATCTAAGAAGACAACCAGAAGTCTTTGCCTTGTGCTTGCCGAACTTTTTCAACCATCGTACACTTTCCGCAGCCAAAACCTATGGAAAAGAAAGAGAAGGTCGTCATCATTCTGTGCGTGGTCGCGACTATCGCGGCAGGTATTCTGCACTATGCCGGAGCAAACGCAGTCGTCACGTTCGGCGTGACAGCCGCCGCCCTTGCTCTTTTGGCAATGATCGTCGGCGATGCGACCGAGCAGCTTGGAAGCCGGCTGGGGCCCGGAGCTACGGGCATTCTTCAATCAGGCCTCGGAAATTTGCCGGAGCTTTTCGTCTCCATTTTCGCTCTTCGTGCGGGCCTTGCTCACGTTGTTCAGGCGGCTCTCGTCGGTTCGATCCTGGGGAATTCACTGTTGGTTTTCGGCATCGCTCTTTTTTTCGGCGGATTAAAGAACGGAACGCAGCGTTTCAAATCCGAGCCCCCGCGAATGATCGCGACGCTGATGCTTCTCGCAGTCTCCGCCCTGATCATGCCCACCCTCGCAAAGGAGCTTCACACTCCGGCCGAACCGCATATCAATAATCTCGATATCTTCGTCGCGGTGATCCTCTTGGTGATTCTCGCCGCAAGCACATATTTTTCGATCAAGGGCGACCCCTCGGTCGCGACGCAGCAAACCGAATTAGGCCACGCTGAATGGTCGATGCGGCTAACACTTGGCGTTCTCGCTCTTGCGGGAACCGGTGCCGCGTTTGTCTCGGACTGGTTTGTCGAAGCCCTCCAACCGGCAATGAAGACACTCGGGATCTCCGAGGCCTTCGCCGGACTCGTCATCGTCGCGATCGCGGGGAACGCGATCGAAAATCTGATCGGCATCCAGTTGGCGTGGCGCAATCAGGCCGATTACGCGGTCAGCGTCATTCTCAACAGTTCATTGCAGGTCGCGCTCGGACTTTTCCCGATCTTGCTGCTTCTGTCATTCGTGATCGGCGGGTCGATCCTTACCTTTGTCTTGTCACCCTTGCTGGTCGTTGCACTGGCTCTGGCGGCGATCGTTTCGGCAATTGTCGTATTCGACGGCGAATCGATCTGGCTCGAAGGCCTCGCGTTAGTCGGCCTCTACTGCATTATCGCCGCCGCTTTTTGGTGGGGTTAAGGTTTCGGACATCCCTTAGGATCCCAGATCGCCAAGATCTTGCACATTGTCTGACCTCCGATCCTGATCGGCGGCATCGCGTTGGCGTTTGGAGCATTATTCTCAACCAACCCCTTTCCTTTCGGGCTCATCGTGAAATACAGGATGCCTTCCGAATCGTGGTCTTGATCCTTCGAATATGTGCCGTCGCCTCTGCCGCCATCGAGACCGCACGCGTGTATCATCTCGTGAACGATGATCACCTCTTTCTGTTCTGGCGTACCCGTCGCCTTTCCCGGAAGAAACGTAGCCGCGAACTCGAGCTCGGGCGGGTTGTTTCCCATGACGATCGCCTGTGTCACGGTACGTCCTAAGAGGAAATCCGGCGAAAAATTCGCCGGTGTGTTGACGGTTCCGTTTGAATAGTCAACGTGGTCAGGCCCAATGGAGAGTTTGATAACCACATTCGCACTTCCCTTTTCTTTCGTCTTATTAAACTTAACCGGAAATCCGAGGCCGTTGAAGGTCGCGGCGGCCTTATCGACCACGCCGGCCCACGAACCGCCGTCGTTAAAATATGTCAATGTTCCGCCGCTCTTAACACTTTTATTCCAGACCGTAGGCATGTGAAGTTCCTCCAAATACTTTGAGACGATCAAACCAATGCATTTTTGCTCAAAATTCGGTCGCAATAGGCTGCAGATTTGAGCTTTTGATCCTCATCTGCAAAAATTCCTTTGCAAAGGAAATTTTTATGACACCTGAAACCAAGATCCCCCGGTCCGAATCCGGCTATGATCTGACGCCTTTGACGCAGGAACAGATCGACCAACTAGCCAAAGGTCTTACCGAAGAAGAATCAAGGGTCCTTCTCGATCATGGTACTGAGCCCGCCTTTTGCGGAACGCTTCTCGACAATAAGATGGACGGAACCTACGCGTGTAGACTCTGCGGGCTGCCGCTGTTCAGCTCGAAACACAAGTTCAACTCCGGCACCGGCTGGCCGTCGTTTTACACGTCGTTCGACACTGCGCACCTCAAAAACATCGAGGACAACAGCTACGGCATGCGTCGTAACGAGATCCGCTGCGCCCGCTGTGGCAGCCATCAGGGACATGTTTTCCCCGACGGCCCGCCGCCTACCGGACAGCGATACTGCCTGAATTCCGCCTCGCTCGAGTTCTTTCCGGACGGAGACGAAATACCGCAGAAAAGTTGAAGCGACCACTCGGCCGCTTTGATCTCTTTCGCTAATTGAGGAACGGCCCCAATCGCGGCTCGATCCGGACGAGCCCGGCTATGTAATCACTGTCCGGCTGAAACATCGCCGCGTCAAACGCATAAAAACTTAACAGATGAATCGTCATGACCGGCTTTGATACGTCCCTAATAACGTGGCCCTCGTAGTCTGCCGGATCGATCGCTCCGTCGACCCTGAGAAGTCGGTGCGAATTCTTCCGCTGGAAATCCAGGATCGCCTGGCGGGTTTTCAGCCCGCAAACGCCGTCGGCCTTCGGAAGTTCGAAATTTCCAAGCAATCTCCGTCTTATATTACTGTCAACGCCTATGTACTGAAACAGGCTCTGGATCAGCATCACATCGTCCGAGCGATTCTGTCCGTGCGCTCCTACCCTTGAAGTTACATTTACCGCCGCGAGCTTCGCCGCGCCCGGACCAAAAGTTATAATTTCTTTCTTCGCCATATAAAAATATTCCCACTTGCTATTAAATAATTCGCGGACTTTGCAAATCCGAAAGCGAGTATGCAAAGGCCGCGTCATATTTATAAGATGGATGGCAAAAAATATTTCTTTACATCGAGATCCATTTCCGCTGGTTCACCGCATGTCTGTCCTT
>JBDTZW010000429.1:0-3652 GCA_040004905.1 Acidobacteriota bacterium
GAGTTTTGAAAAGCGGTTACGCCGAGGTTTTTGTTTACGACACGACCGCTGACGAAAATTCTGTTTTCAGTCTCAACATGGGCTGCCGCGGCGTGATCCGAATTTTGCTTGAACCGATCGAAAAAACTAGCGAGATAAATCGCCTGTTTCGGTCGGTTTGGAACGAGCGACGGCGGGAAACGATCGCGACCTATATCGGCGGCGACCAGGGAGAGAAATTGGCGATCGGCGCGCGCGTTTGCGCCGGGCCTGATGAACGGATCGTGTCCGACATAGCTGATATCAAAAAATATTTTCCCGGGATCGACGACGATCTGCTGACGTTTCACGGATCGAAGGCCGTTTACGAAACGATGCGATACGTGAATGATGCCGGCGAGGCAGAGTTTGCTTTTGAAATGCTTGAGCCGCCTGTCCTGCTTATCGTTCTTGGAGCCGGAGCCGACGCTGTACCACTTGCCGAAGCCGGCCATGCGCTCGGCTGGCAGGTCCGCGTGGTCGATCATCGTCCAGCGTTCTTAACTAACGAGAGATTTCCAGATGCAGACGAATTAAGGTTCGTCGAACGCGACTCAACGTTCGATCTTGGCGCTGACGAAATGACGGCGATCGTCTCGATCAATCACAACTATGATCGCGACAAAGAAACTCTTACGCTAGCACTTCGCACCGAAGCCTTTTATATCGGCGCTCTCGGTCCAAAGAAACGGACCGAGCAGATACTGGAAGAGCTTCGGCTCCGCGGAGACGTTCTTCCTGCTGATGCTCTCGCTCGTCTTCGATATCCAGCTGGACTCGACATAGGCGGCGACACGCCCGAATCTATCGCTCTCTCCATCGGCGCCGAGATCCAGAGTGTCCTAAAACACCGAACCGGCGGTGCTCTTCGCGATCGTAACGGAGCGATCTATGACAGGAAGTAAATAAAAGCCGTTAGCTGAGAGCTAATGGCTATAAGCTCCCCTTCCTTACAGATTCTTGATTCAATGTTAAAAAACCAGCGGAAAAAAAACATTCAGGTCGGCGGCCTGCTGCTGGCCGCCGGTGGCTCGACCCGCTTTGGAAGCCCGAAACAGCTAGCTGAATTTCAGGGAAAGACTTTGCTTAAACAGGCCGCCGAAGCGATCTGCGGTTCCGGATGTTCGCCAGTTGTCGTCGTGCTCGGGGCCAGCATCGAGGAATGTAAGAACGAGATCGAAGACCTGAATCTTTCCATCGCCACAAACGAACAATGGCAAACCGGAATGGCGTCATCGATAAAAACCGGACTCGCAAACCTCCTCAAACTCGAACCCGACCTCGACGCCGTACTGATCACGCTCATGGACCAGCCGCTGGTTACGGCAGAACACCTTGCTCTTATGGTCGAACGGTTCAAAAAAGATCGCCCGCCGATCATCGCCACAAAATACAGCGACGCGACCGGAGTGCCCGCTCTTTTTCATCGCGAACTTTTCGCCGAGTTAGAAAAGCTTGCCGGCGAAAAAGGAGCGAGGGAGTTGATCCGAAGCAGAGATGATTTAGTTACCGTTCAATTGGGTAATGCGGGATTCGATGTCGATGTGCAGTCGGATTTACTAGTTGGTCAGTAGAGGAATTTTGAAGTAAAAGTCGCTTCGATTGGGCAATTGCATCCAGGATCGAGCCCCCCAAGATCAAGAACAACTTTTAAATCTTTTGGATCGCTAATAGTGGGCTTGACGGTAATGGTGGCTGTTCCCGTTCCCGCGACGATGTCACCTCCATCAACTTTCCATTCATAGCTAACAGATTCTCGATCGCCGCCATTTATCTGGGCCTTGAAGACCAATTCGTTATCAGAAAGCCGAAAGTCATTGGACCCTATGATCGAAATATCCGGGCACCAACAAATCGGCTTCGTGCATTCAGGCAGGTAAGGCTCCTCGGCTCCTTCAGGTAACAACCAGAACTCCACGGTTCCGGTTTTCTTTTGATATATAATATGGTGACTGAAAAATAGCACCCTATTTTTCAATGTCGGAATCGTCGCTATATGCACTTCGAGCTTTCTAGCGGTTTCGTCATTATCGTAAAGCGTAATAAGCCCTGTTGTATTTTTTTCGGCCGCCATAATGGCCTTTAGAAATGCCTCAGCTCGCACTTCGAAGACCTCGCTACCGGCGGTCTGAATGTCTACCTCATCGATCTTAACTGCAGCAGGGTTTTGAGCAACGACGGACATCGTGAACAGAACCAGAGTCAAGAAAGAAAAGAAAGTCGCTTTCATGGGTAGCAAATCATATCATCAAGCAGCACTTTCGACCAGGTTTCACGCCTTTGGATGGGCTCTATCGTATACCTCGATCAGTTTTTCCATTGACACTTGGGTGTAGATCTGGGTGGTCGAGAGGCGGGCGTGGCCCAGGAGTTCCTGGATGTCGCGGAGGTCGGCTCCGCTGCTGAGGAGATGCGTGGCAAATGAATGCCGGAGGCTGTGGGGCGAGATGTTGTGAATATCGGCACACTTGGCGATATATTTATCGATCATGCGTCCGACAGAACGCGTGGTTAGGCGGCCGCCGCGGCGATGGAGAAAAACTGCTTGTTCGTCGCGTTCTGCCGGGGGACATTCGTTTAAAAACGCGGGCCGCGATTGATGAAGGTAGAACATCAATGCGTGCAGAGCCGGTTCGCCGAACGGTACGATACGCTGCTTTTTTCTCTTTCCCGTTACTCGAACAAGCTTTTCCCGAAAATCAATGTCCTTGAGATTTATGTTCACCAACTCGCCCACGCGGATACCGGTCGCGTAGAGAAATTCGATAATGGCGCGATCGCGGCGGCCAAGGTCGATATTTATATCAGGCGTTTCGATAAAACGAACGGCGTCCTCGATGGAGAGATGGTTCGGAAGTTTTCGCTCGATCTTCGGCGTAGCGACGAGCTTGGCCGGATTACTTTCGACGACGCCCTCGCGAACGAGGAACTGAAAGAAAGTTCGTAAACTCGCAAGCTTTCTCGCGACCGACGTTTTCTTGTGATCGCCATGCAGACTCGCCATCCACTCACGTATCGTCAGGCGGTCGATATCGTGAACTGAAATATCGTCGCGTTTTTCTATCTTAAGAAGATGCGTTTTGAATTGGTCGAGGTCGCTCGCGTAATTGCGCAGCGTGTGAGTGCTCAGGCTGCGTTCGTAGCGAAGGTGTTCGAGGAATTTTGCGAGCTGATCGTTTAGCATGACGAACGGTGACAGGCTACCGCTTAGGAACATAGTATCCCTTTCGCGTCCTCACAGTCACATTTTGCTTTGTTTTTACTGCGACAGAAATTTCGCGAAAGGCTCCCTTCATGCCGGCATCATTTTCCGGATAGTAGCTGAGGATGTATTGCTGCGAGAGTTCGGCGGAGATCTGGCGGAACGCGTCGTCGAGTTCGCGTTCGTCGATCGGCGAGTAAACTGAGCCGCCGGTTTGTCCGGTGATCTCGATCATACGGCGTTCGGCGTCGAGCGCGCGGATGTTTGCGTTCCCCTTTCGCTGGCCGGTGCGCTTGAAATTCTCGAAGTCGGTGGTCTTGACTACAAAGACCTGGCAATCGGTCAGCTGCAGATTTTTGATAACTTTTTCGAGCGTTGTCGTGATCTCGCTGTAGGTGTCTTCGCCGTCCGATACGATAACGATCACGCGGC
>JBDTZW010000131.1:0-12319 GCA_040004905.1 Acidobacteriota bacterium
GGACGTTGACTCGACGCTTATCAGCGGCAAGCCCGAGGTCCAGCTTGAGGTCGACCGCAGCACAGCGGCAGACCTCGGTGTCCGCGTAGGCGATATTTCGCAGTCGCTCAACACGCTCGTCGCCGGTGTCGAGGCTACGACATATAACGAAGGGACAGACCAATATGAGGTCCGTGTGCGTGCGGTCAATTCGTTTCGAACGGACATCGACGGATTGAAACGCCTGCTAGTTCCCTCGACCAAAGCCGGATGGGTGACGCTCGACCGCGTAGTAAAGGTCGTTCACGGTACGGGCCCGAGCTCGATCGATCGTACGAACCGGCAGCGTCAGGTCACGCTACTTGCGAACACCAAGCCGGGTGGTTCGGCCGCCAGTATTACCGCCGCCATGGACAGCTTTGTGAAGGAATTAAATTTGCCTGCGGGCTACACAACCGGTTACGTCGGCCAGTCAAAGGAAATGGGCAAGGCCGGGTTCTACTTCTTGCTGGCGTTCTCACTTTCATTCATCTTTATGTACATCGTGCTGGCGGCACAATTCGAATCGTTCATCCATCCGGTGACGATCCTACTGACGCTGCCGCTCTCGATACCGTTTGGCATTTTCAGCCTTTTGGTTTTGGGTCAGACGGTCAACATCTTTTCAGGGCTCGGGTTGTTGCTGCTGTTTGGTGTCGTTAAGAAGAATGCTATTTTGCAGATCGATCACACGAACAATCTCCGATCAAGCGGCATGAATCGTTACGATGCGATCGTTCAGGCAAACCGTGACCGGCTTCGCCCGATCCTGATGACTACCATAGCTCTCGTCGCCGGCATGCTGCCGCTCGTCATTTCTTCAGGCGCCGGCTCCGGTACGAACCGTTCGATCGGCGTGCTCGTTGTCGGCGGCCAGTCGCTGTGTTTGCTGTTGACGCTTCTAGCTGTGCCGGTATTTTATTCGGTATTCGACGATCTTGCTTCAATCCATGTTTTCCGCCGCATCGGAGATTTTTCCGGATGGCTCTTTGGTGGAGTACGCCGAAGACTTTCGACGGCGACGAGCTCGATAGTAAGCAAGAATTAGGACGCGGACCTTATGCCGGTGGCAGTAAAAATTTCGCTTTTGTTTTCGGGGTTGTTCCTGCTCTCGGGAATGGCGACAGGGATCTGGAAGTATCGCAAGATCATGGCGAGCCCTGATCATACCGCTCCCGTTTACGTGGATATAGCCCACCGAACATCGTTTTTTTACTGTTTTGCGTCGCTGGTGATTTCGAGACTGGTCGAGTTTTCGCCCTTCGGCACAGCATGGCAGGTTCTGATCGTAGCGGTTCCGCTGAGCTATTTTGTCCTGACGGTCATCGGCTATATCAGGCAAGGCTATGTCGACAAAACCAAGAATATGTTTGAGGAACGAAATTTCATCACGACCTGGTTTATGTACGGCTTGATCGGTGGCGAGATTGGCGGGTTTTTATTGATATTAGGCGGGTTTATTTATTCGCAATTTTTGTAAAAGTTTTATGAAACGGCAATTATTAATACTTATCGTTTTCGGCCTACTTGGATTAATCGGAACAGCGGCGGCGCAGGATGTCAGGCCGACGCCCGCTCCGGTACCGACACCGATTCCGGCGCCTACGCCGGCAGTAGTCGATAAGCAGAATGTCCAGCCCGAAAATATTCAGGGCGTACCGCAGATCGCGCCGAATTACGCTTCGGATGACCGCAGCCAACCGGACCTGGGGCGTGTCGGCGTCGACATGACGCAACAGAAACCCCTCGGGCTTCGCGAGGCGATCGCATGGGCGCTCGAAAATAACAAGGATATCGAGGTTACGCGTCAGAACGTAAAGATCGCTGAGTTTGATCTCAAAGCAGCGCGCGGAGCTTACGAGCCTAGATTTTCGGGCCAGGCTTATTACGAGCATACGAAGACACCGGTCTTCAGCTTCTTCGCCGGCGGACCCAATTTTTCGCTTGAGCAGTCGAACGTCGTAGGCAACGGCGGTTTTTCGGGACTTGTAAAGCCGGGCGGCGGAAATTTTAGCATCACGTACAACAATACACGGAACACGACGAACAATATTTTTACGTCCGTCAATCCGACCTACACTTCGACCCTGACCTTTGCGTATACCCAGCCGCTATTGCGCGGACGACGATTCGACCAAACGCGCCGAACGATCGAGGTCGCAAAGAAAAATCTGTCACTGACCGACACGCAATTTCGCCAGAAAACGATCGACATTATTACGAACGTCCAGCGTGCTTATTGGGACCTGACCTACGCTCTGCGCAATCTACAGGTGCAGCGGGACGGAGTCAAGGACGCGAAAGACCAGCTAGAACACAACAAGCGTCTCGTAGACGAAGGCCAGCTCGCTCCGATAGATGTCGTAGCGGCCGAAACGCAGGTCGCGAATTTCGAACAGGCTGTCTATGACGCACTCAATACCGTCGGACAGGCTGAAAATAATCTAAAAAATCTGATCGCTCCTAACAAGAATGATTCGATCTGGGCGCAAGCACTGACACCGACGGATGACGTCGATCTCAACCCACCGGCGACCAGTCTGCAAGAGGCGTTGGACAGCGCGTTGCAGAATCGACCCGAATTGGAGGTTAACGAAACACAAAAGGCGATCAACAAACTCGACCAAAAATTCTTTCGCGAGCAGACCCGTCCGCAAGTCGATCTCGTCGCGAGTTATACGGGAGCCGGTGCTGCGGGGACCGTCAATCCGAATGTGGTGAATCCGATCGGCGGTGGGACTACCGATGCACTTAACGGCGTCATTGGACGCGTAAATACGATCTCGGCGCAGACCAATCCAACGCTGCCGCCGCTTCCCACGGTCCTTGTCACGACGACTCCACCTTTGCCCGATTATCTGATAGGCGGGTACGGCGGTGCGTTGAGCAATCTTTTTGAAAATCGTTATCCGACATTTCGCGTAGGCGTGCAGTTCAACTTACCGCTATTCGGAGATAGGACCTCACATGCACAGCTCGGCAGATCGCTTGTGGAAGGCGACCGACTTCAAACGCAGCGGGAACAGCTAGAACAGACCATCCAAGTAGACGTGCGAAACGCTTTGCAGGCATTGAGAACCGCCGAAGCTCGACTGCGGGCCGCCGCTATCGCCCGCGAAAACTCGGTCAAACAATACGATTCCGAGCAGCGAAAGCTCGATAATGGTCAATCGGATGTCTATAAAGTGCTCGAGCGTCAGACCGCTTTGACCCAAGCACGAAGCAATGAACTGAGAGCGCAGACCGAACTCAACAAAGCGATCTCCGACCTTCAGCGCGCAACAGGCAACTCGCTCAAGGCGAACAATGTCGAAGCGCGGTTGAAAAAATAGTTGCAGAATGAAGGCTGTTTACATCAAAAAGTTTAGCGGGCCGGAAGACTTGGAGTTTCGCGAGGTCCCCGATTCCCCGAGGCCTGAGAATTCACAGGTCCTCGTCCGTGTAAAAGCGTCGGGTCTAAATCGCGCGGATCTACTTCAAGTTCAGGGATCTTATCCTCCTCCGCCAGGCTATTCGCCGAATATTCCCGGGATGGAATTTGCCGGCGAGGTTGTCGAGATCGGTACTGGGGTGAAAGGCTTTTCTGTCGGTGACCGCGTTTTCGGGATCACAGCCGGCGAGGCACAGGCGGAAATGGTTGCCGTCGATGAAGGCGTCCTCGCAAAAATACCCGAGAATCTTGATTTCACTGAAGCCGCTGCCATTCCCGAAGGTTTCATTACCGCCCACGATGCGGTATTCACGCAGGCGAACTTGCAAGCAGGCGAATCGATCTTCATCCATGCTGTCGGCTCCGGGGTCGGACTCGCCGCTTTGCAATTAGCAAAAGCAAAAGGCTGCCGGACATTCGGCACCTCGCGAACACAGGACAAGTTGGATAGAGCGGTGGAGTTTGGATTGGACGTTTCGATCGTCGTCGGCAAAGACGTTAGTTTCTCGGAAGTAATCAAAAGCGAAACCTCCGGCAACGGCGTGAACGTGATCCTCGATCTCGTCGGCGGTTCCTATTTCGCGGAAAATCTCGTAAGCATCGCCATCAGAGGACGGCTAATGCTTGTCGGGTTAACGGGAGGGCGAGGGGCTGAATTTGACCTCGGGGCGGCCCTGCATAAGCGAATGACGATAAAGGGAACTGTGCTTCGCGGAAGGTCGGTCGAAGAAAAGTCTCAGGCTGTCAGTTTGTTTTCGAAGGATGTGCTCCCGCTTTTCGTAAGCGGCCAAATACGTCCGAATCTCGATCGGAAATTCTCAGCCGACAATGTGATCGAAGCCTACAAATACCTTGCTTCGAACGAAAGTTTCGGAAAGGTCGTTCTCGAGTTCTAACCTCACTTTTCCGCTGGAACATTTGACGCCGCTGTGTCCGTAACGATACACAGCCCGGCGATTCTTTTCTTCTCCAATTCGTCCAACCTGCGAAAAGCTTCTTCGTAGATAAATCCCGAGACCTCACGTTTTTCAAACGAGATCACCGACCAGATGGGCATTTCAAGCTCATTGAGATCTGCATCTACCGAAGGCTCTTCAGTTACGGCGGATTCGGTCGGCGGCTTCATAACAACACTATCGACTCACTCACACTACGAACTCTATCACACGTTTTCCACATGTGTAAAAGATTTATGGTCAACCTGTTAGAATGGATGTAATTCTAAAATGAGTTTTACTAGATCCATATTTCTTACAGGTTTTCCGGGTTTTATTTCCGCGAAATTGGTCGAAAGACTGGCCAGGGAAGATACACAATTCTTTCTTCTCGTCCAGCCTCAATTTGTCGAAAAAGCGACCGCGGAGTTGGAAAGGATCGCCTCGCATACCGGAACCCTGATCGAGAACTTTGCTCTCGTCGAAGGCGATATAACTCTCAAAAACCTCGGGATCAGCGACGAAGACCTCGCGACGCTTCGAAGCGAAACGACAGACATTTTTCACCTTGCCGCCGTCTATGATCTTGCCGTCGAAAAAACTCTTGCTAATGGTGTTAATTTCGAGGGAACCCGCAACGTCAACGATTTCGCGAGAACCGTGGAAAACCTCCGTCGTTACAACTACATTTCCACCTGCTATGTTGCCGGAAAGAGACAAGGCCGCGTGTTGGAGACCGATCTTTCGGACAAGGCCGGATTTCGCAATTTCTATGAGGAAACGAAATATCTCGCGGAAAGGGCGGTCGAAGACCTAAAAGAAGAGCTCCCGGTCACGATCTTTCGCCCATCGGTCGTGGTGGGTAATTCCCGCACCGGAGAGACCGCAAAATACGACGGCATCTATTCCCTGATCCGGTATCTGCAGAAAGCTCCCGGCCTGCTGCGTTTTGTGAATGTCGGAAACACGAAAGTGCGGTTAAATCTCGTTCCGGTCGATTTTGTGGTCGAGGGTATCGCGGCACTTGCCGACGACGAGAATGCCGTCGGTAAAACCATCGCGCTCGCCGATCCCGATCCGCTCACAACCGCCTCTCTATTCGACGCCATCGCGGAAAAATTGACCGGCAAGAGATCTGCGATAACGCCGCCGTCGAAACTGGTCGAATGGTCGCTGAACTTGCCTCTATCACCGCCCCTCACGGGCTTGCCGCACGCTGCCGTCCCGTATTTCTTTATTGAGCAGGTTTACGATACGAGCATAGCGGATCAACTTCTTGCGAAGTACCGGATCAAGTGTCCGAATTTTAATGATTACGTTGGAAATTTGCTCGAGTTTATTAAAAAGCATCCGCAGCTTTGAGGAAATTTTGGCGAAACGGTGCATATTGCAGCGGCTTTCGGGCATCCAATATTTTTATGGTTCACTGGCGGTCGATCCTGGGGTTCATTTTTGTTCTTCAATTCAGTGGCGCTGTCGCGACCGCCCAGAGCGGCCGGGTGCAGCCTTCGCCAACGCCTTCTCCCGATGATGTCGAGAAAGTGTCAACAGAGGAGATCAAACTCAACGTTCTGGCGTTTGACGAGAACGGTAAGTTCTTCCCGAATGTCACTGACGGCGATCTTGTCATCACGGAAAACAACATCCTTCATCAACCGACGAGTGTCCGGCGGCTTCCGGCCAACGTGCTCATCGTTTTGGACACGGGCGGTCAACTCCGCCAGATCAAGAGCCTCGACCAAACTCGAAAAGTGGCGAGAGCTCTGGTCGGTGCGCTGCGACCGGACGATTCCGTCGCTCTTCTGCAGTACAGCGACAGGGCCGACATCGTTGCCGAGTGGACAACCGACAAGCAGCAAATACTCTTGGCCATAAACAAGACGAATTTCGGCAGGCGTTCGGCGTTTGTGAACGCGATCGATCTTTCGCGTGAATTTTTACTCAAGAACCCTCTAGAGAACAAGCATCTTGTTCTGATAACTGACGGCACTGACGACATGACGAATTCGTCGGTAAAATTTGACGCTCTTCAGCGGCTTCTCTCAACTGACATCAGCGTTCACGTGATCAGCTACACGTCGATGGAGGCGGTGGACATCGAGCCTCGCACAAAGACTCTCTCGAATTCCCCGCCCCCGCAGGCCCTGCCCGACGAGGTAAAGGCTCAGTTGCCGAACGGCGTTAAAGACGTCGCCACCGCTCCAAAGGTGGGACCGACGATCAATCTCGACCGAAAGCTGCTTAAGACCATGAAGGACCGCAAGGCGGACCTCGAAAAGAGCCAGGATCAGCTCGAAAAACTCGCCGAGAATACCAACGGTGAATTTATCCTGCCAAATACTGTCGATGAAATGGTCGATAAAGCCCCACTCGTCGCCCGAATGATCGACGCAAGCTACGTAGTAACCTACGTTCCGAAAATGTCGGTCACTGATACGCGAGGCATTTCAGAACGCAATATCGAGGTCACGTCAAAACGTCCCGGCCTCGTAGTCCAGGCCCGTCGAAAGCTGGTCATTGACCATCGCAAATAGTTCAGGCTCTCGATTCTCACAACAAAAATCCATAGTTTACGTAAAACTTGTAACCCATTGAATAATGGGGACGTCTTAATTGCGACGACCCAAAGATCGATCGGAAACGAGAATGGATTACCTTACCGCCTGGCAAAACGGCATTCCGGTGCTTCGACCTGAACGGGACGAGGCGGAAGCTCCGGTTTGTGCCGAAAGCCCGGACCGTCATCTTGTAGGCCTCGCTCTGGCTGGCGATGAACAGGCATTCGAGATTATTTTTGAACGCTACAAACGCCTTGTGGCATCGATCGCCGGCCGCTATTTCCAGCAGCCTGCACAGGTCGAAGAGATCATTCAGATCGCATTCTCAAAAGCTTACTTTGAACTTGCGGGTTTCCGCGGCGACACCGACCTGTCGCTCACTAGCTGGATCGGAAAGATCGCGTCGAACGCCTGTTTCGACGTTCTACGGAGTCAAAAACGACGCCCTGAAGATCTCGTATGCGAGCTTTCGGAATCCGAAAGCGAGGCGTTGAGAGCATTCCGTGAAACCTCGGGCGTTGATTCCGAAACACGGCTAGTGCATCGCGATCTGGCCGACAAGCTTTTATCACGGATCGGCGCCGCTGACAGGGCCGTGCTGCAAATGCTGCACGCCGAAGGCATGAGCATCGCCGAGATCGCCGAAGCGATGAACTGGTCGCGATCAAAGGTAAAACTCCGAGCTTGGCGCGCCCGCAACCAACTACGAAGGATATTAAAGAACTATTTGTAACTGCGATGCCGCAAAAGGCGTCTGTTTAATTGAGAGATGGTGAACAAGGAATTACAAGATCAAGAACTCGACCGGATCGGCATCGATCTGGTGAAGACAGGAAAACTAGCGGACGGCCAGATCGAAAAGATCATCGCTTCGCCGGATATGTTTCGGGCGATAACGCAAAGGATCGCTGCTAACGACAAACCACAGACACCTAAGCGAAGATCTGCGTGGCCGTCAAACTTTCGCCTTTCGCTGGCAGCGTACGGGTTGTTGGCGATCGTCGTTGCAGCCGCGATTTTCGAATCGATCGTTGAGAGAAAACCATCCAACCCTTCGACCGCAAATGTGCCGGTGCATAACGAACCAGACCGTATCGTTCAGCCGTTTATTGTTACACCGTCACCAAAAGAAGTTAGAAGTACCAGATATAGAGGTGAGTCTGTTGCCCAGCACGCTGTTTTACGATCAAGGGAGCGAACGCCCGACCGTCACCGCAAGGTTTTGACCGAAGAGGTCAGCGAGTTTTATCCGCTGACGACCAGCACGGATGACGATGAAGACGGCGGGCAAATCGTTCGGGTTCGGCTTCCGCGAGCGGCCTTATTGTCTATGGGTGTGGAATCGCCGTTTGAAAATGCACCCGGGACCAAGGTAAAGACCGATCTTTTGATCGGCTCGGATGGAGTAATGAAAGCCGTCCGGTTTGTTAAATAAACTGTAATTTACTGCTGTTTTAGGAGAGATCGTGATGAAGACCCTTTTAGTTCTATTTGTATTTATCTTCGCCGCCGCGTCCATTCGGGCGCAGCAGGCCCGGTATGCTTGGGTACTGGCCGATAGTGTTCAGTTTGGCGAACCGATGGTAAAAGGCGCTCCTTTTTCGGGGGAGTCGATAAACGAAACTATTCAGACGCTCGGTGACGGCAATCGGATAATTCGCCGCTCGAGCAGCAAGCTTTTCCGCGACGGCGAAGGCCGCTATCGCCGAGAGGACATGCCGAAACAGATCGGCCTTCCGGGAACTGCCATCGACATGCCCGAGTCGATCTCGATCATCGATCCGGTCGGTGGGTTCAAATATACCCTTAACCCGAAAACTAATACTGCCCGAAAGACGCCTTTTCGAAATGTCTTTGACTATAAATTAAAGGCTGATCTCGATTACAAGCTCAAAACAGAGCTGTATAGAACCAGGATCTATGCGGTCCAGGCCGACACCCAGAAAAAAGCGGCAAGCGACTCCAGTTCGGACCAGAATCAAGATGCTGAAGCAGTAGCCCGGCGCCTTGCTGAGCGCGCTAAGGCCGATGCCGAGCGAAGCAAGCGGCTGGAAATTAGAAAAGAAGACTTGGAAATGCAAATGCAGGAAAGGATAGCGCCCGCCGCGACATCGGTTCCGCGTTATGCCGTTTCCTCAAAATACGAAACAAAAAGGGAGTCGCTCGGCACGCAGAATGTCGAGGGCGTCCAAGCTGAAGGAAGCCGGAGTACGACCACTATTCCGGCTGGTGCAGTCGGCAATGAGCGGCCGATCGAGATCGTTTACGAGCGTTGGTATTCCAAAGATCTGCAGATGATCATCGTTTCAAAACACAATGATCCGCGGATCGGCGAACAAACCTATAGGCTGACGAATATCGTCCGCGGCGAACCGGCGTCATCGCTGTTTTCGCCGCCTGCCGATTATAAAGTTACCGAAAGCGGCCCGAAGCCCGCAGCCGTGATGCTTAAGGCCATATCGCCGAATGCGAAAGTTGTCGCGTCGCCGAGCATGTCGCCGATCGTGAAAACGCTTCCCGCCGCAGCTCCGAAACCAGCCGTAAACGTCCAGCCGAAAGACCAATAGATTTTTCGCACCCGAAGGTCGGTATCATCACCGGGATACCGGCCGACCCTTGATCCGATTGAGAACCTAAACTTTGACGATGGCGACCGAAAAGCCGTCGAACCTGCATAGGCGGGGCAATAGGAGTGTGTTCTATGTTCAGAGTATTTATATTTTTTCTCGCATTAATAGTTATTCCCGAGATCTATTCACAGGATATTTACGCCGTCGAAAGTTTTTATAAGGAAGGGCAAAGAAACTTTGAGAAGGGAAAATACGAGCAGGCGTTAGCCGCGTTTACCCGAGGAATCGAGTTGACGACCAGGTTGGAAACTAAAAGCGAGCTATTGAAAAATAGCTTTTCGGGAGAGGCCGGTTCACTTGCTTCCGATAGGGTTTCGGTGATCGATCCGCGTGCGGCTGCGTTATATCTAAATCGTGGAAATGTTTACTTCTCGATCGGCGACTTAGACCGGGCGATCCAAGACTATGATCGTGCCGCTGTGATATCGCCGAGCGCGCCCGCGATCTATCACAGCCGCGGGACGGCGTGGATGCTGCAGAAACAGTTTGACAAGGCATTGGCCGACTACAACAAAGCCCTTAAGATCGACCCGAAATTTGCAAAAGCATACATCGGCCGTGGGCTGACGCATGCGGACATGGGCGACACGCAGGCGGCGTTCGATGATTTCGAATTGGCGATCAAAGCAGATCCGAAAAGCGCCGAGGCATACTCATACCGGGGCGACACAAAACGAACCGCTGGCGATAAAGCGGGAGCGCTGCTTGATTTTGAGTGGGCGATCAAACTGAACCCGTCGCTGGCCAACCCTTATATGGGCCGCGCCGCCATTCGATCGAGCCAGCGAGACTTTGCAGGTGCGATCCAAGATCTGACCAAAGCGATCTCTCTCGATGGCCGTCTCGCAAACGCCTACGCCAACCGCGGTTTTATCTATCTTTTCACGAACCGCGATTACGAGGCGGAAAAAGATCTCACTCGTGCGCTGGCGATGGCGCCGCGAATGCGAAGTGAGATCGAAGAGAACATCGCAAAAATTAAAGGCTCCCGCGAATAGTTTTCCTCCAAAAAGCTATTCGGTCCAACGCGAAACACGGCTGCTCAATGGCCGTGTTTCGTTTTTTCGTCGATGAAAGGTTTTGATATCATTTTCGTTAGCAGGTATTGGCAATGAAAAGCAACATCGAAAAAGGTGAGAAATTTCGCGCCCTTCACAGCCGCGACAAGGCATTTATCATCCCCAATCCTTGGGACGTCGGTTCCGCACGGATCCTAGAAAAACTCGGTTTCGAGGCTCTCGCGACTACCAGTGCGGGATTTGCGTTCTCGACAGGCAAGCAGGACGGTGCCGTTTCGCGTGACGAGATGATCGAGCATGTTCGAGAACTCGCCGCTTCGACCGATCTTCCCATAAGTGCGGATCTCGAAAACGGTTATGGCGACGAGCCTAGAGACGCCGCCGAAACCATCCGCCTTGCTGCCGAAGCTGGATGCTCAGGCGGCTCGATCGAGGACATGTATGGCCGCAACGGCGAACGCCTGATCTACGACTACACACTCGCCGCCGAACGTGTACGTGCTGCTGCGGAAACAGCTCATTCTCTCGATCTCACTTTCACACTAACGGCTCGCTGCGAAAATTATCTTGCCGGCAATCCCGATATTGGCGACACCATTAAGCGTCTCCAGGCCTACCAGGAAGCTGGCGCCGACGTCCTCTACGCACCCGGCCTCAAAAGCATAGAAGACATCACGGCTGTCGTAACATCCGTCGATCGTCCGGTAAACGTCGTGATGGGACTCTCCGGCGTTCAGCTCAGCGTCAGCGAACTCGCCGCGATCGGAGTCAAACGCATCAGCGTCGGCAGTGCCCTGTCCCGAGCCGCCCTCGGTGCCTTCATCCGAGCCGCCACCGAAATGCGGGACCACGGCACCTTCACCTACGCCAACGACGCCGTCAGCGTAAAAGATTTAATGGAGATCCTGGGTTCTTGACAATGGGATTATGATTGTTAGGAAACATGCGAGACTTTATTTTTATTACGATTCTGATTCTCTTTTCTTGTATCACCTTATTTGCACAAACTGATCAAAATTTAGTTTGTCAGACCATTGAAGTTGTGGGTCCGGCGGGAATTAGTCTCCCGGGTGAGACAATTGTTTTCAAAGCGAAGGTGCCGGAGGGGACAAAAGGTAGCGTTATTTTTAATTGGAAAGTGGAAAACGGTGAGATTATTAGCGGACAGCAGACCGATCTAATCAATGTCCGAACGTTCGCCCGCCTCCAACGATTTGATGTCATCGGAACGGTTGACGTCGCCGGTTTGGATGGCACATGTGCAAATTCCGTAAGTCGTGCCGCTACTGTTGACTCCTTTCATTGTGGTCTCGCAACCGACGAGTATGGGAAAATATCGGTCCGCGAAGAAATGGCTCGACTCGATAACGTCGCTTTTCAACTAAGCAGTTATTCGGGGATTGGGCTATTTCTTATTAGACTGTCTCACGCGGAGACAAATTCGGGTGCAATTCGCAGAGTCAAGCGTATAAGGAACTTGCTGAAACGTCGTGGCATAACTCGTAATAGAGTAGTTTTCGTTTATGCGGAGTCCGACATCAGTTCGACAGTTATCTATCTATTACCAATGAACGACATTGAGTCATTTCAGAAAGAATTTGGCGTGAGCTCGAGTATTGAAAAGATCAAATCTACCACTATTCCATAGCGGAATTAGCGTGGTCTTAACATGATTTGACAAATCTTAGAATTAGAATTATTCTAACTCTAGTTTAGAAATATGGCTGTC
>JBDTZW010000434.1:0-12235 GCA_040004905.1 Acidobacteriota bacterium
CGCCTTCGGGCGGCAGTTTGAAAAGGTCAGCCGAGGAGCTCGGGCCGCTGGATTGTGTCATTTCGGGCGGCAGGTCGTCGATCGTTATTAGCTCGTTTTCGCAAAGGAGCACCGCACGTTCGATCGCGGATTCAAGCTGCCGGACATTGCCGGGATAGGCATAATCCTCAAGCAGCTTTCGCGCGTCTGATTTGAGCGTCACCTTTTTTTCGCTCCCGCGCGTGTGTTTTTTCAAAAAATAGTCGATCAGCACAGGAACGTCCGTTCGCCGGTTTCTAAGTGGCGGAATTTCGAGCGACAGCACATTCAGCCGATAATAAAGGTCCTCGCGAAATCGTTTTTCCTCGGCCATTTTGAGCAGGTCGCGATTGGTCGCGGCGACAACGCGAACATCGACATCGATGTCTTTTATTCCGCCGACGCGACGGATCTGTTTTTCCTGCAAAGCACGAAGGAGTTTTGCCTGGAGCGAAACATCGAGTTCGCCGATCTCGTCTAGGAAAAGCGTGCCGTTATGAGCGATCTCAAACAAGCCTTTCTTCTCGGCGATCGCGCCGGTGAACGAACCCTTTTCGTGACCAAACAGTTCCGATTCAAGCAGATTCTCATTGATTGCTGCACAGTTTACTGCCTGAAATATTTCGTTTGAGCGCAAACTGTTTTTGTGAATCGAACGCGCGATCAACTCTTTTCCGGTGCCGCTTTCTCCGCGTATCAACACGGTGGAATTCGACTTCGCGATCTTCAGGATCATCTTCTTGACGCCGTCCATTTCGGGCGAAACGGAGACGATCTCGATGTCGAGTGTCGTCAGTTTATTAAGCGCACGCGAAACCGTCTCGAGCAGCTTTTCGCTGTCGTAAGGCTTTTGCAGATAGTCGAAGGCGCCAAGCCGCAAAGCATCGACGGCCGAGTCGACGGATCCGTGTGCCGTAAGCAAAATGACGATGATCGACTTGTCGTAATTCGTGAGCTCCTTGAGGAGGTCGAGCCCGCTCATGCCGGTCATCTTGAGATCGGTCAAAACGAGATCGAAGCGCCGGGCCTCCACAAACTTCATCGCCGCCTCTCCCGAACTCGCCGTTGTCACGTCGTACCCCTCGCCCGACAGGATCGTCTCTAAAATTTCCCGCTGATTTTTCTCGTCATCAACGACGAGGATAGATTTTCGTGCCATAGAAGTCTTTTATCGCAGAGACGCCGAGACGCGGAGAATTCAGAAAGTTAATTCGAATTATAGCTTCTCTCGGCCTCGGCCGTTATGATCTGCCTTCGGTAATCTTACCGTAAACTTTGTTCCTTCACCTTCTTTCGATTCCACCGTAATAATTCCGTTGTGAATATCGACGATCTTCTGCACGATAGCGAGGCCTAATCCCGTGCCCGTTTCTTTGGTCGAAAAATAGGGCTCG
The DNA here is from genome assembly GCA_040004905.1 of Acidobacteriota bacterium. Classification (GTDB taxonomy): domain Bacteria; phylum Acidobacteriota; class Blastocatellia; order Pyrinomonadales; family Pyrinomonadaceae; genus OLB17. Next base: position 1,413 of record JBDTZW010000434.1, read on the forward strand.
AATATTTTTTCGAGATTTTCCTCGGGAATACCTTTTCCGGTGTCGGAGATCTCAAATTTTACAAAATCGCCGAGATCGTCAGGCGTGATCCGGATATTCAGCGAACCGCCGTCCGAACCCATCGACTGCAGAGCGTTAATAAAGAGATTGTTAAAGACCGACCGAAGAAATTCCGGGTCGCCCAAAATTTTGGGAACGTCTTCGTGCTCGACAACGCTGATCTTTACGTTGTTTTCTGCTGCCTGAACTTCGGCGATCCTTAGTGAGTCTTCTATCACTTTGCGCGCGTCGACTGGCTGAAGATTCGCTTTGGCGGGACGCGAATAATTTAGAAAGTCCGATATTTGCTGATTTATGCGGGCGACCTCGGATTTTAATTGCGACGTGAGCTTATGAAATTGAGCGCCTTTTTCAGGATCTTCGGGTGTGAATTTCGATCGCAGGTGGTCGAGCGTCAAGTTGATGTAATTCAGCGGGTTGCGGATCTCGTGCGCGATCGCCGACCCGAGACGTCCCACGACCGCGGACTTTTCCGCCTGCTGCAGTTGGGCCTCGAGTTCACGGTTTTTTTCGAGCTGCGCGGTCATTTCATTGAATCGCTCCGCTAGCCGTCCCATCTCGTCGCCTCGATGATTGTCAGGCACGCGCACGCCGAGTTTGCCTTCCGCTACCTGTCGTGCGGCGTTGGACAGATTGGAGATTGGCCGGGTAAATCGCCAAACCAGCATGAACGTTATCAGCGTCGATGCAAGCAGCACGCCTAGCATGTAGATCAACGGCTGGGCCGCGCGTCGGGCGGTCTCGCTGCGGTCGTTTTTTAAGAGGACCATCACGTACCAGCGGCCCGCACTGGTTGTTTCAAGAGGGATCGCGTGAGCCTCGTCATCGCGATAGCGATTTTGGTCGGTCGGAATGTTTGGGAAGTATTTTAGATCGTCGCCGAGCCGGCTTCCTTCCATCAGCGGCGGTAGGTTCTTTAGATCGGAGAGATTTTTATAAAGCGCTTCGCCGTTCTCGCTTATCGTCGGTTCGTAATCATCATTAACGGCGTCGCGCACACGCCATTGATTATCGATGATAATTACATCGATTATTTGAGCTCGAGTCTCGGGGTCGATAAAGCTCTGGCCCGGGCGATCGAGCAGGTCTTCCACGCGGTCCTCATCACGGCTTGAGGTGAGGCTTGTGAAGCCGATGGCCGTTCCGGCGACGAGGGCCTGGCTCTGGATCCGCCGCAATGCGAGGCTTTCCTGCTGAGTCCGAAGATTCAGGTAATACTGAAGACCGAGCGTCGCAGCGAGCATAACGAGCAGAATCAAAAGGAGCCTTCCGCGGAATGTGTTCAAAAAACCCATAATGCCGACTTATTTATGCAATCGCTTAAATTTATGTTGCGCACCGTTGAATTGGAATGTTATATTTAATTTCGGTTTCACCGCAAACGCCTTCGAATGCAAAGGGTATTCACAAATTCAAAGGCATTGCGGCTTTCCTCAACATCACCAAGAATCCCTATTTGCAGAGGTAAAACATGAAGTTAATGTGTCCCGCAACGCGTCTTTCCCTTGGGTTTTTCGCATCGATCCTGATAATTTTCGGCCTCTTCGCCGGTGTTGCGGCACAGAGACGCGGTTCTTCGAACAAGAAACCCGTGGCTAAGAAGACCTTAGCCAAGGCAAAAGATGCCCGCAAAGGCTCGCGAAAAGAAAAGGCGACCGCGCAGGACACGCGCAGAGATTCGAAGAAGGATTCCAAAAAGGAAAAATCCACCGCCCGCGATAGACGCGACAATAAAAAAGACACGAAGAGCAAAGCTGAGCTTCGCCGCATTGAGGCCGAACGCCGCCGCGAGGAAGCGATCCGTCGAGCCGCCGCTCTCGCCGAACAGCGACGCCGCGAAGAAGCGGCGAGGATCGCCCGCGAACGCAAACTAGCATTCGAACGCGGACTGCGTATGACGACAGTCGAAAATATCTCGAAAGACAATACGGACGGCGAAGACCTTCGCGTTCGCCAGGCTGCGGTCGATGCCCTGGGATCGCGTGCAGGCACCGTCGTCGTAATGGAAGCTCAGACCGGCAAGGTCGTCACGATAGTTAATCAGGATTGGGCTATCCGTAACGGATTCAAACCGTGCTCGACCATTAAGCTCGTCACCGGTGTTGCCGGGCTTAACGAAAACGCGATCGATGGCGAAGGGAACGTTTCGAACGTTCGGATGAAACTTGATGATGCGATCGCTTTCTCCAATAACGCTTACTTTCAGCGTGTCGGCTCAAACCTTGGCGGTTCCAAAATGACGTCGTATGCGCGGACGCTCGGCCTCGGCGAGCCGACCGGCATCAATGCAGACGGCGAATTTGCCGGCCGTGTCCCGAACGGCAATAACAACCCGAGAATTTACTCGCACGGCGATGATTTTGAAGTAACGCCGCTGCAGCTCGCTGTTTTGGTTTCGGAAATTTCGAACAACGGCAAAAAGGTCGTTCCTCAGATCGTTAAAAGCCGCAGTGAATACACAAATTTTCATGGTAAATACCGTCCGTCGGTCGCACTTCCCCAGCGTGATTTTGAAGGAATGCTTCCGGGCATGATCGGGGCCGCACAATACGGAACCGCTCATCGCGGCGTCAACGCAGGGCTCGGTATCGCGGGCAAAACGGGTTCGTGCATCGGAAAAGGCTCGTGGGTCGGCCTGTTCGCATCGGTCGCTCCGGTTGAGAATCCCAAATATGCTGTTGTTGTGATCACACGCGGACAGGGCGAACGCGGCAAATATGCCGCCGCCGTTGCGGGAAAAATCTACGACGCACTCAGCCCGCAATTGAAACGCGACCCGGCACGATATCAGGCGATCCTCGATCTGCGACCGAGGACCGGCGTCGATTCGAGAGCGATCACGGCAATGAAGGATGAGGACGACGATGATTCGGATTCGGCCGATGCCGACAACGCTTCCGACGGCCGCTCGACGTGGGTCCCGCCAGCAAAACGGTCCGGTGACGAGGTCATCGTCGGTAAGCCGCTGATCAAGCGAACGGTCGACAGCAAGCCTATCAATCCGCAACCCGTAAAACCCGCTGACGTTAAGCCGGCGTTTCCCGCACCGGATAACAAGCCCGCCGCGAACAAAATGTCGCCGGGAAAAACGTCGTTTCCCCCAGTTGTCATCACTTATAAAAAGGATACCGACGACGATAGCCAGGCGCCCGCTAGCCAGCGTCCGCGGATCGTAAAAAATCCATAGGTATCGTCTTAATTCATCTTTCCGCAACGCCGGAGCTTGCCTTAAATGATAAGCTTCGGCGTTTTTTAGCGCCTGTCTTTATTTTTGCTTGACACAAAGCCCGTCTTTACGTGATTATTTACCTTTCTGCATCATTCAGACCGGGGCCCGCTTTTGGGCCTGATGTACGAGCTTCTTATTAATAATATTAGCAACTTTCTATTGCACTGATTCATCTGAATTGACGCTAAACCCCGACAGAATGCTGCCGGGTGCGGCAGGAAAAAATGTTATTTACCTTCGGGTTGGGAGAGACTATTAATGAACAAGATTTTTAGATTTGTCGGGATAGGCACGGTTTTGGCAGCGATGTTTGCGCTCGGTGCCGCCGCAACTTTTGCCCAGGATGCCTGTGCGGATGTTGATGCACAGAATGCGAAGTACCAGGAAGTGCTCGGAAATTACAAGAGCCAGGATCCTGTGGTCTTGCAGAAGGCTGTAGATTCGGCAAAAGAGTTTTTGGAAAAGTACGGTGCCTGCGAGCCGGCTAAGCCACAGGTCGACTGGATGAAGCCGAAAGTTCCGGTTTGGGAAAAGAATGTCGGGATCCTTAAAAACAACCAGGAAACAGGCGCACGCTATACCAAGTTCGATACGGCATTCAAGGCGCAGAATTGGGATGACGTTTTTGCCAGCGGTAAAGAGATACTTGCTAAGGAGCCGGAAAAGGTCGATGTGATGATCGTTCTTGCCTCGATCGGGTTTGATCAGGCGGCCAAGAAGAATTCTAAATACAACGACGATTCGCTGAATTACGCCAAGCAGACACTTCAGAAGATCTCTGCGGGTGCACCTTCTGAAAAGTATGGCCTGTTCGGTTACGTTTATAACACCAAAGACAACGCGATCGGCTGGATGAACTTTATTGCGGGATATATCCTTTATAACGGAAAGGACGACAAGAAGGCGGCTTTACCGTATCTCTATCAAGCAACTCTAAATGGGCCCGAAACGCCGAAGAATCCTGCGGTTTATGAAACGATCGGCCGCTACTTTTTGGGCGAGACCGTAAAACTGACGGCAGATGTAAAGACTAAGGTAGATGCTCAGAAGCCCGAAGACACCCCTGAAGTTGCCGCGCAGAAGGTGGCTGATATCAAGGCGGCCGTGGCATTGGTCAACGGAAACGCTGAGCGTGCGATGGACGCGTATGCGCGTGCCTACAAGGTTGCTAAGACCGATGCACCTACTAAGCCATATCGGGACAGTCTTTCGACAAAGATCAAGGACCTATATTTGGCCCGCCATCCCGATACGAAGGATGTAAAGATCGATGATTTTGTAGCATCGGCGACGGCTAAGCCGTTTGTGGACCCGACGACCCCAGTGACCCCGATCGCCGACCCGGAACCGGCAAAGACCACGACGACGTCAACAGTGCCTGCGGCTACTTCGACGCCGACTAAACCTGCTGGTGCCAAACCTGGTGCTTCGAGCAGAGTTATGGCTCCAGTCGTCGCTAAAAAGGGCGTACGATAATTCGATTGACGACGATCTAAAAATCGGCCGGATGCATTTAAACATGCATCCGGCTTTATTTTTTCCGGCATTCTCCCTAAAATTTAGCAACGATGTCGAAGCCCCCCGGAACGCTTGAAAACCTGCTGGGACACAATTTTGCCGACATCGAGCTTCTCGAACGTGCCGTTACGCACCGCTCCTGGGCGTATGAGAATCTGCCGGGCGCCGATGAATTAAGGGTGCGCGAGGCTGAAAACGAATCGATGGAGTTCGTTGGCGATTCGGTACTTGGGCTGGCGGTGGCGGAAGAGCTTTTTAGGCGCCACCCCGATTTTAGCGAGGGCGAGCTGACGCTGATGAAGCATCACCTGGTTAGCACGGGAACGCTCGCCGTTGCGGCCGAACGGCTGGGTTTGGGCGACTTCATCAGGGTAGGGCGGGGCGAAGAAAAGACGGGCGGCCGAAAAAAACAGGCGTTGCTGGCAAACACGCTCGAAGCAGTGATCGCGGCAATATTCCTTGACGGCGGATACGTTAACGCACGGGCGTTCGTAGTCAGGTCGCTCGCCGCCGAGATCCGCGAAGCGACGCCGAAGGGTTCGCTCGATTACAAGACGATGCTCCAGGAATTGCTGCAGTCCAAAAAGCTCGCGGCCCCGGTTTACCGGCTCGTCAAGACCGAAGGCAAGCCGCACGAACGCACGTTTCTTGTCGAAGCGTCGTGGGAAAATGGTACTGCCAGGGGAGAAGGGAATTCGATCAAGTCTGCGGAAATGATCGCGGCTAGCGAGGCGTTGAAAACTCTCGATGAAAATTCCGTCGGGGCGATGAAACGGGCGAAGTAGTTTTGGCGTATTATTTACAGGTATTTATGAGTAGTGAAGAGAATAAAAAGGCAGACGCCAAAGTAGAGCAAAAACCGCTCGGTCCGCCAAAAACGGTCGTCCGCGAATATTTCGAGTCGTTTGTCGTGACCTTGATCATGGCGATCTTTGGCATGACGTTCATCCTGCAAGCGGTGACCGTTCCGACCGGTTCGATGCAAAATACGATCCTGATCGGCGACTATCTTTTAGTTAATAAATTTATCTTCACACCAGGCGGCGGCTCGCTCCCTTTCCTGCCGCAGCGTGAGATACAACGCGGAGATGTCATCGTATTCAAATATCCGGGCAACAAACTTCATCCCGAGATGGACCGTATGCACGGAGCTTCGGCGACAGCCTACAAGGTCAACTATGTAAAGCGTGTCATTGGGTTGCCGGGCGAGACCGTCGAATTTCGAAACAATCAGGTTTTTGTTAACGGAAATCTGTTGCCTGAACATCGGATCATAGGGGATGCTGATGATGACCAATCGGCACTTCAAACAAAGGAGTTTGAGGAGAGAAAGCCCGAGGACAAGTATAGCGTCTACTATGACGAGGATTCCATGACGGCCGTTCGGAGCGGAGCGAGCGTAATGCGGCGACAGTACGAATTCGGTGTCCAAGGCAAAACGATGGTCGTACCGCCGGACAGCTTTTTTGTTATGGGCGACAGCCGTGACAAAAGCGAGGACAGCCGATACTGGGGATTCGTGCCGCGGGGCTTGATCATCGGGCGGGCGATGTTCGTTTACTGGTCATGCGACCGGGCTGCGTCGAACGGCGATCTTTTCGGCTGCGTCACGCACCCGCGTCTCAGCCGCATCGGCACGCTCGTAAGGTAGATCTCGAGATGACACTATTGTTAAGCGACGACGTCTCGACCGCTTTGGTCGTAAGCCGCGGGATCGTCGCGCTCGAATCGACCGTGATATCTCACGGGCTGCCATATCCAAAAAATATTGAGACCGCCAAAAGCCTTGAAAAGATCGTCCGCGAGGGTGGGGCGATACCGGCAACGATCGCGGCATTCGGCGGGGAATTCTGCGTCGGCCTCAACGCCAAACAGCTTGAGCATTTGGCTAACTCGCGAAGGATCCGCAAGATCTCCCGCCGTGATCTGGCAATTGCGGCTGCGGGAAAAGAAGACTGCGCGACGACCGTCGCGTCGACCGCGTTTCTTGCCCATCGTGCGGGAATAAAGGTCTTTGCCACGGGTGGTATCGGCGGCGTTCATCGCGGCGACCGGATAGATGTCTCGGCCGATCTTCCGGAATTGGCACAAACGCCGATCGTGGTGGTGTGTTCTGGAGCAAAGATCGTACTTGATCTGCCCGCGACGCGCGAGTGGCTTGAGACCTATGGCGTCACGGTTCTGGGGTGGCGGTGTGACGAATTTCCCGCGTTCTATTCGCGCTCGAGCGGCCTCGCCATTGATCAGCAGGTCGAGTGTGCCGCGGACGTCGCACGGATCGCCTACGAACGCGACGAGCTCGGGCTGAAAAGTTCGATCCTGGTCTGTGTGCCGGTTCCCGAAGAACACGAGATCGCTTTGGACAAGCTCGAAGAAATATTAGAGGAAGCTCTCGCAGCGGCGGTAGAAAAGAAGATAGCAGGGAAAGAACTCACGCCGTTTCTTCTCAACGAAATGTCTGAAAAAAGCGGCGGTCAAACCACGACGACAAACATCGCCCTTCTCGAAAACAACGCCCGCGTTGCTGCCCAGATCGCGAACGAAATAGCTACCTACTGATAGCAAAATATGAAAACGGAAATGAGAAGTGAGAAATTAGAAGTGAAAAGAGAAGATTGAAAAACTGAGACCGCAAAGTCTCGATGCCGTTTTCACCCATTATCATTCGAACCTTCATCCCCCTTCCTAACTTCTCACTTCTCATTTCTCACTTTCGTTTCCATCTTTTCGATAAGCGACGTCAATCTTTTCTGTGCTTCGACGGCTTCGGGTGATGCCGGGAAATTCTTGACTATCTCTTTCCAGCTTGCTCCGTCGTAGTGAAAGGCTCGTGACGCGGGGTTAAAAAGAAATACGACGCCTTGTTTTCGATACCGGTCGAGGCTTACGAAATTGAGAAAATAGCTGTGCATCGGTGCAGCTGTTGCGGCCATTTCGCTTCGGTGAAGCCGACTGTTGGCTTCCTTGGACAGTTTTACGGCTACCTCTTCGAGCAGGTCTCCGTACAACAGCAGGATCGACGGGCGAAATTTAGAAGCGGGATAGAGCGTGAAAAATTCGTTTGCGTTCTCGATCTGATCGAACCCGTCAGATGCCTGAACCAGCCGCGCGAGGCGTTCCTCGTCACTTGCTCGAAATTTGCCGAATACAGCGTCGGCCTGTACCCAGCCGAAATTGGATGGAGGTGCAGTGACCTTGTAAAATTTCACTCCGTCGGCCTCGGCGACCCCAAGCACCGTAACCTTTCGCCCGCGACGCATTCGCTGGACAGGTTCGGCAAACAGGCTCGGTTTTTGCCGGAGCACGGAAAGCGTCTCGTCGATCACTATGGCCTGGCTGCCTATTTCCGACGATCTTTGCGCAGTGGCTAGTTTGGCCTTGGGCGGCCGCGCGAGGCTGCTACGCTTCTGAGAGTTACTAATACTGGCGGCGAGTGAGATGACGCCGAGGATCGTGAACACATGAGCTATCCGCATACGTGGAATATTCCCGAAAGTAGTTTTATTTTGTTTTCCGCGTCTGGGCCTTTAACTTAGCCGTGACGCCGGAATGGTGAAAATGACAGATCGCGATCGCCAAGGCATCGGCCGCATCATGCGGTTCCGGAACTGTTTTCAACGCCAGCAGAAGCCGGACCATTTCCTGCACCTGATGCTTTTGAGCATTTCCGTAGCCGACGACCGTCTGTTTAATTAGACGCGGGCTATATTCGGCGATCTCGAGGCCTTTTTGCTCAGCGAGCAGCAGCATCGACCCGCGAATTTGCCCCAGCTTCATTGCCACGGCGACATTTACCGCGTAAAAAGCCTCCTCGATCGACATTGCGTCGGGCTCGAACTGGTCGATGATCTCGGCCACGCCCTCGTAGGCCTTCAAAATTCGTTTTGAAAAAACCGCCCGCGGGCTCGATTTTACAGTGCCGAAATCGACCAGCGAATATTTCGATCCGCTGCCTTCGATCACACCCCAGCCGAGCGTTTCGCTGCCCGGATCGATACCTAAAACGCGCATTTATTAACTGCTCTAAACGCTTAAATCAACAAAAGATAACCGATGTTTTTCGCGAAAAGCAAGTCGGTTTTCCTTTTCCGCCGATAATTTGCGAAAATAGTTAACTGCTCTGGTTGATCAAGTTCCGAGCTTGTATTGAAGGGCTTTTTTAATGGGCGTAATGGAACAAAATGCGACGGTTATGGAATCGGTGCGGAGCCTGCTGACGGGTGCCATCGATTACGCCGGGTTGTTTCCGCCGTCACAGCTTTCGATGTCAGAGGCGGTGGTAAATTACGCGCTCAACCGCTCGGGCCAGCATAACTGGATGCTTGGAAGGTTTGTTCTGCCAGTCGCACGTCTTAGCGAATTTCTGGATATCGGGAGCCACTATTTTGCACACGCCGGGCAGCGCGGCTGGCATCTCAGCGTGCTGGCCGGCGAGAACGTGAACGATACGATACGCCAGATAGTTAATTTCAACGAGCAGAATGCCCCGAATGTCGTGATCGACTCGCTGGAGATCAAGGCCAATTCAGTTTCGAAGATCGAGAATACCGTAGCCATTTTACCACCCGGACTCACGACATATTTTGAGATCGGAATGGGCGAGAATTTTCTCGATCTGGTCTCGACGCTCGCGGTTCGCAAGCAGCGGGCCAAGATCAGGACCGGGGGTGTCGTGCCAGAAGATTTTCCAAAATCCTCCGAGGCGATCAAATTTGTCCGGGCGTGCGTTGCCGCCAATGTGCCGTTCAAAGCGACGGCCGGCCTGCATCACCCGATCCGCTGCTTTCGCCCGCTGACATATTCACCGACCGGGCCCAAAGGCACAATGCACGGTTTCCTCAACCTTTTCCTGATGACTGGGTTTGCCCGTAAGAGCTATAAGAAAAAACGGCTCGAAGAACTGATGGAAGACGAGTTTGATGAGGTATTTCGCTTCGAAGAGCCGCGGATCACATGGCGTGAGGACAATATCCTCGATATCTTCGACATCCAGCAGCTCCGCATCGCCGGCATCACATCCTTCGGCTCCTGCTCTATCGACGAACCCGTAGCCGATCTGCAGGGTCTGGGAATACTCTAAGCATGACCTACGAGATCAACGAAACCCACGACCCGAACCTCAAAAGTTGGGTCGAATCCGCCAACGACCCGAATACGGACTTTCCGATACAGAATCTGCCTTTTTGTTTATTTAGAGTTGAGGGGGAACGAAGCCAGCCGCCCGGCGGATTCGTTGGGGTGTTGATTGGTGATTTCGTTTTGAACCTGGATAAAGCGGTGGGGGATGGCCTTTTTGAACATTTATTTGAGTCCAATGAACCGGATCGGCATATGGGACTTATCTATTATGGTTCTTTGAACGGATTCTTTCGGCTCAAACCTGAGAATCGACGCGCAATTAGAAGAAGCCTCGTTGAATTACTCTGCGATCAGGCGTCTGAAGAGAATCGTTCAAACATTCTTAAATGGCTTGTTCCGCGAGCAGAAGCCCAGTTCGCTCGAGTTCCCGCATTTATAGGCGACTACACCGACTTCTACTGCTCGATCTATCATGCGACGAATGTTGGGTCGATGTTTCGGCCGGATGCTCCTTTACTGCCGAATTATAAATATGTGCCGATCGGGTATCACGGGCGGGCGTCGAGCATTGTGGTTTCGGGGACGGACGTGAAGCGGCCGCATGGGCAGAATCGCAGCGACGCCGAGGCTCCGCCGGTGTTTATGCCGTGTAAGAATCTCGATTACGAGATGGAATTAGGATTTTTTGTCGGGCAGGGAAATGAGCAGGGCACGCCCGTCGCGATCGGCGAAGCGGAGCAGCATATCTTCGGAATGTGTCTCGTCAACGACTGGTCCGCCCGCGACATACAGGCGTGGGAATACCAGCCGTTGGGTCCGTTCCTAGCAAAGAACTTTGCGACGACCATCTCGCCTTTCGTCGTCACGATGGAGGCTCTCGCTCCATTCCGCACGCCCGCCTTCGAACGCGAAGAAGGCGATCCGCAGCCTCTCGATT
>JBDTZW010000330.1:0-37210 GCA_040004905.1 Acidobacteriota bacterium
CCGCCTGAATTTCCCGGATTGATCGAAGCATCGGTCTGAATTGCCGCGTCGATCGGGTGATTGTTTCTTGCCCTGATCGGACGCTGCAAGCCTGAAATGACGCCGGTTGTCAGCGTTCTGTCGAGCCCGAACGGGTTGCCGATCGCAAGTACTTTTTGGCCGACCTCTAATTTATCGGAATCGCCGAGAGGGACGATCGTCAGTCCTTCGGGCGGCGTCTCGATCTTGATGACCGCGAGGTCCGTATCCGGGTCGCCGCCGATCACCTTTGCGGGATAGACCTTGTCTCCGCCGAAGTTGACGTTGACCTTGGTCGCTCCTTCGATAACGTGATAGTTGGTGAGGATGTCGCCATTAGCGTCGATGACCGAACCGGAACCTGCGCCCTGGCCTTCCTGAATATCGCCCCACATCGGATCGCGCGTGTAGCTGGTGGTGCTGATAAAGGCAACGCCTGGCGAGATGGCCTTATAGACCTCGATGCTGTTCTGCTCGTCAGTGGCCGCCGACGGGTCGGATATCGACCGAGGCGAATTTTCGGCGAAGGTTACAGCCGAGCCATCCTTTTTTTGCCAATAACTTCCTAAACTGTAAACCAGGGCCGTTGCTCCGACCGCTATCAACGCCGAGGCGAAGGCCAACAGCCATATCTGCCGTGCCGACAAATGATAAACCGACTTATTTGACATATTATTTCTTCCTTACCGTATTGAATATCTCCGTTTTTAGATGCCTCATGCAAGTATCAACGTTGCGTTTTCGATTTACGAAAAATCGCGGGTTTCGGTTTCGAATTGAACGCAAATTATTGTAAAGAGATCGATTGGCAGGTGGGCGTCAGGTCCGGAAGATCAGGGCGAAGATCTGGCTCGGGATAGCGCCAAGTTCGGTGACGGTCGAGGGTGAAATGTATCCGAGGGCCGAAAGGCCGGTGATAAGGTGAACACTCATCAGACAAAGGTAGACGGCGATCGCAAATGAAAGGCCGTATCGAGCCACTTTCAGATCACCCCAGCTCAGTATGACAATTGCTACGAGCGACCCTATGGCGAGTTTTACTGCTAAAAACGGCAAATTGCCCATTTCGAGCAGCCGGGCCATCAACTGATTCCCCTCGCCCGCAATACCGGTTCTCACCCAAACGATCGTCAGAACGGCATCGAGCAGATTCAATCCAAACAGCAAAATTGTTTCGCGCAGTAGAGGCATATCCTCAAAAAATCTTGTTAAACTCATGCTCTAAAGCAAATCAGCCCTCAGCGAACAAAGAAATATCTGTTCTGAGGGCTAGACGAAGTTTCAAAGACTTAATTGTTCGCTACGTCTGCAATATACTTCTAATACGACTGGATTTCAAGAAATTCGGAGCGAAAAATTTTCGTTTTCCGTTTCCGTAGAGGTGCTATCCTTGAGAGAGTAGGCTTAGCAGTTACGAATGAAGACAACGCTTTTGAGCGGTTGTCCGTCAAAGGTGCGGTTCAAACGCCCGCTTTTTGGGCAGTTGGCTTTTTTCAATCGGACAAAAAGAGGTATTGCTATGAGGAGAGAAAATAAATTTCGAAATTTACTTGTGCTCGCGATGATGTTGCTTGTCGCGGGTTCGACGGCCGTGTTCGCACAGCGGAGTACCGTTAAGAAGAAACCTGTCATTCGGCGAGGGACGGTCCGCAAAACGGTACCCGTGCCCAAGACATACGCTGTCACGGCTAACACGCGCATCCGCGCTCGTATGAATGACACGCTCAGCTCCAAAACAGCCCGCGTGGGCGACCGTTTTACAGCAAATGTGACTGAGCCCGTTTATTCGACGGGCGGCGTGCTCGTGGTCCCGGCGGGAAGTACCCTATCGGGCCGTGTAGACGCAGTCATGGCCGCTCAGAAAAAGGGCAAGCCGGGTACGATCAGCGTCAGTTTTACGAGCATTCAGACACCGAATGGCTACCGGCGGGCGATCAATGGCTCGCTTACCGATCTTGACAGTAAGAGTGCTAAGAGTGATTCCGAGGGCACGGCCTCTGGCGACACAATGAAGCATCGTAAGCTGATATTTTACGGCGGCGGTGCTGGCGGCGGAGCACTGCTCGGAGCAGCGATCGGCGGCGGCAAAGGAGCCTTGATCGGCGGACTGTTAGGCGCTGGCGGCGGTTTCCTGGGCGAGCGCTATACCAAGGGCGAAGAGGCGACCGTGAAATCGGGGACCGAATTCGGCGTGGTCCTGAACACGACGGCATATTTCCAGCGCTTTGCCGAAGTCACCCCTTAACATCGCGATCGCGCGGCCATCAAAACAAAAAGAGTCGGGAAAACCCCCGGCTCTTTTTTTTGCCTGAAATACTTTTTGACTTCTGCCTTAACTATCCTTGAACCCGATGTTTTAAATACAAAACGTCCAACCAGTATTGCTTCGGCTAATGGCAAACGGGACTAGCCTCCAGCCGTCGCAATGGTCTGCCCGCGGAGTTTGAAAGATTTGCCCCGCGGGCAGTCTCTATTTTTACTGCTGCGCCATGGCGAGCCTATCGAAGCGTTGCCAATGTTTCGACGCACGAGTCCGGACCTCTATACAGCTTAGTGAGAATCCTATGCCGTATTGACTGCAAGCGCAAGAGATTTTTGCCGACATGGCCACAAAAGCGAAAAGGGAAGCTAGGTTTAGCTAAGAGAAAGATCGGTCTCGGGAGATCGGCCGAGGTCCTTAAGGTGGTGGACGACCTTTTCTATAAGCCAGTTTGGTGTGGAGGCGCCGGCGGTGACGCCGACTGTTTTTACACCTGCGAGATTGGCGTCGTCGATCTCCTCTTCGGTCTCAATGAGGAAGCTTTTCTCACACTGCTCCTTGCAGACGGCCAAAAGCTTTACGCTGTTGGACGAATGGCGGCCGCCGATGATGTAAAAGGCATCGACCATTCCGGCTAGAGCTCGTGCCGCATCTTGACGGTCGCGGGTGGCGGAACAGATAGTGTTTACAACCTCGACGGGGTCATCGGTCAGCTCTTTGACAGCCTCGGCGGTATCGAAGAATGTCTGGGCCTTGATCGTGGTCTGCGAGACGATGAGAGGCTTTCGGAGGCGCGGTAAGGAAGCGACTTCAGATACATCGCGGATCACAAATGCGTGACCCGGTGCATAGCCTTTGACGCCGATCATTTCCGGGTGGTCTGGATCGCCAATGACAACGACGTGACGATCTGCCGTCGCCGCGCGGGCCGCAAGCTTTTGCACGCGGGTCACGAAGGGACAGGTGGCATCGACAACCTTGGACGCCATGTCTTCCAGGGCTTTTTGAACTTCGGGGGTGACACCATGAGCACGAATGACCGCCGTCTCGCCCCGCTTGATCTGAACCGGGTCGCTGATCGTCGTCACGCCCTCGTGAGCGAGCCGCTGCATTTCCTGCTCGTTATGGATGAGCGGCCCGAGGCTCCGAACCGTATCGCCGCGGTCGATAGCCTCCTCGACCATCTCGACCGCCCGCTCAACGCCAAAGCAAAAGCCGTATTCGTTTGCAAGTAATACTTTCATCGTCAGCCTGAGTTTAGCAAGTTTTGGCCCGCGAATCACGCAGATAGGGCTTTTGGAGCCGGATGAAAACGGACAGTGCGAATTTCCTTGGTAACATAAGTAACATAGGGACTAAAGATCGATTTCCCGGAAAGACGCAAAGGAAGAAGGAAATCATGTGTCAACGGACCGGTTCGCGAAGTAATATTTCAGAGGTTTGGCGGGCGGCGTCGGCGACTTTTGGATTGGCATCTTTTAGATGAGCGATCTGCAAGAGAGCTTCGCCGGTGCGGGAGAGCAGGCGGACGAGGTCGCCTTCTTCGGCTTTTGTGCGATTGACGAGGTCGGGCCAGGTCATTCCGGCGGTCCAGCGTTCGGCGGCCGCGGCGGCTGAGAGATTTATTTCTTCGGCGATCTCGACGCCGAATTTCGACTCGATCTTCGACACATCAAATATCGCGTCCTCGATGCCTCGAATCGCGTCCATCAGCGGATCGGAAAGGTACAGTTCACCGTAATTTCGATCGGGGTCGGACGCGATCGAAGCCATCACTCCGGCGAGAATTTTTGGTTCGAGATCATCGAGAATGCCGCGGTCGATGACTTCGCCGACGAGCAGCGGGCGATCAACCCGAAGGTCGGCAAGCCATTTGCCTCGCGGCGTTACTTTTTGTGCGGCGAAGTCGAGATATTCGAAATGATCGAGTACCCGAGCCCGCCGTTCGAACGGCAGCCAGATACGCTCGCGGAGAAAGGAGGTGTCCCGGGCGATCGTGCGAACTGACGATGCGACTTCATATGTGGACCAGAGTTCCTGGATCACAGCGGCTCGCTCACTGCCGTCCAAAGATTCGGGAATAAGACGGCCGACAGCCTGATCTATAAGTGCCTCTGCTGCGTCTGTGATCGCGGATGCTCTTTGCAGTTTCGGCTCGTCGAGAGGCTCATTTTTACCTTCGACGACGTCGAAGAAGGCCTGTTCCAAATCGGCATCACGCATTCCGTAACGGTGTTCGTAAACGCGGTTAACGCGCGAAATGGGAAAGGTCGTACCGTTGCCGTCATCCCGCATGGCGGATATTGCTTGGCCGTGAACGTCAATTACCAGAAAGAAACGCTTTCCGCTCCGCCCCTGGGTGACGATGCGGCCCGGAACCACTACATCCGAAAGCCATTTTTGTCGAAGCTCGGAGCGTGAAGGAGCGTTGGAGTGAAGGCGATTTTTGACACTTATCAGGCGTTCAAATCCGAGTGCAGTGTCGATCGGAAGCTGCCCGGGTATTCCTCCAACGATCTTCCCGATCTCATCGAGTTTTCTCTCGCGCTCATTCCTAAGCGATTCGATCTGTTTCCTGGTTTCCGAGAAAGCAAAGCTTTTCTCCGCGATCTCGCGGACATATTCGAATTCGCCGAAAGCATCGAGCAGGTTGAGTAGGCTCGTATACGTCGCCTTAAATTGGCTGTGGAGCGGGTCAGGTTTTGCTTTAAGAAGCTCAGCGATCTTTTTCGGGTTTTGAAATTGGCCTGGAGCGAGTATGGCGAAACCGACGTTGTCCTTGCCACGGCGCCCGGCCCGACCGGTCATCTGCTGCAGCTCGCTTGCTCGTAGCGAGCGCCAGCCATCGTTTCCGCGCGTGTCAGCATTCGTGATCACCACGGTTCGGGCGGGGAAATCGACACCGGCGGCAACGGTCGAGGTAGCAAAGATCGCGTTGAGAAGTCCGCCCGACATCATCTTTTCGACGACGAGCTTCCACGCCGGCATGTGGCCCGCATGATGCGAGGCGACGCCGGCGTTGATCAGGATATTTTTGTGTTTGTGCTTTCTTATCTCAGGGTTTTCCGCGACAAATTCGTCAAAGATCTGCTGGCGTTTCGCCTGTTTTGCGGGATCGGTCTTCTGACCTTTATCGCCGGAAACATCGAGCGCGGCCTCATCACATTTTCGCCTGGTTGGCAAAAAAACTATAGCCGGCAGCAAGTCAAAGCCGCGCAACGCAGAGATCAATTTTGGAGGAGGAATTTCCGGCGAATCGAACGGCATTGCCGAGATTATAGCGTATCGGTTGAGAATTCGGGATTTCCCTCGTATAATCGCCACGACTCCAATCCATTTCCGAAAATTGAAAATATTATGACATTGATCGAACGTCGTGAATTTCTAGGTGTTGCAGCGGCTGCGTGCGCCGCAGTTTCCGCTGGCGGAATTTCTGTCAACGCAAAAACGACGGTACAGGATTTCCAACTCGAAGAGACGACTGTTGCGGACCTGCAGGTCGCGATGCAGAGTGGGCAGATGTCCTCACACCAGATAGCACAAGGGTACCTGACTCGGATCGCCGACATCGATAAGAAGCTGCATTCGATAATCGAACTCAATCCCGACGCCATAGCGATCGCTGATCAGATGGATGCCGAGCGAAAAGCGGGAAAGATACGCGGGCCGCTTCACGGAATCCCGATCGTGATCAAGGACAACATCGACACGGCCGACAAGATGAAAACGACCGCAGGCAGCCTCGCTCTTATCGATGCTCCGACGCCGAAAAGGGATGCGTTTCTTGTTCAGCAGCTTCGTGGGGCGGGCGCCGTGATTCTCGGTAAAACAAATTTGAGCGAGTGGGCAAATTTCCGATCGGGCAAGTCGTCCAGCGGATGGTCAGGCCGCGGCGGGCAGACGCATAATCCGTACATTCTTGATCGTAATCCGTGTGGCTCGTCGTCTGGATCCGGGGCTGCTATGGCTGCAAATCTTGCGGCGATCGCGGTCGGCACGGAAACCGACGGCTCGGTCATTTGTCCTTCATCGACGTGTGGAATTGTGGGCATCAAACCGACGCTTGGGCTGGTCTCGCGTTCGGGCGTGATCCCGATCGCGCACAGCCAGGACACGGCCGGGCCGATGTGCAGGACGGTCGCAGACGCAGCGGCGCTATTGACGGTGCTGTCGGGAACCGACCCAAGTGATTCCATCACTTCGGCTGCCGCTAAAGAGAAAAAAGATTACACGCAATTCTTACTAAAGGGCGGCCTAAAGGGAATGACGATCGGTGTTGCTCGGCAATATTTTGGCCGAAACGACAAGGTTGACAAAATAATCGAGCCGCATTTGCAGGTCCTTAAGGACGGGGGGGCAACGCTGGTCGACGTTACCTTTCCCAGGCTGAACGATTTTGGCGACGCGGAGTTCGACGTCCTGCTTTACGAATTTAAGGAAGACCTGAACAAGTATCTTGCCGGTCGTGGAGGACAGTACAAGACCCTTGCGGATCTGATCGAGTTCAACAACAAGAATGCAGACAAAGAAATGCCATATTTTGGCCAAGAAGAGTTTGTTCAGGCTCAGGCAAAGGGCGATCTTAATGATCGGGCCTATCGGCTGGCGTTGCTTCAGTCAAAAGTGCTGACACAGGAGCAGGGAATTGACGGGGTCATGGACAAGAACAAGCTTGATGCGATCGTAGCTCCCTCCGGCGGCGTTGCCTGGAACACTGACCTCGTCAACGGCGACTGCGGCGTGTTTGAAAGTTCGTCATTAGCGGCGGTTGCAGGTTATCCGAACATTACCGTACCGGCCGGCTATGTCCAAGGGCTTCCAGCGGGGATCTCATTCTTCGGACGAGCATTTTCCGAGCCGACCTTGATCAAGATCGCCTACGCTTTCGAGCAGGCAACCAAAGCTAGACGAACGCCGAAATTTTTGCCGACCTATGGTTAGAGGATATTGACTGCTCGAGCGGCGAGTAAAGCCAGGACCGTCAGTGAGATCGTGGATTGGACCATCATAATGATCTTTGCCCAGCGTTCCAGAACGGGAACGTCTGTCGGCGAGAACGCAGTGCTAGTGTTAAAGGCGAGAAAAAGATAATCGACAAAGTTCGGCGTCCATCCGTGCTGTCCGGTCTGTTTCCTAACCTCGTGCGGAAGCGTCATCTGAGGAAAAAGAAACGCTCCATCGGGGTGTCCGAACCGTGAGTCGCGTCCGTGCGGACCGCCAGCATCAAGCCTCCAATACCAGATCGAAAATACCAGGACATTTGTAGCCCAAAGTGCGGCAGCCGACCGCAAAAGTTCTGCGGGAGTTTCTTTGTGTTCCGGCAATGCGGCAATAAGTAGAATAACCGAGGCGATCATGCCGAACGTGAGAATCCCCGAAAGTAGGAATCCAAAAAAACGATTCATCGCGTGATTGGATTTCCAGTGGGAAACAACGGTCGGGATCAACGCAAGAAGTACCAGAATAATAAAAAACCAACGCGGTCCGACGATCAGTTGGTCAGGCAAAGCCAGATTCAAACCGGCCAACGCAAGCACGGCGATCAGGACCGGCCATCGAGGCTCGGGGTCCCACCTGTCGGGTGCGTCTGGGTCTGTTTTATTCATTGTCCGCGCCAGTATACAGACGCTTGAAAAGCAAATTCAATCCTTCTAGCAGAAGATTTTCATCGACGATGTCTATCACTCTAGTTTCGTCCTCGACGGTTTCCGCAAATCCGCCGGTCGCGATCACCGTCGGCCGTTCGCCTAATTGCTCAAAAATGCGATTCACAATCCCCTCGATCATGCTGATATGCCCGTAAAAAATGCCCGAGCGGATAGAATCGACGGTGTTGTCGGCGATGATCGAGGGTGGTCTTTCGAGAGTAACTTCGGGGAGGTTGGATGTGTTGAGGTGAAGAGCTTTTGCCATGGTTGCCATGCCCGGTGCGATCAGGCCGCCGATCAATTCCCGCTTCGAATTGACTATATCGACGGTCGTTGCCGTTCCAAAACTGCAGACAATGCATGGAACTCCATATTTCTCCGCAGCCGAACATGAATTGACCAGCCGATCTGATCCAGCGGACGAAAGCGGTTTATAGTTGATGCCTAAACCGAAGTCCATTTCGTTACGGACAAATTCCGCGTTAACGCCGCATTTTTCCGCGATCAGGATCGAAACGGTTTCGTCGAGTTCAGGCACGACGGAACAAACCAGGGCATTCTCTACAGGCAGATCGAGGCCGGCGTCAACAGCGGCCAGGATCTCGTCGTTTGTGTAATCGCGCTTTGCGGGAATTATAGACCGGGAGAGAAGCGTATCGCCGTCAAATATGCCGAATTTGATCGCAGAGTTTCCGATGTCAACAGCCAAGAACATGGAGTGAAAATGTTTAAATGTGAAAAAGTGAAAAAGTCAGGCATTGTTTAGCTGCAACTTTTTCGCTTTTAATCTTTTCCACGTTTTGACTTTTACCCTTGCAATGGCAGGCCGTCGTAAACGACGTTCCAGCCGTTCTTTCGGCTCGTGCGGAGACTTTTAGTGAACCATTCGACCGCCTTGGCCGGGTCGTCGTAAATTTGTACGGACGGATGTTCCTCGCGTGGATCGACGCGGCAGATGGCGGCGCCCTCGCTGGCACCCTTAATGCAGAGCAGCGCGACCATATCGTTCTTTTGCAGAACGGCGGTACGCATCATCAGATCGCCAACTTCGTCAGCGTCAAACTCTTCGAATTCATCGAACTCATCGAAGTCAAAATCTGGCTTAAAATCAAGATCGTTACTCATAAAAGCTCACATCGGAAACGTATTTACACGTTACACGGTTCGACCGCAAAGTTCAATTCGTATTTAACCTCGGAGAAGTTTTTCACCAGCAACTCCTCCGTCACGGTTTCGCCGGTGCGTCGATCAACGATTGACCGCCAGATCTCGTTCTCGCGAAAGTTCTGTCCGTTTTCGGTCAAAAATCGGTGATTACGCTCGAATACATGAAACGCGTTCGGTGTTTGGCGGTCGGAATAGATCGCGCCTTTCAGGTGAGTGGCGTTCGGGCCGACGCGTACCTGAAACGTTGTGTGGGTCGGGTTGAAAAATCTAAGGTCGATATAATTGTAAAAAATTCCGGCACCACTTCCGAAGGGAAGGACGCGATTTTCGTCCGGAAACGGATCGAAGCTGTGATGATGACGCTCAGCGATCTCGAGCGGGGTATGCAGGGCCATCCAATAAAGGAGATTGGCCAGCTGGCACAACCCGCCGCCGACACCGCGAACTACCTCCCCGCGTGAAAGCTGCATGCCTTCCGTATAGCCTTTTTGTGCCGTCGCTTCACCGACAAGACGCCAAAACGAGAACGTTTGGCCGGGCCTAATCAAGATACCGTCGATCGTCGGACAAGCGATCTTAAGATTTGTGATCTTATTTTCCTGAAGCTGCGGGTCGGAATTCCCAAGCCTTCGTCGAAGGAGCGATTGGTGTTTTTTGCACGAGTAACCCAGATTTTCCGGAGCGACCTCGGAGGCAAAGCGAACGCGTTTTAGCGTATCGCCTACACGTCGAAACAGCCGTTTTTGGCCGATGCGGCCGCTGTAGATCGCCGGATGAATTTCAGAAATTCGTTTGCGCATTAGATACGTGAGGGAGGTGGAAAACTGGCCTATTCGGCGCGTAGCTTTTCTACATCACCGGCCTGAACAACCGTGATATTGCCATTATCTCGTCTTATTCGCAACGCGCCGTTTGATTCGAGGCCGTCCGTTATGCCGGTGAAGGTCTCGTTTTCCAGCACAACCCGAACCGATTTGCCGGAG
This sequence comes from Acidobacteriota bacterium, assembly GCA_040004905.1. GTDB lineage: Bacteria > Acidobacteriota > Blastocatellia > Pyrinomonadales > Pyrinomonadaceae > OLB17. The sequence goes on from JBDTZW010000330.1 coordinate 10,077, forward strand.
AAGTATGAAGAACGACGCTTCCATTCGCCGATGATCTCGCGCGAACCGTTTTCGCCGCTTAGGATGTCGTAAAAGTAACTGAGGAACTTCGTGAGTGTTTCGGCAAACTGATCGGGAGTTAACGTGAGGCCAGTTTGGTCCGTTATCGAGGTTGCGGTATCGGCAATCTCGGCCGGGAAACTCGCGGACGTAAGGTTGATGCCTATACCAACGATCACGGCAATGCCTTTCGATGTTTCAGTGGTTTCGGCAAGAATGCCGCTGATCTTTTTCTCTCCGACAATCACGTCATTTACCCATTTTATGTCGGCCTCGATCGCAAGTTCGCCGAGTGCATCGTGAACGGCGACACCGGCCATCAACGTTAAAAGCGGAAGGAATTTCGCCCCGATCTTTGGACGGAGGACGATGCTGAAATAGAGCCCCGAATCCGTTGTAGAGATCCACGTACGGCCATGACGGCCGCGCCCGGCGGATTGCTGCCGTGCGAGTACGCACAAACCCTCATCCGCGCCGGAGCGGGCCTGATTAATTGCTTCGGTATTCGTAGATCCAAGCGCGTCGAAGCGGAGAATGGTGAAGTTCATCTAGCGGGCCGCCAGAGCGAGTCGCAATAATAACTCTTGCTGTCGCAGAAATTCCGCTTGATCTCAAATCCCGCATCGCCCGCGAGTTCCGCGATCATCAAGGGGCTGTATTTTTGCGAGATCTCCATAAAGATCGCTTCCCACTGCTCGAATTCGAAATCGCGTCCAAGCGCACCGATGTGCACTCTCTGATTCTCGCGGCTGATCAGGAATGAGCGGGCGGCGCACTCGACAGGACGATAAATCGCGTAATGCGAAAACTTATCGAGATCGAAATCTGCGTTGAGCTCGCGATTGATCCGCTTTAACAGATTTAAATTGAACGCCGCCGTTACACCTTGTTTGTCATCGTACGCCTGTACGATCACATGAGGGTCTTTCTGCAGGTCGAACCCGACAAAGAGCAGGTCGTTATCGTTCATCACGCCGCGAAGCTGGCGAAAAAAATCGACTGCCTGTTCCCGGCTAAAATTACCAATGTTCGATCCGAGAAACAGCAAGACCTTTCGCCGTTCACCGCCATTCTTGAGCGATTTCAGGATCTTAAAATAGTCGCCCCGGCGGGCCTCCATTTTTAACGACGGAAATTCTGTGGTGAATTTTGAAGAAAGGGCGTCGAGGGCTTCCTGCGAGATATCTATCGGTGAATAAAAAATATCCGAATGCTGCTCAAGAAAGTGTTCGACTAGAACGGCTGTTTTTGTGCCGTCGCCTGCGCCTAATTCGATGAGATCGAACGCGTTGTCTCCGTTGGCGAATGCCTTAAAAATATCGTTCGCCTGATCCTCGAATATCTCCGACTCGCAGCCGGTTAGATAATATTCCGGCAGCTTCATTATTTCTTGAAATAGCCTCGAACCTTCGTCGTCGTAGAAATATTTCGATGAAAGCGATCTCGGCGTTGAAGTGAGCCCGCGCAAAACATCCGCGGCAAACTGCGTTAACTCAGGTGTCGGAGTGCTCTGCATAGATCGAATCACTTAGCTAATCTTATTCCCGTAAACTGCCATCTCAGCGGCGATTGAAAAAAGTTTCTGTATGACGGTCGACTGTGCCCGCGTGGGGTCGCCACCGACGCTCCCCGCAGCACCATCTGGTTGATCATGAACTTGCCGTTATATTCGCCAACGGCACCCGCCGCTTTCTTGAAGCCGGGATACGACAGATAGGCGGAATTCGTCCACTCCCAACGCAGGCCCCAATCGAATTTATTACTCGCGGCCTCCCATTCGAATTCTGTCGGCAGACGCATTTCACGCCACTCGGCAAAGGCGGCAGCTTCGTAATACGAAATGTGACAGACGGGCGCATCGAGCGGCAATTTTCGCAGTCCGCCCAGCGTAAAATGAAACCACTCGCCTTCGCGTTGATGCCAATAAAGGGGGGAATTCACGGCGTTTTGCTCCACCCAATCCCAGCCTTCGGAATGCCAGAGCCGATCTTCTTTGTAGCCGCCGTCGTTGATAAATTCGAGGAATTCGAGATTCGTGATCAGCTTGCCGGCGATCTCGAAATCACCAAAATGGACCTTGTGCCGAGCCAGCTCGTTATCAAAGCAAAAACCCTCGCCCTCGTACCCGATCTCGTGCAAACCGCCGTCGATCTTAATGAACGTCGATCCGCCGTACTCGACGGTTTCCTCCGGGGCGTAACGGTCGCGGTAGACCGGGAAAAGCGGGTTTATGCCGAAGGTGTATTTAAGATCAGTGACAAAAAGCTCCTGGTGCTGCTGCTCGTGATTGAGTCCGAGTATGACGAGTTCGTCCCGTTTCGAATCTCTTTTTCCGCCCAACAGATCTCGCATTTTTTCGTCGACGTATTTGCGATATTCGAAAACGCGTCTGACCGTCGGGCGGCTCAGGTCTCCGCGATGATCTCGTGCGATCCGGTCGCCGACCGAATTGTAATAGCTGTTGAAAAGAAAGCCGAAATTGGGGTCGAATTCCTCGTAGTCGGGAACCGATCGTTTTAGGATCATCTCCTCAAAGAACCAGGTGGTGTGAGCTATGTTCCACTTGGCGGGCGAAACGTCGACGGTCGGCTGCGGGATGTAATCTTCGGTCTCTAGCGGTTCGCAGAGCTTTTCAGTGAATGAACGGACCTCGCCGTAAAATTCGATCAAACTCTTCGGCGAAGTGTCGTGCGAAAGCCCTGCTTGCATACCCAAGATTAAACCAAATATCGACGTAAAGGAAAAGGCTTAATAGTTCGGCGGAAAAGTTAAAAGAGCTTCTTTGCAGATCTCGGCGAGATAGGGGTCACCGTCGGTTAAGTGCGACATAAGGATCTCCCGTGCTTCTGCGGTGCCTAAAGCCCCGACGGCGAACGTGGCACCACGCCGAGTCTCAGCGGCCTCCCGGGAATTTCCGAGAACCTTTGTCAGGATCGGTAAAGCCCTTGCAAGAATCTGTGAAGCTTCCGGTCCAACCGAAGCGTTAGCCGTGAGCTTTTCCTTGTATTTATTGGGAAGGAAATTTTGCGGCGCGAGCGATTGATGCCTTCCGAAACGAACCGCCTGAATTATCTCGCCGACGGAACGGGCAGCCGACGAGCGAAGGAATTCGTCCGGCTCCGAGGGCTTCTTTTTCAGTATCGCCAGAAGCGGTTCAACTGCGGAAACATCATCGAGTCTCCCAAGGGCCATCGCTGCGGCAGAGCGATTCTCAATCTCGGTTTCTTTTTGAAGAGCCTGAACCAATGCCGGAGCCGCGGAAGCATCGCCCAACTCGCCCAGGGCTGATGCCGTTTCACGGCGAACGAATGAAGCCTTGTCGGTCAACAGAGGCAGGAGAAGCTCAACCGCCTCGTTCCGCGGCAGAAAAACAACGGCTGAAACCGCGGTAGCCCGAATCATTTCAAGCGAATCCGAAATAGCTGGTATCGCAATCCGCGAACCCCCTTCGCTGCGAAGATTTCTGATCTCAAAAAGCGCGTTTCTCTTCTCTTCGGCAGAACCGGCAGCGACCTTGTTCCGCAGGTCGGACAGGTCCGACTGAGCGCAAATAAAGATCGGGAAGGTTAGAAGAAAACAAGAAATAACCAGCCGAGATGTAATGCCCGCACTTTTCTCTCGATAAATGAAGTTCATGCGGCGCGGCCCAGGAGCTGGCGGCGCATCTGCTCCCATTCGGTCACCTGGCGTGCCCGTAGGTTTTCGTGCGCGTTCGCAAGCGAGCCTATCAGCTCGTCGCCAACTGTATTTTCTTTTTGATTTCGTTGAGTGCGGAGGACTTCGGAGGCGTGTGTAAGGACCGCCGTCCGGTCCGGTTCATTTAGCTTATCAATTTCGACGGCGACATTTCCTCTCATTCGGTTGACCATTTTCGTGCCTCCAATTTTCGGAGCAGACAGTCAAACCGCAAATCTATCGGATCAAGTTACGACCGCCCGCAAAAATGTATTTATCTTCATCAAGATATTAATTGCTAAATCTCCTTCGGTTAAAAGGTTCAGCTAGAATATCACGAAAGTCGAATTCTTCAAAGAAAAGTGGACAATTCAGGCCTATATCCGTAAACTAATGGAAATGGCCGGTTTTCACAAACCTCTCCCCCTTGGATAGTCCCTAGTCGAACATCAACGTGTTCCGACGGCGTGGCGAAACTCCGAAAAGAAATAAAATTAGCGGATCTCGACAACGAGATCATAGGTGGATAGAATTCATTTTATCCGCTAAACTACTTATTTTTCAGCAGATACGAAAAAGTGTGGAACGTTCCACACTTTCTAACAAGTGTTTACCGATGGACGATAAATATTTCGCAAAAAAGATCGAGGCCAAATGGCAGAAGAAATGGGGCGAGACCGAGGCCTTTCGGGCGGAGATCGATGAAGAAAGGCCGAAATTCTATCAGCTCGAGATGCTGCCTTACCCTTCCGGCAATCTGCACATGGGGCACGTTCGGAACTATTCGGCCGGGGACGCCTTGGCGTGGTACAAGCGTTTAAAGGGCTTCAACGTTCTGCACCCGATCGGGTGGGATTCGTTCGGCCAGCCTGCTGAGGACGCGGCTGTTAAACGCGGCGTCGATCCGCGGCAGTGGACCGAAGACAATATCAACATAATGCGCGGGCAGCTCGAGCGGCTTGGTTTGAGCTACGACTGGTCGAGGCAGATGTATGCCCACAAGCCGGAATATTACAAATTCGACCAGTGGTTCTTTATAAAAATGTTCGAGATGGGCCTCGCCTACAAGCGGATGACGCAAGTCAACTGGTGCGAGCACGACCAGGCGACTCTCTCAAACGAACAGGCCAGCGGCGGCATCTGCTGGCGTTGCGGTAACCCGGTCACGAAAAAAGATCTCGAACAGTGGTTCCTGAAAACGACGGCGTACGCCGATCAGTTGATCGACGACATGGACGAGATCGAACACAGCTGGCCCGGCAATGTGATAAAGCGTCAGCGTGATTGGATCGGGCGATCAGACGGCGCTTACGTGGATTTTAAGATTGCTCATCAGGCTACGGCAGGTAGTTCTGACGCGATCCGCGTCTTTACGACTCGCATCGACACGATCTACGGGGCAAACGCGATCGTTGTGGCTGCGGCACATTCGATCATTGACGCCTATCGCGATCACCTTTCGCCCGAGGTTCAAGCCAAGGTTGCGGAGATCGCTGCCGAAAACCTTAAGCCTAGGGACCGCGACGAAGAGATCGAAAAAGACGGCATTGCTACCGGGCTGAAGGGGATCAATCCTTTCAGCGGAGAGGAAATACCGGTATGGGTGGGTAACTACGTGATGATGGAATATGGAACCGGAGCTGTGATGAGCGTTCCGGCCCACGATGAGCGGGATTTCGAATTCGCTGAGAAGTTTGGCCTGCCAATCCGTCAGGTCATCTCCGAGCCGCATTTAGCCCACGAGCACCACACAATGCAAGCCCTCGCGTTGGAAGATCCGTTCACCGAATACGGCGTCCTCGTGCATTCTGACTATTGGAACGGTAAAACGAGTGAGGTGGCAAAGGCCGAAATGGCCAACCACGCCCGCGAGCATGGTTTCGGCGAGGCGGCGACGACCTATCGGCTGCGCGACTGGGGAATTTCGCGGCAGCGGTTTTGGGGCTCGCCGATCCCGATAATCTATTGCCCGGATTGCGGCGTGGTTGCCGAAAAATTCGAGAATTTGCCTGTTTGCCTTCCTGAGTCAGCCCCGATCACGGGCACGGGCGAATCGCCTCTGTCTAAAGTGCCGGAATTCTACGAAACGACCTGTCCAAAATGCGAGGGAACTGCCCATCGTGAAACCGATACGATGGACACGTTCGTTGATTCGTCGTGGTATTTCTTCCGATACACGGACCCGACAAATGAGATCTTGCCGTTTTCGCCCGAGGTCGCGGCTTATTGGACCCCGGTCGACCAATACATCGGCGGTGACGACCATGCAGTGATGCACCTGATCTACGCCCGATTTTGGGGCAAGGTCATGCGTGACATGGAATTGGTCAAATTTGACGAACCGGTAAAACGGCTGCTGACGCAGGGAATGGTCGTCGGCGAAACGTTCTTTGACGATTCATCAGGGAAACGGATCTACTCGGATCCTCGCGAGGTGACTGTTATCCGAGATGCGAAAGGACGTATCACCGAAGCCAAAAACTCTGGCGGAGCAGTTCTCAGGCACGCGATCGAGCGGATGTCCAAATCCAAGGGCAACGGCGTCGATCCGGATGAAATGATCGAAATCTACGGCGCAGATGCGGCACGAATCTTCATCATGTTCGCCGCCCCGATCGAGAACGAATTGGTCTGGAACGAAGCCGGTATCGAAGGCGGGGTCCGCTTTCTCCAGCGTGTCTGGCGGCTTGTTCATAAATGGGAATCGCGGATCGCGAACGGTGAGCCGCTTGGCGCGATCGACGAGTCTTCCGACGCGGCGCGGGCTTTACGTCGGAAAACGCATCAGTCGATAAAAAGAATTACGGAAAATTTCGAGAGTTTGCAGTTTAATACACCCGTTGCCGCATTAATGGAGCTTGCAAACGCTGTCAGTGATATTAGGATCGAGCCTGAAAATGCTGATGCGGGCGAGGTTTTTGCCGTTCGCGAGGCGTTGACGAGCCTCGTGCTCATGCTCACGCCGTTTGCTCCGCACACAGCCGAAGAGCTTTATTCGATCGTGATCGGCAACGAAAACGGAATGCTGGCAAACGGTGCCCGCTTTCCTGAATCAAACGAGGAACTCGCTAGAGCGGACGAGATTGAGATACCGGTTCAGGTCAACGGAAAGCTTCGTTCAAGGGTTATGGCCGCGCCGGGAACGCCGAACGACGAGCTAGAACGAAGGGCTTTAACCGATGCCAAGGTTGTTGAACACACGCACGGCAAAACGGTCGTCAAGGTGGTGGTCGTGCCGGACCGGCTTGTAAATATTGTGGTAAAAGGCTGAATAAGGCGAGAACATCGGGAACACGCTCTGGAAATAAAACGTTTAACTTGATTGGATCGGGTAAAAAAACTAGAATCAAGTCGGAGAAAGTTTGCAAAAAGCCCGTAGAAAGTTGTCTATAATTCAGCGCTCACGAACCGAGGCTTTCCCTTTGGTTTGCCGAAAATAGGATGAAGGAATGCCAGCTTTGTAAACATTGCTATACGGACGACGTGGAAACGTGTCCCAACGATGGCATGCCCACGATGCACACGCTTGCCGGCCAGCCTGTGCTCGAAGGGAAATATCACCTTGACCTTCGTTTGGGCCAGGGCGGTATGGGTGTTGTTTACAAGGCCCGGCACTCGTTCCTTAAAACCCTTCACGCGATCAAGATCATCCTTCCGGACCTCGTCGGCAACGACCCGCAATTAGTAACCAGATTCCGGCAGGAGGCGTTAGCCGCTGCGGCAGTTCGCCATCAGAATGTCGTCGGCGTGTCCGATTATGGTGTAATTAACGGCTCGGTGCCGTTTCTCGTCATGGAGTACGTCGAAGGGGAATCTCTGCACGACCTTCTGACCCGTGAAAAGTCACTTGACCCCGAGCGGGCCTTCGAGCTTATTTCGGCTATTTGCGCCGGTGTCGGTGCTGCCCATCATCAAGGAATTGTTCACCGCGATCTCAAGCCGCTCAACATCATGATCTGCAGCGACAAGCAAACCGTGTCGCAAGCTGTCAAGATCCTTGATTTCGGGCTGGCAAAGATAAAATCGGGCGAGCTTTTGGGTTCGTTCATTCAGGCCCAGACGACGGGCCTTATGGGCTCGCCGTATTATATGGCCCCCGAACAGTGGGCAGATGATGAGCCGGATTCGAAATCGGACATTTATTCGATCGGCGTAATGCTTTTCCAGATGATGTCGGGCGATGTGCCGTTCAAGGGTTCATCGATACCCGCGATCATGAAAAAGCATATCAGCGATCCGCCGCCGTCGCTGCGGTCGGTAGGTGTCAACGTTTCGCCGGAACTCGAAGCTGCGGTGATGCATACGCTTCAGAAGGATCCTGCGAGACGTACCGCTACCGTCGAAGATCTGGTCGAAGAAATGAAGAACGCGGTTTATCCGCCCGCGATAGGCATTCATACGACCTCAGGCGGAACTTTGCCGATCTCGTCGCTTCGGATCAGATCAAACCCCGGTCAGTCCAAGATATTTGTTGACCACGTTCCCATTGGTGAGACCCGAGACAACGGCTGGCTGATGCTCGAGGGCATCCAGAGCGGCAATCACCACATTCGTCTCTCGCACGAAGGGTATGAGGACTGGGTCGCCGACCTGAAATGTGATGGACAGCCCCAGCAGGTCGTCGCCGAGCTTCGCTCCCTGTTCATGGAGACGATGCCCGCACACGCAATTCCAAAGCCCGGTGCGATAACGGGTTCGTTCAAGATACCGGCTCCAACAAACGAGGCGGTAACGCGTGGATATGGGGAAGCTAAGGATTCCAATCCATCGCTGCAAAAGACAGTGGTCCAGCCAGTTCAGACCGGCGATCAGCAGCAGGTCGTAGTTCGTTCACAGCCTCAGAAAAAGAAGTCATTCTTTTCGCCGCTCGTGTTGGGTTTTGGGGCGCTGGTCATACTGGCGGGCCTTGGGCTGACGGGCATTCTCGGTGCCTATATGTTCGGCTTTATCGGCAAACCTAGGGGATCGAGTTCACCCACGCCTACGCCGGTGACGAGCGATTCGCCCGGAACGGCCACGAAGCCCGATCTTGTGCTGATCCCGGGCGGTACGTTCAAGATGGGCACGGACCAGGGTCCCCCATTAGAACAGCCCGCGCACGACGTAACGGTTGCTTCATTCAAGATGGACCGGACAGAGGTAACCAACGCGGAATTTCTTGAATTTGTCACGGAAACCAAATATAAACCACCCTCAAACGATTTTCTCGCCGCGTGGATAAACGATAGGCCGCGCCAGGGCCAGGAGAAGATGCCCGTAACGTACGTAAACCCGGAGGACGCGAAGATGTTCGCCGAATGGCGCTCGACACGCGACCGTGTGACGTATCGGCTTCCAACGGAAGCCGAATGGGAGTTTGCCGCCCGCAACGGTGCCAAGGAAAACACCTATCCCTGGGGCGATAAATTTGACGGCAAATGCGCCGTTATCGACCAAACAGTGACCCAGCCTCTCGCGGTAGGGTCGAAGAGCTGCCCGAATTCATGGGGTGTTCAGGACCTGATCGGCAACGTCTGGGAATGGACGTCTTCCGAACCTTCACTCTATCCGGGAAGCAAAGTAACAATGAAGGCTCCCGACCGCCCCAGGATCATGACCCGCGGCGGCTGCTACTTTGACAAGACAACCGGGGATCACGCGATCACTTCGTCATTTCGAGTCGATGTATCGGTCGATCAGCGTGACAAGGCTATTGGCTTCCGCCTTGTCACCGCTCCCTGATGTCTGTCGCTTCGATCTGTCCCGAACTTCCGATCCTCTTTTTGTTTTCAGAGGCTTACGGTAAAATCACTAAGACAATAATCTAAACCACCTGTTAAACGGATGAATATTATCTTAGCGGAGGAGACTGCGGCCGGCGGCCAGTCGACGGAACGGTCTTTTGAGAAGCCCGTGATCCAGATCGGGCGCGATCCCTTTGACTCCGACATAGTTTTCAACAACGCGACATACCCGATGGTTTCGCGCAAGCATGCCGAGCTTCGTTGGAACGACGGCAGGTGGTTGCTGGTCGATCTCAACTCGACCTACGGTACCTACCTTAACGGTCAGCGGATAAGCGGCCCGGAGCCCATCGCGGTCGGGCAGCGTCTCCAATTCGGCGAAGGCGGGCCCGGCTTAAAGGTGGTGTGGTTCGAAGTATTGTCAGATTCAATCAAAGGCTATCCGAAACCCACACCGCCGCCGCTTGAAGCCAAGGCCGAGGACATTTTCGCCTCCAAGCCGCCCAACCGTCAGACGATCGCGCCGACACCTGTTCAGCCGTCAATCCAAAAACCGCCAGTTCAGACCTCGTTTCAGGAGCCGCGGGTACAAGCCTCAACATCTCCCGCCGCAGAACTTGAATTTATCGATTCTGCCCGGCCGCGGGTAAACCTCACGCCGTCCACAATCTGGGTCGGGCGCGATCCTGCCTGTGAGATCCGATTCGATCCGGGAGTGGTCATGGTCTCGCGAAAACATGCGTCGATCAGGTTTGAGGACGGCAATTTCGTGATCGAGGACAACAACACCTTTAACGGCACCCTGATCAACGAGCAACGGATCTCCGCCCCGACGCCACTATACGATAGTGATGAGATCCGGCTAGGGATAGGCGGTCCGGTGCTGCGGTTAGTGGCCCCCGGCCGGGTCGCGCCGTCGGGAGCTATTTTGCCGGGACAGAGGTCACTGACGGCCGACCAATTATCATCACCGAGCGTTCACGTGCGCGACGGCGGGTCTAAAACGGTCGCTCTCAATGCGCAGAACGCGGCGGAGCTGCTGGGATCGCGCGATTCGGCCGAGCCTCAATTATTGATGTCGCTCGGGTTTGGCGGGAAGAGCGAACTAGTGATCGGCCGTGACGAAGCGAACGACATCACTCTCGACGGCCTGCAGATCTCCAATCGCCACGCGCGTCTGATTCAAGGCGGAGCCGAGATCTCGATCGAGGACCTCGGTTCGACCAACGGCGTTTATGTCAACGGAGCCCGCGTTTCGCGACAGGTTCTCCGGCCTGAAGATGCAGCCCAGATCGGGACGTTCCTGATCCGTGTCGACGCTGTAGGAAATGTCGGAGTTTTCGACACGCGTTCGAAGACGCGGATCGACGCAGTCGGGCTTACACGGGACGTTAAAAATCGCTTTGGCGGTGGCAAGATCCGGCTGCTCGACGGAATTTCTCTGTCGATCAAGCCTAACGAATTTGTCGGAATTCTGGGCGCCTCAGGTTCAGGTAAATCGACGCTGATTGATGCCCTTAATGGGGTGCGGCCGGCACATCCCGGCAACGTTCTGATCAACAATCTCGATCTCTATCGTCATTTCGATTCGCTCAAGCAATCGATCGGCTACGTACCGCAGGACGATATCATCCATCGCGAGCTGTCGGTTTACCGAACTCTTTATTACGTCGCGCGCCTGCGGCTATCGCGGGATGTTTCGAAGAAGGAGATCAACCAGACGATCGGTGAGGTGCTCGATGTCACGGGGCTTTCCGAACGCCGAAATGTGCGTATCGACCAGCTTTCGGGGGGGCAGCGAAAGCGCGTTTCGATGGCTGTCGAGCTCATAACTCGACCGTCCATCATTTTCCTTGACGAGCCGACATCGGGCCTCGACCCGGCAACCGAGGAAAAGATAATGAAGCTTTTCCGGCAGATCGCGGAATCCGGCCGGACGGTGATAATGACAACCCACGCGATGGAGAACGTCAAGCTGTTCGACAAGATCGTGATCGTTATGCGGGGCAGGTTGGTTTTCTACGGCCGTCCGGACGAAGCACTCGCTCATCTCGGAGCGGCGAGTTACAAAGAAATCTTTGACAAGCTCGAAGAACCCGCGGCCCGCGCTTCGCAACTAGCCGATGCTAACCGTCTTCAGCTGATCGACCAGACCGCCGAAACGTGGAAGCAGAAATTTCTCCAGACGCCTCAGTTTAGGAAATATATTCAGGAACCGCTTAAGGAACTCGGAACGCTCGATGCGGCTAAGCGGCGGAAGAAGCGTCGGCTCGGGATCTTTGGTGCCATAAGACAATTCTTTACTCTATCGCGACGCTACCTCGAAGTGCTTTTCAAGGACAAGATAAATCTTTTCATCCTTCTGCTCCAGGCTCCCATCATCGCGGTGCTTACGTTCTTTGTGATGGGATCGACGCGGCCGCGGGATTTTGTTTACTTCGTGTTAGCGCTTGTTTCTATCTGGTTTGGCACCTCGGTCGCGGCCCGCGAGATCATCCGCGAACGTCCGGTCTATCGCCGTGAAAGAATGGTGAACCTCGGCATTCTGCCGTATCTCGCGTCAAAGCTATTTATTCTCGGGATAATCGTTTCGATACAGTGCCTGCTTCTTTTTCTGCCGCTTAAGGTTTTCGATCTGACCGGAGCCATGGCGATGCCCGGCCAGCTTTTCGGACTGCCGCAATTCGGGGCAATGCTGCTTACGGGCGGTGTAGGTATTGCGTTAGGCCTATTTATCTCCGCTCTGGTGCGGACGTCCGAGATGGCTACGAGCCTCGTTCCGTTGATTCTGATTCCGCAGATACTTTTTTCTGGATTAGTTGGTGTACCTGCCGGAATAAACAAAGTGGCGGGACTGGCGATGCCGGCGGCGTGGTCGTTCGACACGATCAAGCGGTTCTCGACCCTGGATACGCTTGAGCAGGAAGGAGCGGATCCGAACGGAAGAACCGGCGGATCAGGCCTTTACAAGTATGTCGAAACCGAAAATGACAAGCTGATCGCCGATGCGCGGAAAAATATAGACGATTATCAGAAAAAGGCCGAGGATGAATTTAGAAAGTACGATGACGAGATGCGGAGCGGGAAAAATCCAAGTTCGCCTGATCCGGGAGAACCACCCGCCATCCCGGGGGCCAAAAAGATCCCGACCGATCTGAGCAGTTATATTACCTTCCTTCATCCATGGATGAACGAAATTTTAAATCAGATCGTATTGATGATAATGTTAGGAATGTTGGTGATCGCGACGTTGATGATCTTGCGTTTGCAGGACATCCGGTAGTTTTACTGAGGTTTTTAATGAAAGAGATAGTATTAAATCTGGCGTTGCTTGCGGTATTAAGCATCGCATTTTCGTCCCTGACCGGTTGCGGCGGAGCCAATACCGCCCAGCAAGAACCGGCTCCGACACCCATCGCTCCGAGAAACCAAACTACAACAAAGGCATCGGACTACCCACCCGTCTCAGCCGGCATCGCAAAAGGAGCGATCAAGAATCTGGACGGGACCACGTTCACCGTCGAGGACAAAAAAGGAAAAGTTCTGCTTCTTAACTTGTGGGCGACCTGGTGCGGCCCGTGCCGTTCGGAAATGCCGACGCTCGTTAGAATGCAGAACGATTACCGCGACAAGAATTTCGAAATTATCGGGCTTAATACGGACGATGAACCTGCCAGCGTGATAAATATTTTCAAGGACCAGATGAAGCTCAATTACACGCTGGTCTGGTCGGATGCACAACTTCAGGGTGAATTGCTGAAAGTAAGCAAGTTCGGCGGAATACCACAGAGTTTTTTGATCGACCGGGAAGGACGATTGCGAAGCGTTTTCACCGGCGCTAATGCGAATAAGGTTCAGGAAATGGCGGAGATCGTCGGCAAAGTCGTTAACGAACAATAGACTCGTAAAAATGTTGATCGAAGCGTCGCCTAGCCAGGCGGCGTTTCTTTTTTTGCGGTTACTATTGGCTGGACAAGCACGGTTTTGAAACTAGCAAGGCTAACCAGTCCTGGCGCAGATCCCTTCGGTTTGTTGACGAATTTTTTTTGTGTGTAGTTAACCGCGGCCTTCGGCTGTTCGCGAGCATCGCTGTAAAAGGCAGCCAACTGCGCGGCTTCGATCAGCGTTGCGGCTGGAATTTCCCTTCGGTCGTTGTTCCGGACCACCACGTGCGATCCAGGGTAGTCGGCGGCGTGGAGCCAGAGATCAAGCGATTTAGCGACCCGAAAAGTCAGGTAATCGTTGTCCTTTGCCTTTTTTCCGACAAGGATCTGAAAGCCATCGATCGAAATGAATTTCCGGGCTCCGCTGAATTCGTTTTCCGCACGTTTCTTTTTTGTCGAAGCCTCCCTTGCAGGTTTTTTTTCAACTTCGAAAAATGACAGATCGCCAGTTGAAATACCTTCCTCAAGTCTTGTTTCTTCTTTCTTCAACTTTTCTAGTTCGGAATCCAGAACGACTCTTCGCCGGGCAATTTCGATAACTGCGTTTCTCGCTTTTGTGTACCGTTTGAAGTAGCCCTCCGCTACCTCTGAAATGCTCGAATTCGGATCGCCTTCTATTTCGATCTCGGGAGTTTTATCGTCATAAAAGTCGGTCACAATGATCCGGTCCTCATTTCGCTTGGCGTTGGCGGAGTTCGCAAGCAACAGGTTACCGTAACGCTTCCATTGATCCGCATTTCCGTGTTCGCTCAAGTCGCCTCTAAGGTGTTCGGCGAGCTTCTTCTTCTTGCTGATCTCAGCGCGAAGCTTTTTCCGGGCCGATTCCGCAAGCGAGTGAAAACGAGCGGCCGATTCTTTTTCAAGGTGCCGTTCGTCGAGGATCTCGGAAAGCGTACGGCCGTTCTCGACAACGATCCTCTCGTCGGTTCGTTTTTCTGCATTATCGGCCCTGACAGGCGGAGAATATCGCGTACCCACCTCCTGACCGTGGCCTCTGGTTTCGCGAAGGCGGTCGATGATCGATCCGCCCGGATCAAGAAGAAACATATTCGCGGACCGTCCGGTTAGCTGAACGACGAGCGAGAGTTTTTTCCTAGTGCCGGCTTCGGGCCTTGAGTCAAACTCGAACACCAGAACACGTTCGCCGTTGAGTTTCGAGACAGAACGAATCTCGGCATTTGAAAGCCACTTTCGGACTGCGAGAACAAACTGCTGCGGTATATCAGATTGCTTTTCGAGATCCTTGAACCGGCGCTTTATCTGATATGCACGCGGATCGCCAGGATCGGCCGAGATGAAAAGATAAGAGCCTTCGCTCAGGCGAAAGTCGATCACAATGCTTAGCTTTGAAAGCGGAAAGACGCGCCCGAGTTGTCGGCCGAGCATACTCGTCTGAAATTCGGCGGTTATTGCTTCGATCTCGGCGTTGTTCACGGAATTAGTTTACGGTTCAAACCGAAAAGCCCAAAGCGAGCAGTACTCAACCTCGGGCTTTCTCAAGATGCAGAAAACTTTTCTAGAATTCGGTGACGATGATTGTACCGGAAAGCAGGTCGTGCGCGGCTCGCTTCTCGTCGTTGAAGAACATAGTCAAAAATCCAATGCCTGCGAACGGAAGTGTTAGCAAGTAAACTGCCGAGTTGACCGCCGCCTGATGAAAGGTCGGATATTCGTTGAGATCGGCATCGACCAATTCCAGTGAGAACAATTTCATACCCGCTGTACGGCCGAAGATTGCTATCGACAGCGTCAAATAGACGAACATGACAATCGAGCAAGTTCCGGCCAGCGTTAGAAATCCGGCCCCCGACATCCAATTGCCGCCCGCAAAAGCGATAGGCGACAGGAAAAGCAGGCTCGTAAACAAACCGATGATCAGGTCGAACAGTCCGGCGTTGAAACGCATGGCGAACGGAGCAAGATCGTCAAACTCTTCACTTTGCTCGAGCGTAGCCGTTTCTTCGATCTCTTCGGAATGGACCACTTGGATGATCTCGGCTTCCTGAAGGTTTACCTTGATCGCGGGCTTCGCTATGGGTTCGTCGTAGGCCGGAATAGGTACCGGCATGTCGAACGAATTGATCGGCTCCGCAGTCGGTACTGGAGGTAGTTTATTGGTATCGTATCCGCCCTTCTTTAGCGTTATTGTCGGAACGAGACGTGGTTTCGGCGGTACATTGACCGATGCTTTTGCCTCGCGCGCTGGAGCAGCGGCGGCACCATTTCGAGAAACTACATTGAACGGATAATTTCGCGGCTCCGGGTCTTTCAGCTGAGAAGATGCCGCCGCAGGTTCTGGCAAAAAGGTTTTGCGCGATTTGTCGATACGGTTCAAGGCGGCCGCGACACGCGGATCTGAATGCGTTGCCTCGGCCTGCTCTTCAGCCTCTTCAATATACTCGGCCTTGAGGGCGTTTGAGCCGCTTGTTACAAGCTTGGTCTGCCTTGCATCACCGATGTCCGAACCGCCTGCGTTGCGATGACGAACCGCATTCTGAAGCTGCAGACGCCAATCCGGAACCGTCGGGTTTTTAGGCTGAAAGCCAACAAGCGTCGGGCTTGTTTTTTGTCGATTTAATTCCGTAGTTCGAATTGGCCGCGGGTTCTGGATGGGTGGCTTTTCGGGTCGCGAAGCCTCGTCAACGGTAGGTGGCTGAACATTTGGCCGCCCCATTCCCGCGCCTATCTTTGTCTGCAGCTCTTCGCGAACCGAGTCGTTCATCATCGTCCCGCATGTCAGGCAGATAGACAGCGTTGGTGCGAGAGTTCGATTGCAAACGGGACAATTCATACGCGGAAAGGCAGACGAGTAGGAAATTGGTTAAACGAAGCTCCGAAAACTAGGGCAGATAATATCAGACTTTACTTTAGGTAGTCAATAGTAAACTAGTGACAGGTATGAGCTTCCACGAAATTACTTGGAAACCGCCCTCTGTAGAAAAGTAAAGGTTGACATCGCGTTTCAATCAGAGCGGTTGGCGTCCGCCAAACCCGGCGTCTGTCTCATGCCACCATTCGATAGATTCATTCTCGCCTAACTGCCAGCAAAGATAGACGATACGGTTATTTCGAAGGCTCGGGAAATCGATCAAGCCACGCGCGTAATCCTTTAACTCGATCCCCATTTCATTGAATTCCGTGGTTATCTTCCCGATCTCATAGAGCGTCCTGACGTAACCCGAACCGCCTTCCATGCCGCCGCCAAATCGCGAGGCCTCGGCCGCCGCCTTTGCCGGAGCCCGCATGGTGGAAAGAGTTTCGTAAAGCGACTGAATTCGCTGCAGCTTTGGGACCACGGACGGAAGACTCTTGTTTGCTTCTTCCAGTGTAAAGAGTTTCATCTCTCGTCTCGGACGCGAATAAGATCGTCCTGCTCTTCGCGATCGTCGTCAATAATATTTTGACTGAAGGCCGCCGCCTTAGCTGCTTTGTGAGCGGCATCGTGGCCGTTCCTTCCAGACTGCGCGACTGAATCCGGCGGAACGAAAGAGGGTATCTCGTATTCGCCCGTTTGCGTGACATCCTTTCGGATCAGCTCCGCTATATCGCCCAGATCGATGAAGAAATCCGCAACGTCGATCAGGCGCGGAGCGGTATTCGACCGGAAGCCGGCAACCTCAACACGGCATCCTTTGTATGCCACTGCATTGATCGCGTAAACAAAATCTTCATCACCCGACACCAGAACTGCTGTATCGTATCTGCCTGCGAGGCTGAGCATATCGACGGCTATCTCGACATCCAGGTTCGCCTTGCGCGTGCCGTCGTAAAAGGTCTTTAACTCCTTTTGCACGACACGAAAACCGTTGCGTCGCATCCACAGAAGGAAGCCCTGCTGCCGCTCGGCACCCGCATCGACACCCGTGTAAAAGAAAGCGCGCAGCAGCCGGCCATCGCCGAGCAGGACGCGCAAAAGCTTGTTATAATCGATATCGATCGTGTGAAAGCGGGCTGCGTGGAAAAGATTGTTTCCGTCAATAAAAACCGCAACGCGACCCCGATGTCCAAACTTCCAGGACGAATTGGTTCCCGAGTCAAACTGCATACTATTAACCCCTTTTTCGAGTGTAAGGTTAAGTCAAAATGCAGCCGGTATTAGGTGGTAGAAGCGCGAAGATCAGTAAGGTCTAAAGACTTTTCACAAACAGGATCAAACTACGAAACAGGTAATTCCTAAGTAAATAATTAGCCGATTCTCAAAATATGCTTGATATAATTCGCTTTTACCGCTTAAATACTCACAACTGCAATTAAATTTTGCCTCTGTGTAGTTTGCATTCACAATTTGATTCGGTCAAGCAATTTCATCAGATAGCTAAATACCGACTTTAAGGTCAACCACCCGTGAACGAGAAAAACAACATTGAGTCGGCTGAAGACCGCCTGAAGGAAATGCCGGTTCAAACGGAGAACATCGCGTTTTCGCCCGACGATATGCGAACGTGCACGAAGTGCGGTCGAGCAAATCCTCCGAACCGGTTGAAGTGTTTTTATTGTGCGGCGGCGATCGAGATCGCTCCGGATAATTTGGCTCAGGCTAAGCTGGTGCTGAGGCGCCTCGAGATATGGGAGAAGGGTTTTAACGTGGTGGCGTTAAGCCGCCAAACCCGCGTTAATTTGCCTGCGGCAGCGAGGGAATTGGGGTTAGAACGCGACGCGGCAGAAAAGTTATTTGCATCGAACGCCGAGATCCCGGTCGCCCGCGTCGAGGGCCAGCGCGAAGCAAATGTGCTTCGTCTTCGATTAAAAAATATCGGCGTCGAAACAACCGTACTCGCTGATGAGTCGCTCCACTTAGAGAAGTTTCCACGCCGGATCCGTGCCCTGGAATTTAAGAGCGATCATATTGTTGCGACGGACTTTAACACCTCGGAAAAGTTTCCGATCGCGGCGTCCGATGTCATGCTTGTAGTGATCGGAACCATGTTCGAGACGAAAACCGCGTCGATCGAAAAGCGAAAGAGAAACAAATCGACATTGCTTGATACGACAGAGACGTCCGCAGATGAATCTGTGATCGACTTGTATACGCGGCAGGACTCAATGGGCATTCGAATCTACCAGAGTGGTTTCGATTTTTCCTGTCTGGGCGGCAACAAAGGCCTTCTCGCGTCTGAAAATATGCCGAAACTCGTAAGAAGATTGATCATGACCTGCGTCAATGCAAAGCTCGACGAAAAATACGCCGAATTGCAGGACGCCCTCGGTCTAGTCTGGGAGCTCGAAACCCGAAAGGACTACGAAGGATTGAGGCGAAGCGGCTTCGGAAAAAAGGATTTTGGAAATGTTGTGACCGTCGATAATCATTCGCAATTCAATCGATATTCGCGCCTCCGCCGGCTGATATGAAAAACCGCTCACGCCCGGCTCCACGTATGCACAACGACCGGCCTACTCGGTCGGAGCATGATCGACGCGAAGCACCACCAAGAAATGTCCTGTTCGGCACACTACCGGTTCTCGAAGCCCTGCAGGCGAACGCCCGCAGGATAGATACGGTCATGATCGCGGAGGGCGTCCGCGAAAACCGGCTCGGCGAAATCGTTGAATTGGCTAGAAATCACGGCATTCTTGTCAGCCGTGTTTCGCGCGATCAGCTTGCAAAACTGGTGCGTCCCGGAGCAAATCATCAGGGCGTCGTCGCTTTTGTCGCGTCCGCCTCGTATGTTGACGCGGACTCGATCGTTGACGCCGCGGGGGACGAGGCGTTGATACTCGTGCTGGACGGTGTCGAAGATCCTCAGAATCTCGGTGCCGTGCTCCGCTCGGCAGAATGTTCGGGAGCCGACGGCGTGATAATTCCTGATCGGCGTGCGGTGGGTTTGACCGAAACGGTCGCCAAGGCCTCGGCCGGAGCGATCGAATATGTAAAGGTCGCTAAAGTGCCGAATCTCAACCGGCTGATCGAAGATCTGAAAGAAAAAAATATCTGGGTCGTCGGAACCAGCGGCGAGGCCGATATCAATTACACCGACTGGGACTGGACGCGGCCGACGGCCATCGTGCTTGGAAACGAGGGAAAAGGCCTGCACCGGCTGGTGGCTGAAAACTGCGATGTCTTGGTAAAAATTCCGATGTATGGAAAAATAGAGTCATTGAACGTCTCGAATGCAGCAAGCGTTATATTGTTCGAAGCCCGACGACAGCGCGCAACGAACGACGATCAACGATCGAAGGACTGATCTATGTTTTGTCCAAAATGCGGAACCCAAAATCCTGAAACCGGCAAATTTTGCCGGAGCTGTGGTACCGACCTCGGCAACGTATCCCAGGCATTGACCGGAAATCTCGTTCGGCCCGCGCCCATGCTTGACCGAAAGGGAAGGCCGATCAGCTACGAAAGCGCGATAGTGAAAATATTTAGCGGATTAGCATTCGTCGCCGTTGCGATCGCCTTGTCGTTTTCGATCGGTAAGGGATGGTGGTTTTGGATGCTTTTTCCAGCGTTCGGCAGCCTCGGGGCCGGGATCGCGCAATATTTTCAACTTAAGAGATCTGAGAAGGGAAATACTGGTTTTACATCGGTGATGCAGCCTGTTTTAACGCCGCCGCCGGCTAATCAAACATCGCTTCCGCCAAGTCAAACCCAATACGTGTCGCCCGAATCTCGCTACAAAACCGGCGATCTCGCCCCGCCGAGCGTCACCGACAATACGACCCGCCACTTAGAAATGGACTCGGAAGGTCAGACGATGACTCTGCCGAAAAAGTGATCATTTTTTTCGAAGGCTCATTTTATGACCATTTAGCCGTTCCAGCACTTTCAAATATCTCTTTGGAAAGAGCCGCGACAACATACTGATGGCACGCGCGTCCTTTCCGATAAGGATCCTCGGATTCTTTTCGTCGATGCCGCGAATGATCGCATCGGCGGCATCGACGGCGGATGTTTTAGCGATCTTGTCGAAGAGCTTTGTGCCCTGTTGCTTCCATTCGTCGGAAGCACCCGTACCGACCCTTGAATTGCGGACGATGTTTGTCTTGATACCGCCGGGATGAACGCAAGCGACGAAGATATTCGTATCGGCAAGCTCATGCCTCAGACTTTCGGTAAATCCGCGAACGGCAAATTTTGACGCGCAGTATGCTGACTGTTCCTCTGGTCCGATGAGACCAAAGACGCTTGAGACATTTACGATGACTGCTTCGGGCTGCTCTTTCAGTATCGGCATAAAGGTCTTGCAACCATAGACAACGCCCCAGAAATTGATTCCCATCAACCACTCAAGGTCTTTGATGGACAGTTGCTCGAACGTCCCGATCAATCCGACACCGGCATTATTTATCAAGTGTGTAACGCGGCCGTGTTTTGCGATCACGTCGTCCGCGAGTTGGTTTATCTGTCGTAGATCGGAGACGTTCACTTTGTGCGCAGAAACCGGCACAGCCATTCCCTTGACGAGTTGAGATGTCTCGGCGAGGCCCTGCTCGTTCACGTCGGCGATAGCAATGCCAGCGATCTTCTCGCGGGCGAATCGGACCGCGAGAGCTTGCCCGATCCCGGACGCAGCTCCGGTTATTACCGCTACGCTATCTCCATTGATCGCCATCTTGCTAACGTTTGATCACGACCCTCGCATTGCCCGAATTGCTATTGACGTCATATGCCCGCAGGGTGACCGAATATTCGCCGGGCGACCGGAGCGGAAGGTCGATCGTGTACCGCTCCCTAGGACTATCGGAAATGCCATCGTCGGCATAAACCGTCTGCCATTCACCGCCGTTGACGCTGTATTCGGCACGGGTGAGATAGCTGGATGCGTCCGTCGCCTCAAAGACGATCCGCGTCTTATCGCCCGCGGGTTGCGGCTGCCCGATGCCGACGACTACCGGCGGCGTGTTGTCCACATCGATAGGCTCGCTTGTCCTTTCACCCGAAAGAGCCCCGTCCGGATTTGACGGTGCATCCTTCGCGACGATCTTAAAAACGTAGCGGCCGTCCGCTAGGGACTGTCCGTCGACCGTAAAGAAATTATCGGTGACTTTTTCGCGCAGAAGTTTAAATACCGTTTCGCTTACTTCCCGATAATAAACATCGTAAACCATCTTGTCGCCGTTACGATCTTCCGCCGTCCATTGGATCGAAACCGCGCTGCGTTGAAATATCTTTCGCGGCGGAATTGCAGCGTTCGGAATGCCGAATGTCGCCGGATCTAGCCCCGAAAGCTCGATGTTCGGATCGATCTGTATCGGCGGGTTCGACGCCAGTCCCACATTTGTCGGAAGAATTTGGATCGAGAGAACCTCAGGCGCGATGTTTCGAGCTAGGAACGAAACGCTGACTTCGCTTATTGATGCAGACGAGCCAGAAACGGAACCTCCGTTGCTGCCGGAGTTGAACGAAACTTGTTGGCCGCCCGATCTTAGTAACGCTCGCCATTGCAGATACTTTGCTTTTGGGCTCGATATCTGAGCTCCCTTTTGATCTGTATACCCGGCACTCCAATCGCTCCAGGTAGCGTCGGGTTTTTCCGTGTTGCCGCTTCGCGTTTGCAGTTGTACCATACCGCCCGAGCGCCACCATATCCGTCCCCACGTCGCGGTGTTTTTCGCATCGAGGACGGCGGACTCATACGTGCCTTCGGCGTTGGTTTCGGGGCCGAATTGAAATATTGTGCCCTGATTGCTTGAGGTCGCGAATAATTTCTGGCCGGCGTTTATGATCGTCGAGATCTGGTTCGCCTCGGTTTGAAGTGCGAGAGTTTCGCGGCCTTCGTTGGTTACGTTGTAGATCCGACCTTTGTCGGAGGTTCCGATCATAACGCCATTTCCCGTCTGATTGGCAAAAAGCGAAAACCCGGAAACCGCGGCGGACGACCAGATTATTTCCGTGCCGCCGTCGGGGACAATTCGATAAACCGCGGATTTAGCTCCCGAAAGATCATACCGGCTTTTTTGCGGCGGCTCAGGCGAAGCGGCGCCAGGTTTATCGGCGCCGACGGTCTTGGTTTCTGTAGCTGACGATGTCGTGGCCGTCGCGGTAACGGTCGTCGCTGGAGCCACCGAATCGCCGAGTGCAAGTGCGTAAACTGAACCATCCGGTCCAATGGCAAGATCGTGAATTTCCCGGAGCGGTGAATCGAGAAGAGCGAAGGGTTTTCCATCCGATGAAAATCGGATCACGAGTCCGTTCGAGTCGGTTCCGGCGTAAAGGTTTCCTTGCTTATCCGCCACGAGCGATATGATATGAGTTTCACCGCTGTCGAAAAACAACGATGAATCGCGCGCAGCTCCGGTAGCTTTCACACGATAGATCTTTCCGTTATCACCCGTTCCTACTGCTAACGACCCGTCCGCCAACACTGCAAGCGACCAGATGTATTTCTCCTGGGGCTCGAAATAAACATCCGCCTTGCCACTCGCATCGATCTTGTAAACTTTACCGTCCGGCGACGTCGCGGCGAACAATTCACCCGATCTTCCGATCACCAACGCCGAAACATTCAATTCATTCAGGTCAGTAAGCAGCGAACCCCTGCCTGACGCGTCGACCTTGAAGATCTTGCCGTCACCGCCAGTGCCGAGATAAACGTTCCCGGCCGCATCCGCTGCACTCGACCAAATATACGGCTGCTCGGTTCGGAAAACTTCGGTCAGCTTTGATGCAAGAGTTATTGTCCCATTTTGGTCGATCGAAACGCCGCGCGCATCGCCTTTTATAACATCCGAGCGCGAATCCACCGTCCAGATCGACGGGTCGGCGGCTTTTAACGAAATGGAAAACAGGGAAAGGAAAAAGATCAGGAACAGGGTTTTTCTCATGTATTTAACAAAAATAATATTGATCAGAACGTGAAAATTTAACCATAAATCCGCGCAAAAAGACACCGCTTGCGTCCCACGGTGCCTTTCGTTTCTAATGATCATCGCGATCAGCTAATCCACATTCGCCGAGGACATTTTCTTTTCTTCCTTATGTAGATCGGCCCTCAGGAACCGAAGGGCGTCGCGCATGTCGTCGGCGTCCCCCGTGATCAGCCTTGCGCTTCGTTCGCGTGTGAGGTAAGCCCAAAACCATTCGAATATTACCGCGAAACGATTGCGAAATCCGATCAGGAAAAACACGTGGAGAAACAGCCACATTAGCCATGCGATAAACCCCTTGAAATGCAGGCCCGCCGCCTCGGCGATAGCCTTGCTGCGGCCGATCGTAGCCATCGTGCCTTTATCCCAATATTTGAAATTTTCACGCGGCTTTTCTTTTACATCGCGAAGAATATTCTGCGCGGCATTGGTCCCCATTTGCATAGCGGCCGGACTGACACCGGGAACGGGCTCGCCGTTCTCCTGCTTGAGCGAAGCCATGTCGCCGATCACAAAAATGTTTTTGAAATCGGGGATAGTCAGATCAGGCTGAACAAAGACGCGGCCGGCTTTGTCCGTTTCAACGCCCAATTGCTTCCCGAGTGGCGAAGCCGCGACGCCCGTTGCCCATACAGCTACATCGCAGTCAACCCATTGATCGCCAACCTTCACACGGCCCCATTCGAGGTCGGTGACAAAGCAATTGAGATGGACTTCGACACCTATGGATTCGAGTTGTTTCTTCGCGCTTTGAGAGAGGTCTTTAGCAAAAGTCCCGAGAACACGATCCGAGCCTTCATAAAGGACGACGCGGGCCTTGGTCGTATCGATCGCCATAAAATCCCCCGCGAGTGATTGCCGAGCAATGTCAGCGATCGCACCCGCAAGCTCGACGCCCGTCGGCCCGCCGCCTATCACGACAAAGGTCAGGTCGCGCTTGGTGCCGTTAAGATACGCTTCGCGTTCCGCGTGCTCGAAAGCGAGCAGAACGCTTCGCCGGATCTCGACTGCATCCTCGAGCGTTTTCAGTCCCGGAGCGAGTTGCTCCCAATCCTCATGTCCAAAGTAAGAATGTCTCGCGCCCGCGGCTACGATCAAATAATCGAATTGGACCTCGGCTCCTTCGGCTAAGATCACGGTCTGCTTCTCTTTATCGAATCCGAACACATCGCCGAGGATAACCTCGGTGTTTTGGGCGTAATGAAGGATTCGCCGGATCGGCTGGGCTATCTCACCGGGCGAGAGCACCGCCGTGGCGACCTGGTAAAGAAGCGGCTGGAATACGTGGTGATTTTTGCGGTCGATAAGAGTTACATCGACCGGCTTGTTAGCAAGTGCCTTGGCAGCCCACAACCCTCCAAAACCTCCGCCGACGATCACAACCCTTGGTCTTTGCTTCATGATTTCACCTCACAATAAAAAGCAAGAACTGATTGTGAAAAGTATCACAAATTACAGCTTCGAAGTCAAGAAAATGAGTTCGAAGTGGTTCCTATGCCCCAACAAATCTTGCATACAACGACCGGGCAACCGAAACATTGTCCGTTCCTTTCACGATCGCCCGGGCGTCGCGAAACACGGTCAATTCAGTTTCGCCAGCCGTGAATCGCACCAGGTACTCGTTTTGTTTCACTTCACCCAATTTTTCGAGGCGTGCCGCCAGTGACCCTAGATCGATTTCGGTGGCTTTTGGCGGAGCGATTTGCACAGCATTTCGTCCGCAGAGTACTGCGCTGAATTCTACCGCGTCTGCATCGAGATACTCGTAGAGATGTTTTTGGCAGGTTTTGCAATCAGGTTCCGGTCCATTTAGGCGGATGCGTTTCGTTTCGTTATGCCATACATCGAACTGCAAGAGTGAGCGGTGCAGGGCCGCGGTATTGCCCGTCAGAATCTTCAACGCCTCGGTCACCTGAGCGGCCGAAACTGTAGCAATGATCGGCATGATTACGCCAGCCGTATCACAGGTCGGCGCGCTCCCGACGTCGGGCATTTCGTCAAACAGACAGCGGAGACACGGTGTTTCCCCCGGCACTATCGTCATCGTTGTGCCGTAACTCGAAACTGCGGCTCCGTAGATCCAAGTCTTGTTGTGCTTTACACAGGCATCGTTAATGAGATAACGGACTTGAAAATTGTCACTTCCATCAAGGATGAGATCGCAGCCGTCGATCAGATCCTCGATATTGGAATTGTTGACATCCGCGACGATAGGTTCGACTTGTGTTTCCGAATTGATCTCGGCGATCCGCTTCTGCGCGGCGACGGCTTTCGGCAATCGTTCGGCTGCGTCACTCTCCTTGAACAACGTCTGCCGCTGAAGATTTGTGAACTCGACAAAATCGCGATCGACAATTCTTAACTTTCCGACACCGGCCCGGGACAGCATTTCCGCGTGCGAAGCGCCAAGGGCACCGCAACCGACAAGCAGAATGCTCGAATCGCCTATGCGTTGCTGGCCGTCACGCCCGATCTCTCTAAATAGGATTTGCCGGTTGAATCTATCGTTCATTTACTCAAAAAGCTGCCGAATGAAGGTTAGAATCCCTTCGCTTTCATCACGATTCTGCATTCTCGACAGATCGAGCCGATGATCGTTCAATTCGCTCGTTCTTCCCAGATCGTTGTTTAGTTTCGCCCGTTCTTCTTTGATCTCGTTCAGCTCGCGTTGGCGATATCGTTCCATTCCGCCCTTGCGAATAAACTCGATAATTTTCGGCAGCTCGTCAGCGTCAAACCACGCTCCATGCGATTTGCAGACATCGATGACAACGCCTGAAGAGCGGGCAAAGTTGCTTCGATTCATTAGTCGATTGCAGTCGGGACACGGAACGTAGTTGATCTTTGCTGGCGGTACATCGACGCGCTTATTTTCGCCCAGGAATGTTAGGACGAGCGCCTGCTTTTCGTTATCGGCGCAGACGGTTTCGAAGGTTTCGACATCAGCCCAAAGGCCACCGCATTGTTCACATTCACGCAATGTGGTCTCCGTGACCTCGATCAAGCTGAGGTGAACTTTGCAACGCGGGCATTTACCGGCTTTTTCGTCCGTGACGATCGCAGGTTGAACGGCTTCTGCTCCGCAATGACCGCAGAATTTGCAGCCCAGAAACATCATTCCAAAGCATTTCGGGCAGGCCATCGTTTTCAGCCGCGAACGGCAAAATTCACATCGCAGCGAATCGCTAGCTACGGCCGCTCCGCAATTCGGGCAGTTTAAGGTCTCGATCTGCATATTTTTATTGAGCCCCGCCGCGCATTATGTTTGCTCTCATTTCGTTCTCGGAAACGGCTTCGCCGGTCCAGATCCTGAACTGATCGACACCCTGCGCGATCAGCATTTCGACGCCTCCAATTGTCGGGATCCCGGCAAGTTTGGCTTCGCGAATGATCGGCGTATCGTACTGCTTAGTCACAAGATCATATACGAATTTCAGGCCTCGGAGTTCCTCGGCTGTGAAGAGAGTTTCGTTCGCGAGGTCACCCATACCGTACGGAGTTGCGTCCGCCAGAACGTCGAAATTTGCGAAGATGGCTTTTGGTTTTTCGGTTTCGGTCTCTGGAATTTGTTCGAGGCCGATACCGAATTCGTCCGCTAGCGATCGTGCCTTATCGGGGGTTCTCGCAAAAAGCGTTACTGCCGCCCCCTCGTTTTTTAGCGCGTAAATACATGCTCGAGCAGCACCGCCGGCGCCGAATATGGCGACTCGAGCTCCTTTCAGATCGCCGCAAGCTTTCTTCAGTGGCGTGATAAATCCGAGGGCATCGGTGTTGTAGCCGATCAACTTATCCTCTTCGACCTTAACGGTATTTACGGCGCCGATCGAGCGGGATGTTTCATCGATCTCATCGAGATAGCGCATTATTGTCTGCTTATGAGGCATCGTGACGGAAAGGCCGCCGAATTTGAATTCGACCTCGCTCGTCGCTCGCCGCAGAATTCGCCGTA
>JBDTZW010000341.1:0-3610 GCA_040004905.1 Acidobacteriota bacterium
GCTCGGCTAGCGAGATGAATTGGGAATCGAAACCGTGCTGGCGCGCCTTCCAGGAGAGGTAGTGCGGATCGAGTGGGATGCAGTGTCCACCGATGCCGGGACCCGGATAGAACGGCATAAAGCCGAAAGGCTTGGTTGCGGCCGCACGCACAACTTCCCATGTATCAATATTTAGAGCGTTGCAGACCTTTGCCATCTCGTTCGCCATTCCGATATTGATAGCCCGAAAGGTGTTTTCCCACAGCTTGCACGCTTCGGCAACACGGGCCGATGAAACGGGGTGGACATTTTCGACGATCTGTCCATAAAGTAGAGCCGCGACCTCGGTTGAATCCTTGGAAACACCACCGACAACCTTTGGAATGTTGTGCGTTTGAAACTGCGGATTGCCTGGATCGACCCGCTCCGGTGAGAAAGCGAGTAGGAAATCCTTGTCGAGTTCAAACCCTTTCTCCTCGAACATCGGCTGTAATACTTCGTCTGTCGTTCCGGGATAAGTTGTTGATTCGAGGATGATAAGCGTTTCCGACCGCATGTGTTTCTGGATCTCGCCGCCTGCCGCCAGGATGAACGACATATCCGGGTCCTTGGTCTTGCGAAGAGGCGTAGGAACGCAAATTATGATCGCGTCGCAGTCGGCCAGCTTGCTAAAATCGACCGTGGCCGAAAGCTTTCCGGCATCGACACAAGATCGCAGCCGGTCTGTCGGGACGTCGGGGATATACGACCGTCCCGCCGTGATCTCCGCCTCCTTTTTCGCGTCAACCTCAAATCCGATGCCGGTAAATCCATTGGCACAAAACTCGACTATCAACGGCAGTCCTACGTATCCGAGACCAACCACACCTACCCGTGCCCGCTTTTCAGCGATCTTTTCGCTTAATTCTTCTTTGATCATTGTTTACTCAAAAATAGGGACAATAGGCGGGATGCTCCATTTTCGTCCTGTTCGCCTGTTAATAAAGCTATTGTAACGGTAAAGGTTAGTCAAGAACGTCACTCGATATGATAAAATCCACTATCTGCGGTGAAATTTCACCATGAGCCGCCTTCTCTAAACCAACACATGAGTTCGGAGATCGTTTCGACCAATCCAGCAGTCCGTGCCGTCCTAGAGGGTAAAGCTCCGCGCCCGGCCCAACTAGCCGCAGCTCGCGGAATTCTACCGCTGCCGCCCATCGATCAGCTAGAGATCCTTGTGTCATTTGTATCGGGCGGTGACGCGGAACTCGCTGACCACGCAAAAAAATCGCTTCTCTCGCAAGACACCTCGACGCTCGAAGCCGTACTCAGGTCAAAGGATGTAGCACCGGCAGTCCTGGCCCATTTCGCCACCCGCGACGAATTTCCGCTGAGCGTCCACGAGGCGATCGTCACCAACGCAAAGACCCCGCAGGCCGCTCTGGTCGAATTCGCCAAAACTTCGACGAAAGGCGAACTCTTAGAGCTGCTTTCACACAACCAGCAGTTAATGATCCAGATCCCGGGACTCATCGAGGCGATACTTGGTAATTCGAATCGAACGCCTGAGTCAGAACGCCGGGCCCTTGAAACAAAACGCGAATTCTTTGAAAAAGAACGAGGTGCCGCGCAGATCGCGAGCGAGCTTCGCGCTCAGGGCAAAGAGGCGGCCGCCGAATTTATCGAGAAGGCCGAGTTTGCAACCGGTGATATTACCGATGAGGACGCGGCTTTTTTTGCCGAGCACATCGTCGTACCTGATCGCGAGACAGATGATTCCTGGCTCGCGCTCGAGTATCTCGAGGAGCTTTATGAAGAGAGTGATGCCGACCGCAAGGCGGCCGTCAGCAAGATACTCGGCGAAATGCGCGAGGACGGCGAGATACCGTCAGAGCGCGTTTCGATGCTCTATCGAGTAATGAAGCTGAACGTGAAGGATCGTATTCGATTGGGAACCAAGGGTGACCGGGAAGCCCGCAACATCCTTATCCGCGATCCGAACCGGCTGGTTTCGCAAGCCGTGGTCCAAAACCCGCGGATCACCGAGCAGGAAGTAGAGCAGATCGCCTCGATGCGTACGGCTGGCGAGGACATACTTCGTCAGATCGCCGCCAGCCGTCACTGGTCGCGAAGCTACAGCATCGTTCACAATCTGGTCAGAAATCCCCGAACTCCGATCGGCAACTCGATGACGATAATGAGCCGGATGCAGCTTAAGGACCTCATCGCCCTGTCGAACAATCGAAACGTCTCCGACGCCGTTCGCCGCCATGCACTCCGGCTCGCAAACGCCCGAAAGGGTAAATGATCAAAGGAATCCGGCGACCTTTCCTGTTTTTATATAGGTTCCGGCTATATCGGTAAAGGTGTGACTTGCCGCCCCGAGCCAGAGTCCGGCGAATGCGGCGATCGCAACGCCGATACCTATGTTTGCCCGAAACGCCGTGCCGAGATTGCGGCAGGCCTGGACAAAATCCGAATACCCTGCAAGCCGCTCGCCGGAGACCAATTCAATAACCAACGCCGCAGCGAAGCCGCCCAACACCACCACACCGGTGAAATAAACTACGCGGAGCAGCGTCCCGAATATCAGACCGTGCGACCACCGTGAACGGTGCTTGAAAAAAGTTCGGTAGGGATACCACAAGCCTTTGAGTACCCACCACCGCGAATATTGTCGCGACACCGTATCAAGGTCCGGGCCAAACATCAGCCCGCCGATCACGAATGCAACGGCCGTGATCATCGACGGAAAAACTTCGCGCGTCGCCAAATACCCTGCGGCCAGGGCCGGCACCGCCAAAAATACTGTTATGGCGTCATGGACGCGTCCGCTGGGCATTCGACGTAATTCTAGCGGTTTAAGTAGCTTAATATCAATAGATACGAATTAAATCGGAAGTCGGTGACATTAACGCTCTTGTTTGTGTATCTGAAATTACGGTCTCGATTTGCTAGAATTCGAGCGAGATACAGAAAATGCCGGGTTTTGTTTCAAAACTGAAAACTACGCTCGAAATGATCAAATTTGAGCACACGCTGTTCGCTTTGCCGTTCGCTTTTTTGAGTGCCGTCCTGGCCGCGAACGGTCTGCCGGAATGGCGGCAGATCGTATGGATAACAGTTGCGATGGTCGGCGCGCGGTCCGCAGCCATGACATTCAACCGGATCGCCGACCGGACTATCGACGGACAAAACCCGCGAACCAAGAACCGTGAACTGCCGAGCGGCAAGCTCTCGGTCGGTTTTGCCTGGGCATTTCTTTTTGCGTCGATCGGTGTCTTTCTGATCGCGGCGTATTCGCTGAATTGGCTGACATTTGCTTTATCGCCCGTCGCTCTGATCAGCGTGCTTGGTTATTCGTACGCCAAGCGATTTACAGCGTTCGCGCACTTACTTCTCGGGTGGGCATTGGCAATTTCGCCGACGGCTGCGTGGATCGCCGTACGCGGCGCGATCGATTCCGAAGTGCCGCTGCTGATCTCACTCCTCGTGCTGATGTGGACCGCTGCGTTCGACGTGATGTATGCGTGCCAGGATTTTGAATTCGACAAGAAGGCGGGACTGCGGTCGATCCCCGCAAGATATGGCATCAAGAACTCGCTCTGGATCGCACGGCTTTTCCATTTTCAGGCGTTCGTTGTGCTGC
>JBDTZW010000344.1:0-3587 GCA_040004905.1 Acidobacteriota bacterium
AAATTGCAGTGGGTGCAAACATCGAGAAAACCAGAAGAATACTGATCGAAACTCGGACGAAAATTGAGATCTTCATATAAATTCTTGTTAGGAAATGGACCAGGCTGAAAACTACTTATCCGCCCGTAAACACGCACTGCGAGGCTCAAAGTTTCAAAAATTTAAAGGACAAACGGAGCCCACCGGGACAGACAAACTAGATTTTCCGTTTATTTAAGCGAAAAAGCAATCTATTTCAGGTTTTTTTTGCCGCTTCGGAGGCTTAAAACTGGCGTGGCGTCTCGCCGTTAAAGAATGCCTTGATCTCGGGGTTGCTCAACACGACCAAACTCCAGGTCCCAAATGCTATCCCAATCGGAAAACAGCAGCATGACGTCAGGGGCAATATCGCGAGGATCGAAGCGATCATCGCGAGCGAACGTTTTTGGCCCTTCATCATCTGGACCGCCGCGTAAATGATCACCGGAGCCAGCAGCAGCGAAGCGACGGCAATACAGTAGCTGCCGATAGTTCCGAGAAAGTAACCGATGCGTTCCGACTGCTCGTGCGGAAGCGTCTCGTGTCCGGTCAGGCCGGCGATCCGTGTCAGGCCGCTCACGAGCGTGACAAAACCCATCGCAGCATTCAAGCATCCGGTAACGAGCAGGCCGATCGCGGGCGGGCGAAGTGTATCTATTGGGTTACGGTACATCGTTTTCTCTGATACTGGATTCATCATCCGAAAAACTGTTTCTCACGTCGGGCCTGGAAAGAACGGTCATCGCCCAGGCTCCGATCGGGAATCCGACGATAAACAGGCAAGAGGCAAGCGGCAGCAGCGTCGCGAGGGCCGCGTATCGCGCAATTGGATAATTCCGTCCATTCAATATTTGCACCGCCCCGTAAACGATAAAGGGTGCCGCGAAGAGCGAAATAAAACCTATGACAAAAAGAACTGCTCCTCCGCCGTAATATCCCAGCTGTTCGTCTCCGTTGGTTGGCGGGGGCGGTCGATGCGGATCGAGGAGCATTCTCACAGCGGCGTAGTTTACAAACAAAGCCGAGATCTCCGACAGAACGCCGTAAATGATCATCGCAATGGCCGGGGCCCTGACTGCTTTACTGATCGTCATTCTTCAGCATCTGCCTCCGCAAAAACTCGAGTGCCGCCTGGCTCGATCGCCAACGGATCAGAAATCGGTCGCCGGGAAAGGTGAATTTCCTTGATCGCGTTCCGCCCTTATAAGACAAACCAAGAAAAACGGTTCCAACCGGCTTTTCCTCGCTTCCGCCGTCCGGCCCCGCTATACCCGTAACGGAGATCGCGAAATCAGTTCCCGCACGCTCGCGCATTCCGGCAGCCATTTCCTCGGCAGTTTCGGGACTAACAGCGCCGAACGATTCCAACGTTTCGGGTTTTACGCCAAGAGTTCGGATCTTGGCATCGTTAGAGTACGTCACGGACCCCTCGATAAAATACCGCGACGACCCCGCAATATCCGTCAATCTCTCAGCGATCAATCCTCCCGTGCAGCTTTCGGCCACCGCCAGTGTTTTTCCTCGTTCCGCGAGCATCGCGCCGATCACTTCTTCCATCAGCTCGCCGTTGATCGAAAAAACAGCAAGCCCAAGTTTGTCGCAGATCTTTTCCGCCAATTCATCTGCCGTCGCTTGAGCCTCGGCTTCGGTTGATGCGGTCGCCGCGATCTGCACCTCGACCTCGGTCTTGTTAAACAGGACCGATGTCTGGACCGATCCGTAAGCGGTGTAGATCGGCGAGATCGCTTCGTCGAGCGCCGATTCGCCCATTCCCGCAACACGCAAGATCCGTCGCCGGACATAAATCTCGCCGGCCACTGCCGTGAGATATTCGAGGACATAATTCTCAAACATCGGCTTCAATTCCCTCGGCGGCCCCGGCAGCACAACGAGAAATTTTTCGTGGATGCGCGCAAGCATCCCGACAGCCGAGCCGTTCGGATTAGGCAGAATGTCCGCACCTTCGATCACGTAGGCCTGGCGCTTATTTATCTCTGGCATTGCACGGCCCCATTTTTCAAACCGAGTTCGCAAGTCAGCCTCGAGCTCGTCGTGATAAATCATCGGACGCCCGATCGCCCTCGCCGAAACCTGCCGCGTAACGTCATCCTCCGTGGGCCCCAAACCCCCTGTCGTGATAACGACATCCGAGCGTTTGACAGCATCACGGATCGTTTCCTCAAGCCGCATTTCGTCGTCGCCCACGATCGTCTTCAGCTTGACCTCGATCCCGATATCGTTAAGCTTTTCGGTCAACCAAAGGCTGTTCGTATCCGCCCGTTCCGGCGTCAACAACTCCGACCCCACCGCAATAATTTCCGCTGCCAGCATAAGGTAGTTGTCCGTTGTCGGTAGCCGGTTGTTCAGTTGCCATCCCGCTGCCTACTCATCAACCGACACCGACAAATCAGTTTTGATAGATTTGCACGACCGGCTTTCCGTCTTTGTCGATGTAAGCTCGATACATCCCTTCTGAGTTGAACGAGATGCCGATGTTTCCGAATTTGTCCATCGCGATCACCCCGCCGTCGCCGCCCATTTTTTGAAGCTTTTGTTTGATCACCATATCGGCCGCACTTTGGACCGGCATTGCGCGGTCTTCCATCAACGCCGCAATGTCGCGGGCCACGCCAAGCCGTATGAAATACTCGCCCCAACCCGTCCCTGAAACCGCGCACGCATCATTATTGGCGTATGTGCCAGCACCGATGATCGGCGAATCTCCGACACGGCCATAACGCTTGTTCGTGATCCCGCCCGTCGAGGTTCCCGCCGCCAAATTACCGTCCTTATCGAGAGCAACAGCGCCAACCGTACCGAATTTGTTATATGGAAGGTCAGAGAAACTTTCGCTCAAATTTTTCCCCTTTTCTATTTTTTTACCTTTCGTCTTTTCCTCTTTTTCCTTTTCTTCCTTCAAAACCTGTTGGAACAAATCCCAACGCTCCTGCGTGAAGAAGTATTTCTCATCCGCCAGTTCAACCTTCTGTTCTTTCGCAAACTGCTCCGCCCCATCGCCTACCATCATTACATGAGGCGATCGTTCCATAACCGCCCGAGCAAGCGTGATCGGATTTTTTACGTGATGCAGGCCTGCGACGGCCCCGGCCGAAAGATCCTTGCCGCTCATGATCGACGCGTCAAGCTCGTTCTTGCCGTCGTGATTGAAAACGGCTCCTCTGCCCGCGTTAAAAAGCGGCGAGTCTTCCATTATCCGTATCGCGATCTCGACCGCGTCGACGCTGGTCTTCCCCGCCTGCAAAGCCTTGTATCCGGCCACCACGGCTTCGGTAAGTTTGGCTCGAAACTCCTTCTCCTTTTCAGGCGTCATCGACGCCTTCGCGATCACGCCGTTGCCGCCGTGGATAATGAACCCCAGCCGCGGATTCTGCGGCCCCTGAAGCTGCGTGATCTCGGCAAAGCCACCTTTTTGGGCAGCCGTATGAAACGGAAATAACAGCAGTATTAGGAGGGCGGAAAAGATAGATCTCATAGCGAATTCAGATGATCTCGGACTTTCTTCATGTCTTCCCAAACCTCGCGTTTTTTGTGCGGGTCGCGAAGCAGGT
>JBDTZW010000148.1:0-12106 GCA_040004905.1 Acidobacteriota bacterium
CCCAAGGATCGAAACACAGGTGGTGACGATCTGAAACGTTTTGCCGCCCGACAACGGGGTAAACAGAAAAGACAATCCGACGGGAATGGCCGCGGCGACCGCAAACCACACTGCCGCAAATAATCGACATGCCGATTTGGATCTCAACATTTGCCTCTAGCGAAAATCGTCATATTTTTATACATCGATACGCTTTTGCGGAATTATTTATGAAAAACGAATTAATCACCATACTGCGGATACTTCGATTGATGTGCGATATGCACGCTGGTCTGAGGGTTTCCGGGTAATCCGTCGTGAAAATCGAAGAGCCGGTACTGCACCGTATAGGCCGGATTCTCCAAGGCCAACGTATCACTTGTGCCGCAATTTTAACAATACCTGACCCTTCATTGAGCCACAGATCCGAATCGGAAGTTTCCGCAATTCCTGAAATATTATTGAAGGCGTCACGATCATCAGCCGTTAACATACAAAAACCATCACCTCCAAAACAGCCAGTCCAAATTCTCTGCCCTTTCGAACGGCTGCGCAAAACTGGCTGCGAACCAGGCCGAGCGCGTTAAAATTTAGCCGATCGGATTCGAATAATTTGTAAACGGTGGCTATTCTCTTAACGCAGACCAAACGTAAGAAACGCTAAGGCACCCGGCTATTTAAGGCCGCTTGACCTTCTACCAACGCTTCGATCCCGATCGCTCGCCCCCTGTCATTTGCCAACTTCGCTCACTGAGGGGTTGAGTCTGTTTCACCTGATGGTTTACTGTATTGAAATAGTTCTTGCTTCAAGTCCTATCCCGTATGGCAATTTCACGATACGCATTTCTTCTTGTTGGTGCTTTCACCTGCTTAACCTCTCACGCCGCGCCTGCCCAGCAAACAACGCCGGCTGTGGTGCAGCCAGGGGCTCCGGGCCAGCCGACTAAAACGCTTCCCTCGTCGGCCAGGGCAACGCTCCCTGAAATATCGCCAAAGGACGTAGAGTTTATGCAGGGCATGATCATGCACCATGCACAGGCAGTCGAGATGACCGCACTCATCGAGTCGCACACGCAGAATAAAGATGTTCGGCTGCTGGGCTCGCGTATCAGTCACTCACAGGCGGAAGAAATAGGTTTTATGAAACGCTGGTTAAGAGCCCGAGGCCAGCCGACCGGAATGCAGATGGGCGGAATGGATATGACCGGCATGGATATGTCTAGCCATCACATGCTAATGCCCGGGATGCTTACGCCCAAACAGATGGACGCTCTTGCCAAAGCGAACGATGCGGAATTCGACGGCCTGTTCCTTACCGGAATGATCCAGCACCACGGCGGCGCTTTGACGATGGTTAAGGACCTTTACGATACGCCAGGTGCGGGGCAGGACGCTGAGATCTTTACGTTCACTACCGATGTAGACAGCGGGCAGCGAGCGGAGATCAAGATTATGCAGAATTTGTTGGCAGAAAAACCCTAGAGGAGAAACAATGACTCGATTACGTAATATCGCTTTCTTTTTACTTTCTACTTCAATTATTTTGTGCGCCTGCCTGGCGGCCGGGACTTTTGCCCAGCTTCCGCAGGCTCCGCCTCTACCGGCAGGAATGACCGGCTCGGATACAACGGACCCGCGTTCGAAACTGACGCCCGGAATGTACGACGCGGGCGAATCGGCCCTGGGCATCAAGCATCTGACTCTGCTCAAAAAGCCGGACGCGTTCCAACTCGGGACAAGTGATCCAAATGATCCGCGAGTGGATAAGACGCTGACGACGGTCTTGGGCGTTTCCGACCCGTCCAAGGTGCCGGCTCCACAGAAGCTCGTCTTTGCGCAACTTGGGTTTGCCAATTCGGATCTTGCATTTCAGGGTAATCACCTTTTCCAGGGCAATTTTTACGGAATCAGCATTTATGACATCTCCAATCCGGCGCAGACAAAGTTATTGACCTCGCTTGTTTGCCCGGGCGGACAGGGCGATGTGTCGGTTTATAACAATCTGCTCTTTATGTCGGTCGAGATGCCAAACGGCCGGCTCGATTGCGGTGCGCAGGGGTTTGCTCCCGATCCGCCCGCGGCTTCCGGACAGCAAGGTCATCCCGCCGCAAATAAGGATCGTTTCCGCGGAGTGAGAGTTTTCGATATCTCCGATATCTCAAATCCGAAGCAAGTGGCCGCGATCCAGACGTGCCGCGGGTCGCACACGCACACATTGGTTGTCGATCCGAACGACAAGAACAACGTCTACATCTATGTTTCGGGGACTTCGTTCGTTCGTCAAAGCGAAGAACTCGCCGGGTGTTCGGACGGTACGCCGGACAAGAATTCGGATACCGCACTATTTCGCATCGACGTCATCAAGGTCCCCGTCAAGACGCCCCAGAACGCGAAGATCGTCTCTAGTCCCCGTGTATTTATGGACGCGAGAACCGGCGTCGTGAACGGGTTGAACAATGGCGGTTCGCATTCACCGAATGGGACCACAAAGCCGTCGGATACCGATCAGTGCCATGACATTACCGTTTATTCTGCGATCGGGCTGGCAGCCGGCGCATGTTCTGGTAACGGAATTCTCCTGGACGTAAAAGATCCCGCTAATCCAAAGCGCGTGGACGCCGTAAACGATCCCAACTATTCATACTGGCACTCGGCTTCGTTCTCTAATGACGGTAAGAAGGTCGTGTTTACCGATGAATGGGGCGGCGGCCTCGGTGCCCGCTGTCGTGCGACCGACCCGAACAAATGGGGAGCCGATGCCGTTTTCAATCTCGACAACAACAAGCTGAGTTTTGCCAGCTACTACAAGATGCCAGCCGCTCAAGGCGACAGCGAAAACTGCGTTGCACACAATGGTTCGCTCGTGCCGGTTCCCGGGCGCGACATTGAGGTCCAAGCTTGGTATCAGGGCGGCATTTCGATAATGGACTTTACTGATGCAAGCCACCCGACTGAGATCGCCTATTTTGACCGCGGCCCGATCGATCCTAAGATGCTCATCCTCGGCGGCGACTGGTCGGCCTATTGGTACAACGGCCACATCTACGCGTCGGAGATCGCGCGCGGCCTCGACGTCTTTGAACTGTCACCGACGAGAAACCTGACGCAGAACGAGATCGACGCCGCTAAGGCAGTTCAGGTTTCGGAGTTGAATGTGCAGAATCAGCAGAAGATCGAATGGCCCCGGCAGCTTGTCGTAGCGAAAGCGTACGTCGATCAGCTTGAGCGTTCCGGAGGTTTGACGGCCGACCAGATCACATCTATCAGGCAGGTAATTCAAACCGCTGAGACTACGAAGAAGGCAGGCGGTCTCAAGGGTTCAGCCTCGTCCGTAGAAAAGAGCGCCGCCTCCGCCAGGACTCCCGCAGACGCATCACGTATGCGGGCTTTGGCAAACATTCTGAAAAAGCCGGTACTTTGATCTTTTCAGGTGGGCTCTGTCCTTTGTTTGAGAATGAGTGTCTCTGAGCAGGATCAGCGACACTCTTTTTTTTGCGGGGAATATCCGTTTTCTCGTATATCCTGCGAATTACTATCGATATCATGAATCGTAGACGTTTTATTCAAACTCTGACCTCCGCGAGTGTTGTCGCGGCTTTCCGCAGCAACGCTTTATCGCGAGACTTAGATTGGGCCAAACCGCAGGTTGCGATCACACTTGACGATCCGGATATCGATCCAACGCCGCTTCAGTCGCCCGAGGAACGAAACCGCAGCATCCTCGCGGCATTAAAAAAGCACGGTGATCTCAAGGCGGCTCTTTTTGTAAGCGGCCGCAAGATCGACCACGACGCGGGCCGAAAGCTGCTCCAAAAATGGAATGACGCCGGGCACATCCTGGGCAATCACACCTACTCGCACTCGTACTATCCATCGAAAAAAATAGCCTTCGAGTGGTACGCCGACGACATCGTTCGTGTGGAGGATATTCTCAAGAGCTATCCTCAGTTCGAAAGATCGCGATACATGCGATTCCCATTTCTTAAAGAGGGTGACACACTCGAAAAGCGTGACAGGATGCGAGGGTTTCTAAAGGAACGCGGCTATCGGATGGGACACGTGACCATCGACACTTCCGAGTGGGCAATAGACGATCGCCTGACGAAACGGCTCGCCGCCGATCCTAAAGTCGACCTCCTGCCTTATCGTCAGTTCTTTCTCGATCACATCTGGGAACGCTCGCAGTATTACGACGACCTCGCCAAGAAGGTGGTTGGCCGTCCGATCAAACACACTGTGCTCGCTCATCACAGCCTCGTCGTGTCGCTGTTTCTCGATGACCTGCTCGGGATGTTCAAACGAAAAGGCTGGCAGCTCATCGACGCGTCGGACGCCTACACCGATCCAGTCTTCACTCGCCAACCCGAAGTCCTGCCCGCCGGCGAAAGCCTCGTTTGGGCCCTCGCCAAGGAAACCGGAAAATACGACACCCAACTCCGCTACCCCGGTGAAGATGAAGAATACGAAAAAGACAAAATGGACAAGCTAGGCTTGTAGGCATCTTTAGCCGTTCTTCAATGGAGGAGTGATCGTCTGCTCGAAAACCTTTTAAGTCGTTGTGCTGTCGGCTGGGGTTGCTCAGGCGTCGACTAACTAAAAACTCGGACTTGATTCCGACGTGACAAATTCGTGCACAGCCTTGGCTGCGCGACGGCCATCGGCTATGGCCCAGACGATGAGCGATTGCCCGCGTTCGCAATCGCCGGCGGCGAAGACCTTGGAAGCACTTGTTTGCTTGCGGCTGTTAACTGCGATCGTGTGATTGGCCGTCAAGTTTATTCCGAGATCGTCGATCAGAGAATTTTCTTCGATCCCGACAAAACCCATCGCAAGAAAGATGGCATCGGCAGGCCAGAACGTTTCGGTTCCCGGGATCTCGCGAGTCGAGCGGCTGTCGTTCTCACCGGTCCACTCGACCAGAACGGTTTCAACACCGACAACCTCTTGATTCTCGTTTCCGACAAAACGTTTTGTGAGAATGTTGAATGACCGCGGATCGTTCCCAAATTTCGCAGTTGCTTCGTCGTGACCGTAGTCACTCTGGAATGTCCGAGACCTTGAGAGCCATGCCTCATGCGTGACGGTCCGCTCGAAAGGCCTGTCAGCGATCTCAAACTGGATGAGGTTGCTACAGCCATGGCGGAGCGAAGTTGCGACACAGTCGGTGCCGGTGTCGCCGCCGCCGATGACCAGAACGCTTTTGCCGCGGACATCGATAAACTTTCGATCCTCCAAATTAGAGTCGAGCAGGCTCTTGGTATTCGCGGAAAGAAAGTCCATCGCGAAGTGAACACCCTTAAGATGGCGTCCCTCGGTGCACAGATCGCGCGGCTTTCCTGCTCCTATGCTCAGCACGATCGCGTCGAAATCCCTGTTCAACTCAGAGGCAGTAATATCCATCCCCACATTGACGCCGTCGCGAAATTCAATACCCTCGGCCGCCAAAAGATCTACCCGGCGATCGACGATGTGCTTTTCCAGCTTCATGTTCGGGATGCCGTACATGAGCAGGCCGCCGATGCGGTCGGACCGCTCGAAAACGGTAACGGTGTGGCCGCGTTTGTTCAGTTCGTCCGCGCAGGCGAGGCCGGCCGGGCCTGAGCCAATTACCGCGACGAGCTTTTCGGTTCGAAATGCGGGCGGTTTCGGCGTTATCCAGCCTTCGGCAAAAGCCCGGTCGATGATGGAGAATTCGATCTCCTTTATCATCACAGGATCGTCATTGATGCCGAGAACGCACGATGATTCGCACGGTGCCGGACAAACTCGGCCGGTGAACTCAGGGAAATTATTTGTCAGCGCAAGGCGGCGATAGGCCTCGTGCCAGTGGTCGTGGTAGACGAGGTCGTTCCATTCCGGGATCAGATTGTTTACCGGGCATCCGGTGGTCACGCCTGCCGTTAGTTGTTCGGAATGACAGAAAGGAATGCCGCAATTCATGCAGCGAGCACCTTGCGTTTGCAGATCGATGGCGGAAAGATGATCGTGGAATTCGTTCCAATCACGCGTGCGTTGACCCGCCGTCCTAAGAAGCGGCAAGGTACGACGATGATCGATGAAACCGGTCGCCTTTCCCATAATGTCTATACGGCAGCGAGCTCGGCAATACGCGTTTGCGGCCCTTTTGGTGCCGCACTCGGCTGCAGTGAGTGCCCTTCTGAAATGCGTTGATAATCTTTCGGTATCACGCGGACAAATCTCGAAAGATTCAGCTGCCAATCATCGAGTATCCTTTTCGCGATCTTGCTCTGCGTTAGCTCGTAGTGTTGTTGAATGAGAGCTTTAACCGACGCGATCTCGTCTTCGCTTTCCATCTGCATCAGGTTTACGAGGCCGCGATTGCAGCGAGAAGAAAAATTGTTATCTTGGTCAAAGACGTAAGCGATGCCGCCCGACATGCCGGCTGCAAAATTCTTTCCCGTACTTCCTAAGATGATGACCCGGCCGCCGGTCATATATTCACAGCCGTGATCGCCCACACCTTCGACTACGGCGTTAGCTCCGCTATTCCGGACGGCAAACCGCTCGCCAGCCGTACCGGAAATAAATGCGATCCCGCTAGTCGCACCATAGAGTACGGCGTTTCCGACAATGACATTTTCGTGCGAAGCGAAACTCGAGGATTTTGGTGGAAAGATCACGATGGTTCCGCCCGACAGGCCCTTGCCGACGTAATCGTTCGAATCGCCGTCGAGCGTCAATGTCACGCCAGCCGGCACAAATGCTCCGAAACTCTGCCCCGCCGAACCGGTGAAGGAAAGTTGGATCGTCTCGTCAGGCAAGCCGCCAGCTCCAAAACGCCGCGATATTTCGCCCCCCAAGAGAGCCCCGACGGAGCGGTCAGTATTTCTGATCTCGAGTTTTGCCGACACACGATCACCGTCTTCGAGAGCCGGGCGGCAGATCTCGATCAGCCTCCGCTTGTCGAGTGTTTTCTCCAGCTCATGATCCTGCCGGGTCTGGTGAAAACGGCCGTAACTCTCTGGAACATTCGGCTGATGGAGCAGTGCGGAAAGGTCTAGCCCCGCCGCCTTGGAATTGTTATTGTCCGGGCCAACTTCGAGAAACTCACTCCCCCGTCCGATCAATTCATTAAAGTCTCGCACACCAAGCTCAGCCATCAGCTCTCTAACTTCCTCGGCGATGAAACGCATAAAGTTGACGACGAAATCAGGATCACCCGAGAATTTCTTTCTCAGATATGGATCCTGGGTGGCGATGCCGACAGGACAGGTGTTCAGATGGCAGACACGCATCATGATACAACCGAGAGCAACAAGCGGTGCGGTGGAAAAGCCGAATTCTTCGGCGCCGAGGAGTGCAGCGATGATGACATCCCGGCCCGTTTTGAGCTGGCCGTCGGTTTCGAGCCGAACGCGGCTTCGCAGGTCATTGAGCAAAAGAGTTTGATGGGTTTCGGCGAGACCTATCTCCCACGGAACTCCCGCGTGCTTGATGCCCGTCAGTGGCGACGCGCCGGTCCCGCCGTCATGACCGCTGATGAGTATTAGATCGGCCTTCGCTTTCGCTACGCCGGCGGCGACGGTTCCGACACCGGCTTCAGCGACGAGCTTGACGCTGATACCGGCATTTTCATTAACGTTTTTTAGATCGAAGATCAGCTGCTTTAGATCTTCGATAGAATAAATATCATGGTGCGGCGGAGGCGAGATCAGATCGACGCCGGGAGTCGAGAATCGTGTCTTGGCGATCCACGGATAAACCTTTGATCCGGGAAGCTGGCCGCCCTCGCCGGGTTTCGCTCCCTGCGCCATTTTTATCTGTATTTCATCTGCGTTGACGAGGTAGTGGCTAGTCACACCGAAACGCCCAGATGCTACCTGTTTGATCGCACTCTTCCGCGAATCGCCGTTGGCGTTGGCGACAAATCGGTCAGCGTCCTCACCGCCTTCGCCCGTATTGCTTTTGCCGCCGAGGCGGTTCATCGCGATGGCGAGAGACTCGTGTGATTCCTGACTGATCGAGCCATACGACATCGCACCGGTCTTGAAACGGCGGAGAATTTGGTCGACTGGTTCGACTTCCTCGACAGAAATACTTTGGCCAATATTCTTAAACCGCAAAAGGCCACGAATTGTCGCGAAATTATGCTCTTGTTCGTTGATCAGACGACTGTATTCTTTGAACACCCTATAATCGCCACTCCTGCAAGCACGCTGGAGCGAATGGATCGTCTGAGGATTGAAAAGGTGAAATTCGCCTTGCTGCCGCCACTGATAAACACCGCCCGAATCGAGAGAATCAGTTTTTAAGCGCGTGTCGAAGCCGCGGCGATGACGAATTAACGCTTCCTCAGCGATCTCATTCAAACCGATGCCGGCGAGACGTGACGGGGTTCCCGCAAAATATCTCTCGATGACATCGAGGCCGATACCCAACGCCTCGAAGATCTGCGCTCCCAGATAACTGCTTATCGTCGAGATACCCATTTTCGACATTACTTTGACGACGCCTTTGTCTATCGCCTTGAGGAAATTTGCGATCCCTTCGGACTCACTTACCGGCAAAAGACCTTGGCGGATCTGGTCCTGGATCGTTTCGATCGCTAAATACGGATTGATAGCCGTGGCACCGTATCCGAGCAGTAAGGCGAAGTGATGCACCTCGCGAGGTTCGCCGCTTTCGAGAACAAAACCGACTTGCGTTCGCGTGCCCTGGCGAATTAAGTGGTGATGAACGGCTGAGACTGCGAGCAACGCGGGAATAGGCACTCGGAACTCGTTCATCTCGCGGTCCGACAAAATGAAAATGTCGTAGCCGTCGGCTACCGCTGAGCTCGCCCGGTCGCAAAGTTTTTCGAGAGCCCATTCCAGGCCTTGCTGTCCGTGCTCCTTATCAAAAAGCATCGGTATCGTGATGGATCTAAACCCGGTCCTACCAAATTCGGTCTCCGAATCTCCGAGCAGACGAAGTTTTTCAAGTTCTTCGTTTTTTAGGACGAACGATTTTAATCTTATTTGCCGCGCCGCCCGTTCGGTCGGCTCGAATAGATTATCGTCACGTCCGATCATCGTGTCGGTCGAGGTAACAAGCTCCTCGCGAATAGCGTCGATCGGCGGATTGGTGACCTGTGCGAATAGCTGTTTGAAATAGTTGTAAAGAAGCTGGGGCTTTTGCGAGAGAACGGCAAGCGAAGTGTCGTTGCCCATTGAGCCGATCGCTTCGGTTCCGTCTGCGGCCATTGGAAGCAGCAGCATTCGTACATCTTCTTCGGTGTAACCAAACGCCCGCTGCCGCTGCAGCACAGTTTCATGGCGGATCTCGTGCGTGAACGGAGGTGGCGGAAGGTCGTTAATGTGCAAAAGATTGTTTTCCAGCCACTCGGTATAAGGATGAGCGGCCGCGGCGGCGCTTTTGATCTCGCCATCGTCGACAATTACGCCCCGGACCGTATCGACGAGGAACATCTTGCC
Source organism: Acidobacteriota bacterium (assembly GCA_040004905.1). Classification (GTDB taxonomy): domain Bacteria; phylum Acidobacteriota; class Blastocatellia; order Pyrinomonadales; family Pyrinomonadaceae; genus OLB17. Next base: position 9,414 of record JBDTZW010000148.1, read on the forward strand.
CGGCTGCAGCCTACCCTTCTTGATAACTTCAGCGGGATCAATGTTCAGAACTCCAACTTCCGATGCCATCACGACGACGCCATCCCGCGTTACGTAATATCGCGACGGGCGCAGGCCGTTTCGGTCGAGGACGGAGCCAATGATATCCCCGTCAGTGAAAGTGATCGCCGCCGGGCCGTCCCACGGTTCCATCAGACACGCGTGATATTCGTAGAACGCCCGTTTCTCCGGGCTCATCGGATTCTCGGCCGAGAGCGGTTCGGGGATCATCATCATCATCGAATGCGGCAACCGGCGTCCGGCGAGAGTAAGTATCTCCAGAGAATTGTCGAACGCTCCGGAGTCGCTCGCGTCGCCATCGATGACGTGAAGGACCTTTTGGAGATCATCGCCGAAAAGGGACGATCGCAAATTATTCTCACGGGCGTTCATCCAGTTCGCGTTGCCCCGCAAGGTGTTTATTTCGCCGTTGTGGGCTATATAACGAAGAGGTTGCGCCCGCGACCAACTTGGGAAAGTGTTCGTGCTGAATCGTGAATGAACGAGGGCGATTGCCGACTCGAAATCTTTGTGTTGAAGATCAGGATAGAACGAACGGAGCTGGCGGGTGGTCAGCATCCCTTTGTAAACGATAGTTTGCGAGGAAAGGCTGGCGAAATAAAACTGCTCGGCCAGGTATGCGTTTTCTCGGGTGATCAGCTCCTTGGTCCATCGCCGGATGACAAAAAGCTTTCTCTCGAAAGCCGCCGGGTCGCCTGTTTCGTCGCCACGACCGATGAAGACCTGACGTATGCAGGGCTGCGATCGTTTTGCAGTTTCGCCGAGTCCGCCGTCGTTGACCGGAACGTCACGCCATCCGAGGCACGTCTGTCCCTCTTCGGCAATTATTTTTTCCAGAACATCCTGACAGTAAGAGCGCTCTTCCGGATCGGTCGGAAGAAAGGCCATGCCAATGGCGTACGAATCGGAATCAGGCAAGACTATGTGTAAAGTTTCACATTCACGCTGAAAAAATTTGTGCGGGATCTGAGTCAGCACACCTGCGCCGTCGCCGGTGTTCGCTTCGGCGCCGGTGGCACCGCGATGATTCATTTGAACTAGGATGCTCAGAGCATCTTCGACGGTTTTATGCGACCTTCGTCCCCGGATGTCGGCGACAAAGCCCACGCCGCACGAATCGTGTTCGAACTGCGGAAGGTAAAGGCCTTTTTTGGCCGAGTTTTTCAGATCGACGTTCATCAGAAAGATCTAATCGGTTACCGCGCCCAGGCTGCTTGAAGACACGAGCTTAGCGTATTTAGCTATCACGCCGCGGGTGTATCGCTGCTTTGGCGGCTGCCAATTGTTACGCCGCTCATCTAGCTCTGCGTCGGAGAGTTGAACTTGCAGCAATTGCTCGTCGGCATCGATCGTGATCAGATCGCCATCACGGACAAGGGCAATGTTCCCGCCGACTGCGGCCTCGGGTGCAACATGGCCGACTACCATACCATAAGTTCCGCCCGAAAAGCGTCCGTCCGTGATCAAACCGACCGAATCGCCGAGCCCGAGGCCGATCAGAGCCGAGGTCGGAGCAAGCATTTCACGCATTCCGGGGCCGCCTTTTGGGCCCTCGTACCGGATGACGACGACATCGCCGGCTTCGATCTTTCGCTGCACGATCGCCTGCATAGCGGCTTCTTCTGAATCAAATACTTTTGCCTTTCCCGTTATCTTCCGGCTTTTGATACCGCTGATCTTTGCGACGGCACACTCTTCGGCTAGATTGCCTCGAAGGATCGCGAGATGGCCATCGGCATAGAGAGGCGTTTCCCACGATCGAACGACGTCCTGTCCGGACGGCACGACGGCCGAAACTGCGGCGAGATTGCCGGCCACGGTTTTGCCGGTGATAGTAAGGCAATCGCCGTGAAGAATTCCCTGTTCGAGAAGTATCTTCATCACGAGCGGAGTGCCGCCGACCCTGTGGAGATCTGTCGCCACATATTTGCCCGATGGCTTGAGATCACACAGCACAGGCACACGCCGGCGGATCGATTCGAAATCATCGACCCTAAGATCAACTTTGGCAGAATGGGCGATGGCGAGAAGATGTAGGACCGCGTTGGTCGATCCGCCGACTGCCATTACTACCGCGATCGCGTTTTCAAACGCCTTTCGAGTCATGATGTGGCTAGGGAGCAAATTATTTTGCACTGCTTCGGCCAGCGCTTTTGCGGATGTCTTGGCGTTCTCCAGCTTTTCAGCATCCTCGGCCGCCATCGTAGACGAGAAAGGCAGGCTCATCCCCAGAGCCTCGATAGCCGACGACATCGTGTTTGCGGTGTACATGCCACCGCAGGAGCCCGCGCCGGGACAGGCGAGACGCTCGACTTCGTTCAATTCCCTTTCGTCGATCTTGCCGGAGATGAATTCGCCGACTGCCTCAAAAGAACTAACGATCGTCAGGTCTCTTCCTTGATAGTGACCAGCCTTGATGGTGCCGCCGTAGACGAAGATCGACGGAATATTCAACCTCGCGATGGCGATCATAGCGCCCGGCATGTTTTTGTCGCAGCCGCCGATCGCGATCAAACCGTCCATCTGCTGGGCCTCACATACAGTTTCGATCGAATCGGCGATCACCTCTCGCGATATCAGGGAATATTTCATTCCTTCGGTTCCCATCGCAATGCCGTCGCTAACCGTGATCG
>JBDTZW010000423.1:0-12019 GCA_040004905.1 Acidobacteriota bacterium
CAAGCACCCCGTTCTTTAAGGTCATGTCTGTATTGTCAGGATTTTGCCAGCCGCGAGGCAGCGGATAGGTGAAATTCTTGAAATCGAATTTGGCAAGGGGCGAATCGGATGCGGAATTTTTATCGCTCAGGAATTCCGCTTGCAGATTCGGCATTGTCGAAGCCGAAGGCGAGGGAGCGGGCTTTGAATAGGTTTCGGGAACGGGAGTGGGTGACGACGGTGTCTTTACTGCTTCCTGCTGTTTCGAACAAGAGAACGAGCAAAGCGCTGTTATTAAGATAGTAAGTACTGTAAAAACTCGCACTATTTATTTGTCCCGGGAAATTTCTTTAATGACAGACTCGCCGTCTTGGACGAATCGATGACCATCCCATGTAAAGACCGAACTCGTAAATACCGTCGGACAACAGTCCCCCATACGGCCGTCGGGGATTTTTGTCTTCCATGAACCATTGACCAATCGTGTATCTCCGTATAACTGTATAACCAGATTCCCCTTTTCAATATCTAAGCTTTTGAATCCACCGTCTGCCCTGTCGCCGGTCATAGATTTCCATAAACATTTGGGCCGCTCGTTTTCTAACGCATAAATAAATACAAGCCCGGGCGCGCTTGAACCGCCCGTTTGAATGCTCATTACTATGATTGCTTCGTCACTGCCATCACTCGTCAGATCCGCATACTCGATCTGTTCGAGGTGAATCCCATCTTCCTTACGCGGGACAAACGATTTTTCTCCCTCCCTTAAAATAAAGGTCTCCGCGTAATCATCCGGCCCCGTAAATCTAAAATTCTTGAAATCAATTTTTCGGATGGGTGAGTTCGAATCCGATTGCGGTGTAGGAGTTAGATCGATCGCAGGAGATGGCGGAGGGTCCACAAACTTCCCAGGAGTTTCGGCGACATGTCCGCAAGCAATGGAAAAAAGGACTGCAACAGCAAGGAAAAGACCTGCCATTTCTCTTGTGAAAACTCCCATTTTTCGATCGAAAACGAACGGTTTTAGGTGCTATGCTCGCGTCAAACTTCTATACTTGATCCGGTGCGGCTGGTCGGCGTCGTGGCCGAGGCGGCGTTTGCGGTCCTCTTCGTACTCGCTGTAATTGCCATCGAAATATTCGACATGGCTGTCGCCTTCGAACGCGAGAATGTGCGTTGCGATGCGATCGAGAAACCAGCGGTCGTGACTAATTACGACAGCGCAGCCGGCAAAGTTTTCGAGGGCTTCTTCCAGAGCACGCATCGTATTGACGTCGATGTCGTTTGTGGGCTCGTCGAGAAGAATAACATTTGCACCTGTTTTTAGCATTTTGGCGAGATGCACGCGATTGCGCTCGCCACCCGAAAGCTGACCGACAAATTTTTGCTGGTCGGCACCGGAGAAATTGAATTTCGACACGTAAGTTCGGGCGTTCATCGTACGCGTTCCGAGCGTCACGTTATCGAGGCCGTCGGCGATCTCGTCGAAGATCGTCTTCTCGGCGTTCAGCGAATCACGCGACTGATCGACGTAGCCGAGCTTAACGGTCTCGCCGACCTTAAAGGTACCGGCATCCGCTGTGTCCTGGCCGGTGATAAGGCGAAAAAGAGTTGTCTTACCGGCTCCGTTGGGGCCGATGACGCCGACAATGCCGCCCTTTGGCAGCGAGAATTCAAGATTTTCGAAAAGCACCGTTTCGCCGTAAGCTTTAGAAACGCCGTGGGCCTCGATGACTATATCGCCTAGACGCGGGCCGGGCGGAATGTATATCTCGAGGTCGTCTGCATGCTTTTCGGATTCGGTCGCGACCATCGCCTCATAGTCGTTAATGCGCGCTTTTGATTTTGCATGGCGGCCTTTCGGCGCCATGCGGATCCACTCGAGCTCGCGTTCGAGCGTCTTTTGCAGCTTGTCTTCTTTGCGGTCTTCCTGGGCGAGGCGAGTGCTCTTTTGCTCAAGCCACGACGAGTAGTTTCCTTGATAAGGAATCCCCTGCCCGCGATCGAGCTCGAGTATCCAACCTGCTATGTTGTCGAGGAAGTAGCGGTCATGCGTGACCGCGATGATCGTGCCTTCGTATTTTTGCAGGTGCTGTTCAAGCCAGCCGACGCTCTCGGCGTCGAGGTGATTGGTTGGCTCATCGAGAAGCAAAATATCGGGCTTCTGCAAGAGCAAACGACAAAGCGCGACACGGCGTTTTTCGCCACCTGAAAGATCCTTGACGATAGTATCGGCGGGCGGACACCGGAGAGCGTCCATCGCCATCTCAAGCCTACTGTCTAGATCCCATGCATCGGCGTGGTCAAGTTTTTCCTGAACTTCGCCCTGGCGCTCGATGAGTTTGTTCATCTCATCGTCATCCATCGGCTCGGCAAATTTTGCATTGATCTCTTCGAATTCCTTGAGAAGATCGACTGTCCCCTGGACCGCTTCTTCAACGATCTGCTGGACGGTTTTCGTCTCGTCGAGTTTCGGCTCCTGTTCGAGATAGCCGACGCTGTAGCCCTTAGAGAAAACGACCTCGCCGTTAAAGTCTTTGTCGGTGCCGGCAATGATTCTAAGAAGCGAGGATTTTCCGGCGCCGTTTAAGCCGAGCACGCCGATCTTGGCTCCGTAAAAGAACGAGAGATAGATGTCCTTGAGGACGGGTTTCTTGTCGTAAAACTTGCTGACCTTGACCATCGAAAAGATGATCTTGTTAGGTTCGGGATTGCTCATAATCGTTTTCAAAAACAGTAAGATTACCATTTTTGGGCGGTAACGTAGAAATGTAACGATCCAAAGTTTTTGAAAAGTGGGGCAAACCGTCTAGAATTTAATTTTACGGATGGAAACCCCGCTGATCATAACGTGCGCGATCCTTGCTGCGGCCCTCATACTATTCCTCTCGAACAAATTGCCTGCGGACCTTGTGGCTTTGCTGGTGGTCGTGGCTCTTGGGGTTACAGGTGTGCTGACACCACAGGAGGCTTTTTCGGGGTTTTCACGATCCGCGGTGATCATCATCATTGCGATCTTCGTCTTGACCGAAGCTCTCGAGCGGACCGGCGTTACTGAGCAGGTCGGCAATATTTTGCTAAAGGTCGGCGGACGCGGCGAGCTGCGATTAACGATCACCGTGATGATCGCCGGTGCATTCCTATCGCTCTTCATGAACAACATCGCGGCGACCGCAGTTCTGCTCCCGGCAGCGTCCGGAGCTGCAAAACGTGCAGGCGTGAATACTTCGCGGCTGCTGATACCACTTGCGTTCTCGACGATCCTCGGCGGCACTGCCACGCTTTTTACAACCTCGAACATCATTCTCAACTCGCTGCTGCATGACAATAATATTCCGGGTTTTCGCATCACGGATTTCCTGCCGGTCGGTATACCGATCGTCATCGCCGGAATAATCTACGTTGCTTTTATCGGACGAAAGACGCTTCCCGGCGATTCGCCGATCGAGCGTACGCACGCACCGGACGCGGGCCAGCACGACGACCTAATTAAAGCGTACGGCCTAGGTGAAAAACTCTTTCGGGCGCGCGTACCTCAAAACTCGTTTCTCATCGGTAAGAAGCTCGTCGAATGCACACTGCGTGAGGATTTTGACGTAAATGTCGTGGCGATCGAGCGGAATAAGAAAAAGATCCTCGACCTGTCGCCGCAAACTAGACTTCGACTCGGCGATACGTTGATCCTGGAAGGCGACGAGGAGGATTTTCGCCGCCGCGACGTCGAGCCGTATATGGAACTTCTTCCTGAATCGGAATGGAAGGAAACCGATCTCGAATCACGGGCCGTGGAGGTGATCGAAGCGATGCTCGCTCCGCGTTCGCGCCTGATCGGAAAGACGCTGCGGGAATCTCATTTTCGTGAAAAATATGGGATGGCGGTTCTCGCGATCTGGCATGGCGATCAGGAGGTTTTGATCGATCTCGCAGACGTGCCTCTTCATTTCGGTGATGCTCTGCTGCTGCAGGGGCCTCGGGAAAAGCTTGCCCTGCTTCAGGATGATCAGGACCTGATCCTCCTGATGTCAGACGACGAAAAGGAAATAACCGTTCCGAGCAAAGGCCGCGCAGCTTTGATGATCTTTGCCGCAACGCTTATTTTTGCCATCATCTTTCCGGACCTGACCGGGATGATCATGCTCGGCGGAGCGCTGGCGATGAGTTTGACCCGCATCATCACGGTCGAGCAGGCTTATTCGGCGATCGGATGGAAAAGTGTCTTTTTGGTTGCCGGAATGCTTCCCATGGGCGTAGCTCTGTCAAAAACGAACGCGGCAGGATTTGCGGCGAGCGGAATACTTGACGTGTTCGGCGGCCATGGAGCCTTGCCGCTGCTGGCAGGTTTATTCATCGTTACCGTACTCCTCACGCAAGCCGTAAACGGAGCTGTCGCGGCGGCGATCATCGGACCAGTCGCGATCGGCATTGCCCAACAATCAAATGTCGATCCACGGGCAATGATAATGGGCGTTGCCATGGCGACCTCGATGGCTTTCATCACACCGCTCAGTCATGCGGTCAACGTACTCGTCATGAGTCCTGGTGGATATAGTTTTCGCGATTATTTTAGAGTTGGTCTGCCGCTGACGGTGATCCTGTTCTTTGTGGTGATGATTTTCCTACCGTTATTCTGGACTTTGTAATTTCAGAATTCGGGGACGGAAATCATTGGACGTGTTGTTTGTTAAACTTCTCGATGCAGCTTATTTCGAACGCATGGGGATAAACTCCCATGTGTCCATAACCGCCCCCAACAAGCAATTTCCCGACCACAACGACCTCCGCTTGATTGTCGAATTTCTTACCCAATTTCGTCAGCTGTTTGTGCAAAGTGGAGCACTGTTCTTCATCCTTTGCTATTTCAACCCACGCTTTATCCGACGACCTTTTGGAGCACGGGTCGGCACACAAATACGTCCACTCAAATCCGTACGTCGAAATTGCTCGGAGGCGAACCGTCCTACGGACATACTTACCCTGGTTCTGGATTAGTTCATCGTAAGTTACCGTCGGAATATCATTGACCGGGATTTTTTGGCCTCGAGCGGAGGGAGCAGAAGCTAAAGAAATTAACACAAACAATATTAAGAATAGTCCTTTCATAAATAGTCGTTTTATCGCTCCTAGCTGTTGGTAAATTTTACCGAACACACCGGCAGACGGGCGATTCGTCGGGTCTTCTTCACCTCAAATCCGATTCCCGGCTAATCTGGAGCGGTTATGCATTGTCATCTTTAATGCCCGACGGATAATTTTGCATAAATTCAATTGCCGTTGTACTGCGGCAGTTTTGCCAGATAAGCGTGCAGGTCGTCAAAATTAGAAACCGAGTCTGCCGACACGGAAAGATCATTTCCGTCGCGGAGCTTGATGTCCGTTTGCCGAAAGGTAGCCGTGTGATTAACATCCACATAACGGCTCCCAACAACATCGCTGATCAAGTAAACCTTTTCCCACTGGATCACGGTGCCGTCCCAAATCCCGATGCCGTCTGCAGAGAAAAATCGCGGTATTGCTTTCCGCTTGTTTCTAATGGAAAAGGGTATCCAGCAGCCTAAGGCGATCAATCCCAAGCCTACAATAATAAATAAGGCGGACATGCTCGTCGACATTGGAGTTCCCTTTGGGTAAACGATAAATGGGACAGCAGAGACAAACAGACCCATTCCGATAATCAACGCGGGCCCGACAAAAATACCAATTTGGTTAAGGATGCGGGTATTAACATTTATTCGCGGCAAGCCCGAGAGAGTCTTGAGCGGTTGATCGGCCGGATCCGCCTTTGTTTTAACCAAATCGGGTTCTATCGGTGAAATTTGGTTCGGCTGCAGAGAGCCTGGAGTGCTGGCGGCCGCAGAGGAAGTATATTTCTCGGGCTTCTCGTACTCGGGCCTGGCGACCAGGTATTCGTGCATTTCAGAGTAGTTTTCGATCCATTCCCCCGTTAGAACTACTTGACTTCCGTCTCTGAGATCGATGTTGGTTTGTTCACGGTAATAATTACCGGCCGCAAGAAACTGGGGCCCTTCGGCTATTGAGGATACCGCGCCCCAGGGAACCACGCTGCCGTTTCTATATTCGATGCCCTTCGCCGACAGGGATCGAGGAAGTCTACGGCGCGCGACAGGAATCCCACAAAGGAACCAGAATCCGAGACCGATAAATACACCGGAAAGGATCCAGATGAGAATGGGTAAATTGCCGAGGCCGTGCCTGATGAACCACCCGATCCCCAGGATGACAATACCCAAAGCGATACACCCCGCGGCAGCCGGAAGTGCGTTGGGCTTTACCATAAACCCGATGTCAACGCGATTTTGTTCCTGAGCCATGGATGCCTCCGTGACTGCCGCTTATGGGGATAGACGGACCGGGTCCGACGGGAATAACGGCCAGAGTGAAGTCAAACATTTTATCCAATACTACAACGTCTGACCGAGACTTTTTCGACACGTTCGCGCCTTACTTCAAACCCAATTCCCGGGCCTTCAGGTGCGATGATCGTTCCGTTTGCGGTGATCTCGACTTCCGGTTCGATGATGTCTTCATGCCAGTAACGTTTTGATGCAGACACATCCCCGGGCATCGTGTAGCCTTCGAGGGTTGAGATAGCGATGTTGTGGGCGCGGCCGATGCCCGATTCGAGCATACCGCCGCACCATACGGGAATCCCGTTCTCACGGCAAACCTTCTCGACCAACTTTGACTGTGTATGGCCGCCGACTCGGCCGTTCTTCAAATTAATGATCTTGCCTGATTTAAGTTCGATCGCCTTTCGGGCGTCGTCGGGCGATTTGATCGGTTCGTCAAGGCAGATCGGAGTCTTGATCTGAGCCTGCAGTTTCGCATGATCGACGATGTCATCGTAGCCAAGCGGCTGTTCGAGCATCATGAGATCGAATTCGTCAAAACTCTTAAGCCGGTCGATATCCGCGAGTGTGTATGCCGAATTCGCATCGCCCATCAGCAGAATATCGCCGAACTGTTTGCGTACCGCCGCCAGAACTTCATAATCCCATCGCGGCGAAATTTTGATCTTGATGCGTTGATAACCGGCGTCGACTTCAACTCGGATCTTTTCGATCAGTTGTTCGATGTTGTCCTGAATTCCTATCGAAACGCCGCAGGCGAACTCATGATTGACGCCGCCAAGATGCCGCCACAGCGGGACTCCGAGTTTCTTGGCTTCGAGGTCCCAGCAGGCGGTTTCGATACCGGATTTTGCCATCCGGTTTCCACGGGCGGAGATCATCAAATTCCAAATATCGGCGGCAGAATCGACCTCTTTTCCGATCACCATCGGAGCCAGTATTTTTTCGATCGTCACCCACGCCGAACCGGTCCACTCCTCGGAATAGCCAGGCCGCTCGTTGCAGGTGACCTCGCCCCAGCCTTCCGCTCCGTCTATATCTTCGACACGGACCAAAATGATCCGGCGTTCGTACGTCCGGCCGAAGCTTGTCTCAAAAAAATGGATCAGCGGCAGCTTGATCTCGGTTAGTTCGATCGATCTGATCTGCATAAGGGGACCTTACCGGATTACCTCAAACTGGACGAACTGGCTAGCGGTCCGTTTCTTTGTCGGAGCTGCGTTGTCCGTCACGATCATCTGGAGAATATAATCCCCGGCGGCCATTTGAGGTCCGAGGTTTATCGCTGCGGATCCCGCAACGTGCTGGAGATCATTCTGCATGTCAACCGGATGCGGCAGGCCGTCGAGGATGATCTTGCCGTCGCGGATAATTCTAAGCTTTGCGGTAAGGTCGGCCCTGCCTGAGGCAGCCGCCCGCGCGTTATAAACCTCATAGCCGCAGCGAAGAACGGAACCGGCCTTGATCTGCCGCAGGGCTGTGTTATTCAGAGCGTTGCTCGGCGGCGGATCGTTTGCTGCCGACGACGCTTTCTTCCATTCGTCCTGCGTCATGCTGTCTAGAACGATGCTGGAGAGCGTCAGTTGATTTTTCCCTAAATTCGGGACTTCGATGAACTGGCTCGCAGATCCGACAGCTCCGCTTTGCTCGTCGCGGATGGCGATCCGATATTGATAAGCTCCGGGCTTTTTCACAGGAAAGGCGAAATGGTAGACGAATCCCTTTTCGATCAAGCTCTTATACACATCCGGCGGCGCCGCGAGAGTATACGATTTTCCGATCTGATCGATCACTTGTCCATTGTCGCCGAAGCTTGCTGCAAGTACATCAAATACGGCCTTTTTCGTTCCATCCGGTTGATCGATGAATTTCAATTCATTTGCGGAAACGTGGATCAGCGAGCGGACAAATGATCCGTCTTTTTCGCTGTTACCGAATAAAGCGTTCAAATGCAGCGAGAGACCGCTGACACCGAACGGCGACATGAGTGCAGTTCTTAATTGTTCGATCGGAGTCGGTACTTTCGGCACGGCACCGGCGACCGTGTCGGGCGTATTAAAGAAACCGCTTCGGTATCGGACATGAACATCTTTCCGATTGACCTTGATCTCGAGCTTATTGAATCGCCGCTTATTCGGGTCGAATGTGTCCGAATCGGGTTCATAGGCGACGAGGTAATAGCTCTGGTCGTTAAGTACTCGACGCACGCCGCCTGCGATGTCATTATTATTCAGCACCGCGAAACCGCCGGTCTGAGCTGCCAAATACGTAAGACCTGATTGGGTTTCGAAAAGCTCATCACGGCGATCAGACATCTGCTGCTCCAACGCCGCCGGCGTTGGGTCGATGATGTTGTCCTCGGCCGTGATCCCGGCGGTCTGCAGGCCGCGGGCATCGATGGTATAAAAGACCACGGACGACCTGTTGGCGAGGTCGGTGAGCAGTTTTAAGGAATCGAGCACGCGTCCGCTGCTTGAAAATCCGTCCTGATCGCGCTCTAAGAGCCGAAACCCTTCGGAAAGAAGAATGACGGATTTGCGCCCCGGCAGCTCGCTCATTCCCGTGACAATGAACTTGAGAGCACCCAACGTGCCCGTGGCGAAAACACTGCTTTCAAAATCGCTCTGAGCGTTGTTCCGATTTCTTTCGGCCGCCAGATCTTCGTCGGAAATATTGTCACCCGACTGTTTTTTCAGCTCTTCCAGCGTCGGCTCGATCGGTGCAAAAGCTCCGACCTTACCGTTCCCGATCGGGTTCCATTTGACCTTTTCAATTGCAGCGTAAAGCTGATGTTTGTCGGATGTAAACTGCTGAAGAGCACCGATGCCCGCACCGGTTCGGATTATGGCGACTAGATCGCCTTCCTGCATCTGCTCATCGACAAACTTCTTGAGTGCACGGCGAACCTGGTACGTGCTTTCAAAGGAAAGCGACAGATCATCGACCACCAACGCGACGGTTCGCCGGATCTGATCGGTTCGAAGCTTCGCGCTGGGAAGCGGTATCGCATCCTTCGCTGTATTAGGATCTTGTGTCGCGCTGACTGCAGCAGGCTGCTGAGCCGCTGCGATGAAAGAGAAATGAGAGATCTTTTGTTTCTGCCCGTTCTCGTATATTTCAACATCCTCTGCCTTAAGGTCGGGGATCACCTTTCCTTTAGCGTCCGTTACTGTAACGTCAACCTGGATCAATGCCGTGGAGATCTTTACAACATCGTCGTCAGTGGGTTTGGGGGTCGGGGAAGGTGTCGATTGCTGCCCTAAACATCCGCCAGCGAAAGCTAAGATAATAGTGACGCAGGAGAAAATTGATCTCATCAGGTTTAAACGCCTCAAAAAGGAGAGAATTGGAGAATTTGTCGTACGATTTTCTTTCCTATGATATAACTAACTTTGTCCTATTGAAAGTATTTTCGGGAGTATATTTTCGAGTATTTCGACATCAGAATTTTGATATTACTTCACCAATGATTCGCCATTTTTTTAATGCCGTCGCCGCCCTTCTTATCCTCACGGTCCTTTTCGCCGGCGGATGCTCGGGGCAAACCGAGGACCAAGCTCTGCAATCGCTGCGGCAGATGACGAAGGATGGCAAACTCCCGCCCGAAGATGCGGTCAACGCAATTGAGATGCGTTTCGCGGGCAAAAAGACGGGAGCATTGGCAAAATTACTGCACGCGAGGATTAAATTCGAGAACAAGGATTTCGCCGGAGCGGCCGCGCTATTGAATTCGGATGAATTCGCTAAACGCACGTCGCTGGGCGATTATGCGCTCTGGCTTCGCGGACGTGCTTTGCAGAATGCGGGCGATCGCGCGAATGCAATGGCCGTACTGAGCAAGCTCGCAATGGATTTCCCGAACTCGATCCGCGTCCGGGACGCGAAACTACTTTGGGCACAGTCGGCATTGGAGACCGGGCAGGCCAACAAGGTGGTAGGGTTCATCAGCGATCTCGCCAGCGATCCGGACGGCATGCTGCTAACAGCCAAGGCTCACGAAGCACAGGGCTCCCAGTCGATGGCAGAGAAGTTTTATCGGGGAGTATTTTTCAACTTTCCCGGCACTCCGGCAGCAAAGGAAGCCGAGGCAAAGATAAGGGTCCTCGGAAAACCGATAGAACCGGAAACCGACAACGAGCAATCCGCCTGGGCCGAGGCGCTTTTCAAGGCTAAGCGCTACGCCGAAGCGGCGAAGGCCTACGATGACGTGGCCAAGGATCCCACGAGACTTGGATCTCCCGGAGTAAAACTTCGGTATCTTACATCTCTGGCAAATGCCGGCCGATTTGCCGACGCTCAGAAACTCCTCAATTCAGTTCCCTCCCCCGCCGAGCGTGAAGAGACATATCGCCAACTCGTTCTCGGATATGCCAGGGCGCGACAGTGGACTCAAGTCCGTTCGACCGCCGATGAGATGCGGTTGAAATTTCCGAACGGCCTGCTCGTCCCTAAGACGCTGATCGAAGCGGGGCTCGCGGCTCGCGAAGCCAAGAACAAGGTGGACGAGGGCTATTTCCTGAACGCGGCGGTCACTTCTTATCCCAACTCTGTCGATGTCGCTCAGGCCCAATTCGAACTCGCTTGGTTCGAACATTCCAACAACAATTTCGCCAAGAGCTCGCAGATGTTCATCGACCATCTGGCGCGCTACGCCGACAAGGATACCACCAATCGCGGCAAGGCTGGATACTGGGCGGCACGCGACGCCGAGCGGGCGGGCAAGACCGACGACGCCTGTGTTTTATATACCGGGGTCGAGTATCGCTATGGTGCAAACTGGTATGGCTACTTGGCCGAGAAAAGGTGGGGAGCTCTGGCCAGCCAGGGAAAATGCGGCGGACCAGATCGGATCGTTCAAACCCGACCCGAAGTCGCAAAGGCGATCGCACATTTGCGGTCGGTGACGGTCGCGGCGGAAACTTCGACGGCCCGTGAGGCTGAGCGGATCGAGAAATCCGATCAGCTGAGCATCGTGGGGCTTTTCGACTGGGCGATCGATGAACTCAACGAGGCCAAGAAGACTGCGAACAACAGCCCGAAGATCAATCTTGCCCTCGCCCGCTATTACCGTTGGAAGGGTGACAACACCGCAGCTCTTGTTGCAATGCAAAAAAGCTATCCCGACTACGCCCAGATGTTTCCCGAGGAAATGGGACGGGAGGAATGGGATTTCTTTTACCCCCTGACCAACTGGGACCAGATCAAATCGTGGGCCGCTCATCGCAACCTTGACGCCTATCAGATATCAGGCTTTATCCGGCAAGAGACTGTTTTTAATCCCCGGGCAAAATCCGCTGCGAATGCCTACGGGCTTATGCAGCTTCTGCTTCCTACAGCCCGGATCGTGGCGAAGAAATACGGAGCGTCGATGATGCCCAATTCCGCTGAAGATCTTTATCAACCCGCGTTGAATATTGAGCTTGGTACTGCCTTTATTCGAGATCTCTTCGACAAATATGGCCAAGTTGAATACGTTGCGGTCGCCTACAACGCAGGCCCGAATCGTGTCCCTCAATGGCGCGCAACGCTCCCGTCCGAAATCGACGATTTTGTCGAAGCCATACCTTTCAAGGAAACCAAGCAGTACGTCCAGGGAATCATCCGCAACTCCGCCCAATACCGCCGCCTCTACGACGAGAACGGCAACTTTCGTTCAAACGTGGGAGCCAAAC
>JBDTZW010000337.1:0-3548 GCA_040004905.1 Acidobacteriota bacterium
CGAATGTTGATAGGCTTAATCTCATAGGTCTTATTTGGATCGGGATAGATGGTATCCCCTGTCGGTAAACCAGGACCCAGCGACCTTTCCCAAAAGAAATACAGACGCGGTTCACTCTCGACCACCGCGACGGGAATGTAGGACCGCCAGCTACCTCCTGGTGAGTCGTTTGACGATGCCGAGTTTGCGTTTGTTCGATTCTGGTTTGGGGCGTTCGAGTTTGCGGTCGTCGCTCCGTGGGCAGGTTCCAGATTGTTGAAGATATATACGCCGTTCTCGTTAGTTCTGACACTTTCAGCCTGTTCTTTACAGCTAAAGCCACTTCCAAACGGAGGAGAGATCATAGGCAAGGAGGAAGGAACGCTATCACATAGCATGACCTTGATTCCGGCCGCGAGCACACCTTTCCAATGTACCGTTCCCCTTATCGCCGCTTTCCCGGGAGCCAGATCAGGAGAATTAGGGACTTTCGCGTAACTCTCTTGATCTACGACCGGAGTACATGACGATGCAGAAAGAATAGCAACGCAAAGTAATAGTGTTTTACCACCCATGCGCCACCTGCATATCTTTTAGATGTCGGAGCGAGACTATTTTCATACTGTTGGGTCGGATGTCAAAATTTTGTGACCGAAGATCTGCCTGTCACTTCCTGAATTTTTACGGTATAAAGTCGTAGTCGCCGACAGATTCGGCCTATCTTGATCTCTAGATGTCCAACATTTTAGTCCGCTCCGGTTCGGGAGATCCAAAACGATAGGGAACTCCCACGATGATAGGCAGATTTCGCTGTTGGGCAACATTCAGGAAGATCGCGCCTAGTTCGCGAATGTCGGTCAAACGCGGTGAGAATCGGACGATCATATCGTCCTCAGTACGTATTGCAAATCTATACTGGGGGGCTGTGGGGATGCCGTTGACGTTGACCTGCATGTTAAAAGTGTAAACATACTTGATCTCGCTCCAAAGAACCTTTTTGATCGACCGCCGGGTCGTGTATACAAAGCCGGCTTCGTAGAGCTCAGCCTTGTTGGTTGAGTAGTACCATCCAATGAAAGAAGGTATGGAGGCGAGCAAGATAAAAATAATGGCAACGATGAGGGCATCTGAATTATTGCCATTCTTTAGAGCTGCACCACTGAGTATGGCCGCAATTGTTAGTAACAGGAACGCCATTAGAAACAGTGGCCAGTATCTGAATATGCCCGTTCTGTGAACCCTGATCTGCTTGCCTAGATCCTCATTCATTGCGATATTCTCCAATTTGTGACCAAGGGATGAGACTCGCCCAATCCTTTTCACCAAACAATATTTCTTAGCTTATTTAATCTCGCCGTCGGAAAGCGTCGCGGGCAAGAAAGTTCCGCCGTAGCTCTTTAGCGTTCCGACAAAACTTATCTTGGAACCTTTGGTCAATTTGGATGCAGCATCCTCATATTCCTTTTTTAATTCAAGACTAATGTCTGCAACCAGTGTAGTCTTATTCATTTTTACGGAGACCTGCAGGCCTCCGAACGCCCCGTTTGAAACCTCGGCAACCTCGCCAGACCACGCGACGCGCTTGCCCTGGAAATCATTCCATGAGCGTTCCTTTTGCATGTCTGTCGTCTTGGCGTCTGAGCCGTAGATCTTGTCGTAATCAGCCC
Source organism: Acidobacteriota bacterium (assembly GCA_040004905.1). Taxonomy (GTDB): domain Bacteria; phylum Acidobacteriota; class Blastocatellia; order Pyrinomonadales; family Pyrinomonadaceae; genus OLB17. The sequence goes on from JBDTZW010000337.1 coordinate 1,647, forward strand.
AAGTTATCGAACTGATCTCTTTGCCAGCGGATGCCGAATTGGAGGTTGACGATGAGTTTTGGCCGCCGCAGCCGAGAATCACAAAAACCAAGACCAACAGCGGGATCAGATTAGTTTTCTTTGTTTTAAGCATATTATTTTCTTTTTTAGCGTCGAATAAGGCCGATGGTTGCGAACACAACGATCAATGCGACCGCGACAAGTGATAGGCATTGAAAGATTGCGACGAGAAGTCCCCTGACGACGTTTCCGGATTTCGATTCGGTATTGTTGTTAAGATAACCAGTTATCAAAAGCCACGAGACCGCGAAAAAGCTAAGACCCGGCACCGCCGCGAAAAACCCGTTACTTGCCTGGAGCGTGTTTTGTATGAGCCATTGGAGAGCGAAAGTCACTGCGATCGCGACAGCCGAGACCCAGAACCGTGTTGCAAACGGAATCGGTGTTTTAATAAAGATCCCAGCGCCCACGCCGATCAGCAACGCGCTGATAAGGCTTACGGCCCCCACAACAATGAGAAATCCAATAAGGTATCCAACTAGCATGTCGTTCCCTCAAAAATTCAGCGTCTCCTCAAACTTGATGTCCTTACCACTGAGAAAGCAGCCGCGTTATTGCTTCTGGCTTTCTGAGGATCGGCGCATATCTCCCTGAAATCCGGAGGTTTCACGATGCCTTTATCTATCCACTGATCGATAACCAAAATACCCTTAGGAATTTGCTTTATGTAGATAGCGGCATGATTGTCGTGAGGCAGACTCAAATATTTACCGCCAACAAAGGTCGCGATGACCGTTCCCCCTTTCAACGAAGAATTTCCATAAACGTCGGTACCGTCATCAAACCAAAATGACGTTGACGGCATCTGCAGGAGGTCCTTAACCAACGCTACGCACTGACGGTTACCCACCCCGTTTCGAAACTCCCTAACAACCCGTTCAGGATTGCCGAAACGCCATTCTTTAGCCACGTTTCCCAATTCATCCTTTATTTCGTAAGAATTCCCGTAAGGTGCACTCATACTTCATTTCCATGGCGTCGATGGCCCACCGTAAACCGTGCGGCCTGACCCATTCTGGTCGCCCGGGCGTTCTTCCAGCTGAAACTCCTACTTCTCGCACTTGTTTCAGTCATCACACATTTCACTCAGTTAATGATCTCGATGAGAATTACCGGGCGATCTTTCTCATCATCCAAAAAGTCATAGTATTTATTAAGGATGTCCGTCAGCGCCCGCAGAGATCCGTAATGATTAAGCCCGGTCGTCTCCAAAGTCGGAGCAATTATTTGCACAAATTCGAGGCCCGGTTGAATTCCCGGTGAAAACGCGTAGCGTGCGAACCCCATTTTGTCGCCTAGAAGTTTAGATTGCGTCGCTGAAACGGCTATCGATCCCTGTGCAGCAGATCGAAAGGCCGCGAGACGGTTTACGGCGGTTGTGAGTGCGTACGTGAACCCAAGTTTCGCGTAACTGCTTATGGCGTCGCGGGTGGTCCCGTCGATCGACGGCAAAACGTAATCGGCACCGCCCCCGCCCAAACCCTTTAGATTTGGGCCCGAGACCGAGCCCATAGCAGAGATGATATCGGCCGTGATGAAGAGGTTCTCGTCAGGATTTTCGGCCCTTGCATAGTGAAATCCTTTGGTCCCGTTGGCATTGATCTTGAAACTCATAACTTGTTATCCCTACTTTTCGGCAGGCGCAATATTTTGTTCCTAATTTCCGAGTTTCTGGTAAATGTTATTTAACAAAAGGAGCACAATCTACTTCATACCAGGAGCCCGCTAGTATCTTCCTGCCTCCCGCCATGGGAATGTCGCGATCCAAGGTCCACATTTCCATTTCGGTGCTAAACGTTCCGCCGCCAAGCGACTCATAGCCGAAGCTGCGCCACTGTATAT
>JBDTZW010000228.1:0-3542 GCA_040004905.1 Acidobacteriota bacterium
AAGGAAACAACAAATCGGGCTCGGTCGTGTACCAGGTTTGGCGGCGACAGGGCGATACGGGTGCGTGGGGGCTACTAGCCACCACAAAGAAACAAACGTTTACTGACGCTCCGGTAACGCCGGGGCAGTACTATGAATACAAGGCCCGGGCCTCGGCCGCAAGATCGGTGTCGCATTTTTCAAACTCAGCGGTCGTTTACGGCGTAGCGTGAGGGGGTAGACAGAAGGCAGTGGCAGTTGGCAGTAGGCAGTAGCAGAGGGCGGGATGGCCATGTTGGCCGTCCCGCCCTCTTTCATGGTCAGGCTTTTGCATTGAGAAGATGGAACCCAGTCGCTATGGTTCCCGGCTCTGACAAAAGTAAGGTGATTTGTGATATTGTAAGGAATGTGAGGGAACCGCGAATGAACGATCAGGCGAAAATAACCAGCAAGGGGCAGATAACTGTTCCGCGTGCGATCCGGAATGCATTAGGCGTCAAGGCTGGGGACAGTCTGGTGTTTGAGCAGACAGGCGATAGCGTCGTCGTCCGGCCGGCACGCAAAAACAGTCCTTTCGCGAAATACCGGGGCATCGGGAACCCGGGCACGGAAAGTGGTCGAAAGGCGGTGCTCAGACAGATCGGGGAACTTAGGGGACATGAACCCGGCAAGAAATGATCACTTCTGTGGACACAAATGTTCTGGTGGGTCTTTGGGACCGGGACGATTCTTTGAATTCGGCCGCGCAAGATGCTCTCGACAATGCAGTCGCGCGTGGCCGGTTGGTTATTTGCGGAGCCGTCCATTCGGAATTACTCGCCTTCCCTCGCCGAACCGAGGCCTTTGTCGATGAGTTTCTCGACGATACGGGGATAGCCGTCGATTGGATAACGAACGAAGCCATCTGGCGCTCGGCCGGTAGGGCTTTACAGGCCTACGCCAAGCGCCGACGCAAGCAAACCTCAAGCGGGCCGCCGCGGCGCATCCTGGCCGATTTTCTGATCGGTGCACATGCCTTCGAAAAAGGCCATACACTGCTAACTCTCGATCAAGGCATTTATAAGGCAGCCTTTCCGCTCCTCAAGATCATTAACGTATAAAGACAGCTCTGCACCCTCTTATCCAAGGGGGGATCTGAAGAACCCCCTGTCGTTATCGCTCCCGGTTCTGACTGTGGACTTGAGCGATGGACGGGTTTTCGGTAGAGTCTTTTTATCGTTCAGAAAACCGGTTAACTTCGAGGAATAACGTTTATGAAGCTAAATGCCATTTTGCTTACGTTTGGGCTGTCATTCGTTTTTATTTTCACGGCAGATGCTCAGATCGGGCGGCGGTTCCCCTCGGAAAAGAAGGTGGTGAAAGATCCGGTGACGGGAACGATGCTGACCTTTCTGACGAGTACGCCAGTCGGGGATTCAAAGATCTATCAGACGCACAACCAATGGTCGTCCGATGGAAAATGGGTGATCTTTCGCTCGAACCGCGTTAAGGGCGAAGCGATGGCCGTCAATGAAAGCACCGGCGACATCGTGCAGGTGACCGAGGGCGGCTATACGGGCATGCTGAATGTCGGGCGCAAGTCGATGAAGCTGTATTTTCTTCGTTACCCGCCAGGCACTACTTTTGCGCGAGGACAAGCCCCGGAACAGAATCGAGCGATGCAGGTCGTCGAGGTCGATCTTGCCAAGCTCTTTGCCGACAGCTCCGCGGGAACTTTGAAATCGGCTGACACATATCAACGCGTCTGCGGAACCACACCGCCCGAGATCGGAGCGGGCGGCGACATGGCTCTCGATGGCGATGAGACGCGTGTCTATTTTCGTGTCGGCCGTGAAGAGGCGGCCCGGCATCTTGCACCGGACGCAAAGATCGAAAAGAATTTCGGACCGCGGAACATGGGTGCTGGCCCATCGGGTATTGCGGAGATGAATATCACGACGGGCGTGATAAAGCATGTCGTCTCGGTTCCCTTTCAGATCGGGCACATCCAGACAAATCCGTGGGTGCCGGGCGAGATCGTCTTCTGCTGGGAAACGGGCGGCAAATCGCCGCAGCGTACCTGGACCGTTTTATCGGACGGCACGGGCCTGCGGCCGCTCTACCCCGAAAGCGAATATGAATGGGTGACGCACGAAGCCGTAATTTCAAAAGACGAGGTCGCTATGGCGATAATGGGCCATAGGCCGGTGAAAGGGGCGACAGGATCTGCCGGCACCCCGGTTGGCGGCGCTAATCCGGGACAAGAGACGGAATGGGGGCCTTCGGGAACTCGCGAGAAACCGACAGGTCTTGCGATCGTAAACTTACGAACACGTGAAATGGTCATCGCGGGACAGACGCCGAGCGGCAGCGGGCTCTGGCATGTCAATGGTTCCTCGGATAGGCGATGGGCGGTCGGTGACGATTTTTCGCGAAGCATCTATCTCATCGACCGTCACACCCGCGAGATGATCATGCTCTCGACCGGCCACAAACCGACCGCCGCCGATCACCCGCATCCCACGTTCAGCCCCGATGGAACTCGCATCGAGATAGAATCGGCAATGCTCTCAACCGACGGCCGCTCAATGAACATCTGCATCATTCCGGTACCGGAGGAATGGTTGAAGCGGAAATATTGATCGGGTGATTCCAAAAAAGATATTTGGTGATTTTGTGCCGCTCCTACGGAGCTTGGGAACAAATATTGGGGAACATCTTTTCTACAAACATGACGCTCCTATGGAGCTAAAACCCCAGAGCGATATGTTTGTCGAAACACATCGATATATTTGGAAACATCAAGGTGGATTCATCCCGGCCCCAGCGGGGCGGTATGTTTGTAGAAGGGTGATGTATCAGATTCATCCCAGCCCCAGCGGGGCGACATGTTTGTAGAAGGGTGATGTATCAGAATCATGCCAGCCCCAGCGGGGCGACATGTTTGTAGAAACGTAGGTTCGTTGGTATCATCCCAGCCCCATCGGGGCGACATGTTTGTAGAACGTGGGTTCGTTAGTATTATCCCAGCCCCAGCGGGGCGACATGTTTGTAGAAACGTCGCGACATTTCTAGAAACCACGCTCCGTAGGAGCGACATAAAATGGCCAACACGCTCCTACGGAGCTGAGCCTTTTTGACATATTTGGAAATGATGACAACAAGATGAAAATTTTGATCTTAACCTTGGTTATCCTCATTTGTTCGCTCGCATCGTTAGGCGATGTTCGGCTGCCGGACGTGATCGGCAGCTCGATGATTTTGCAGCAAAAGCAAAAGCTCCCCGTCTGGGGTTGGGCTGAGCCGGGCGAGACCGTGACGGTGGAATTTGCGGGCCAGAAAAAGACAACTGCGGCCGGGCCTGATGGCAAATGGCGGGTCGAGCTTTCCGGTTTGAAGGCAAACTCTAACCCGCAGTCGATGATCATTGCGGGAAAGAATCGGATCGAGCTAACGGATATTCTTGTAGGCGAAGTTTGGCTGGTTGCGGGCCAATCGAACATGCAGCGCCTGCTTCGCGAAACGGCGAACGGCGATGCGGTGCAGGCTGCGGCCAATCATCCCGACATTCGCCTCTTCAATGT
>JBDTZW010000003.1:0-3534 GCA_040004905.1 Acidobacteriota bacterium
GCCCCACTTGTCCATTTCACAGCCGCATTTTCTCACGTACGGCCGCCCCAAAGTGTCTGCCGCTCACTCGCTGGAACACGAAAGTGAGACCCCGGCCGGTGCCCGCAACCAGGGCAGATATGGGCCTTAAATTGATACCCCACCTTCTTTTTGTTATTTGAAAGAACAACAATAACCAGGAATCCGATACCTAGCATTAATAAAGCGGTGGAAATGAAAGTCATGTCGTCAAATCGCCTTTTGCATTAGCAGATCGGTTTGCGGATCAGCCCCGAGGACGAACGTGTGTTTGCCAACGAAACGAAAACCATTCTTTTCGTAAAAACGTTGGGCGCGAGGGTTGTATTCCCAAACGCCAAGCCACATCGTGTCAAAACCCTGTTCTTGCGCAAGCCCGAAACAGGCGTCCATCAGGCTCTGTCCCACACCCTGCCCAAGAAACTTCTGTTGTGAATAAAGGCGGTTAAGCTCGATCGGTTTTTGCGAAACGATCCCGGGCTCGATGTTATTTAGAACAAGCTTTGCGTATCCGGCAAGTTCGCCGTCGATCTCAGCAATCAGAAATACAGACTCCGCATGCTCAAGCTCCCGCGTGATCTGTTCGACCGTAAATGCCTGCCGCATATAGTATGCCAGGTCGTCCGGCGCATTTTTCGGATGGTGCGCAAAAGCATCCCAAAACGTGGTGTATGAGAGATCGGTCAACGACTTAGCGTCTTCCAGGGTGGCGTGTCGGATCTTGAGCGGGATCATCAGACCGAGAAATTCTCCCGCGGCCGAATATAACCCGCCGAAAACAAACCCGAGGAAGCGTGAATACGGCTGTGCGACGTGTAACCGATCTTTAAGACTCGAGCGACCTCGCTTGCAATAGAATCCTGTAGATCGAAAACATTTGATGCCGATTCATCAAAGGTCTTCCCCCAAACGATCGTCCCCTGCCCAACATCGAGCATCTCGACCACGACCCGCAATCTGTCGTGATCACGCTGGACCGATCCCGTAACCACGGTATCGACCTTGAGCCTGCGGCCCGCCGAAATGGCGTCAACGTCGGACAACGCGAAAGCACCGGGGCGAACCGTCAGGTCCTGAACGCTCCCCAGACGCGCCCGGAGCGTGTCGCTGATCCCGTCACCTATAAAAGCATCATCGGCCGTCGCAACCTTAAAGCTAAGAACTGCAAGGCTTTGCGAGCGTCCGGTTACCATATTTCTGACGCCGGACCAAAGAAAGCCAAGACATATCGCCGCCATGAATACGAGAGCAACGGAATAACCTCGAATAACGGCCGGGTCCAAAACTCTGATTCCATGCGATGCCTTCCAGCGAGCCGTTTCCTGCCCAGGCAATACGAGACGGTAGCTTTGCGGTTCATGCCCAACCGTTGCCACAAAACAATATCCGTTACCCGGCACGGTAACGATATAGCGATGTTCGCCCGGCGTTTCGCCCAGAGCCCGGCGCAACGCCGATATCTGCTGGGTCAGATTATTTTCTTCGACCGCGGTGTCAGCCCATATGGCGTTCATCAGATCCGTCTTCGACACCGTCTCGCCCCGATGTCGTATCAGCGCCACTAGCGTCTCGAACGCCTTTGAGGTAATCGAAATTGATGATCCGTTATGCGACAGACGCCGTCTGACTGCATCGACGCAAAATCCCGCGAAATAGTAAACGCCTTCGTCCTGTTCCGGCATAGCTTTGCTCTCAAGTTTCTTGATTATAACTCAAGATTCGCTAGCTGTCTGACAAGATTTCAAGCCTACGATTTCAGCCGCGAAATCCCATATCGAAAGGAATTCTTGGTCCGTTGCGAAGGCTGATTTAGGTAGAAGAATATTGGGCGCCGAAGTTGTATAGAATATAAGATCGGTTTTAGATTCGACAATCTTTACAAAGGCTGGCCAACTGACGAAACTTGAGCTCAATTTCCCCGTACTCCGAATGCCTTCATCGGAAATTTCAATTTCTAAGGTGTCAGCAAATATAGGGTACAAGTCAAAGTATTTCTCGAGCCTTTGTCGAATTCTCCAAGGATGAAAAAATCCGTGTAGCAGATAAACCGAGCCGCCCACGAGAATTGCAGGTATCGCACCGACAACAATCAACGACGGAATTCGAATTTCACGAAGATCACTCGCCATAAACAGGACGACCGCCGCCGAAGCCAGAAAAATGACCAATCCGACAAGTATTGCGTCATAGCGATATACGAAATTCTGATTTCGTGTAAACAAAGCAACTCGAATTATATCCTCCACAGTGTATTTGATCGAGAGGGAGACGGGTTGATTCATAATCGTTACAACTGTCGAAATGCCAGCCCGCAAAATTATTTTCCGCTCATGATCAACTTTGCGATCGTCTGAAGTTGCATGTTCGACGTTCCCTCGTAGATGGAGCCGATCTTAGAATCGCGCCAGTATTTTTCGACGGGGTAATCTCTTACATATCCATAGCCGCCGTAAAGTTCGATCGCTTTTGAAGAGACCTGTTCGGCACAGCGAGATGAGTAGAGCTTGGCTATAGCTGCCTCTTTTACGAAAGGCTTTCCAGCATCTTTTAGCCGGGCTGCGTTATACACGAGAAGGCGCGTGGCTTCGATCTCAACAGCCATTTCGGCGAGTTGAAACTGCACGCCTTGGAAACTGCTAATCGAGTCGCCAAACTGCTCGCGTTCTTTAGTATATTTCAAAGCGCATTCGTAGGCACCCTGCGCGATGCCAAGCATCTGGGCGCCGATGCCGATTCGCCCTTCGTTGAGCGTCTCGATCGACACCTTGTACCCTTTTCCTACCTCGCCCAGAACGTTCTCCTTCGGCACTTTGCAGGCGTCGAGAATAAGCTCCGTCGTGCTCGATGCCCGGATGCCGAGCTTGTCCTCCTTTTTGCCAACGGAGAATCCTTCAAAGCCTTTCTCCACGATAAACGCTGTAATGCCTTTATAGCCCGCTTCAGGATCGATGGTCGCAAATAGAACGAAGATCTCGGCTTCGTTGCCATTGGTGATCCAGAGTTTTTGACCGGTCAGCTCATAGTGATGCCCCTTATCGACCGCACGCGTTTTCAAGGCAAATGCGTCCGAACCGGATGCGGCTTCGCTCAACGCATATGCGCCGACCTTACCGCTCGCAAGCTGCGGCATGTATTTCTTCTTCTGCTCGTCGTTTCCCCAACGCATAAAAGCATTTGTCACGAGCGTGTTATGGACATCTACAAAGACGGAAACACTAGCGTCAACCCGGGCGATCTCTTCGATCGCAAGAATTGCGTTAAAGATGGTCGAACCCGCACCGCCGAATTCTTCTGGAGATTCGATCGCCATCAGCCCAAGCTCAAAGCATTGCTGGATGAGGCTGGCGTCGAGCTTGCCGGCGTGTTCCATCGCCTCGACCTTTGGGCGTATCTCGCCCTCTGCAAATTCGCGAACTGACGAGCGAAATAGTTCTTCTTCTTCTGACAAAACGGTCAAACCAGTGTTTGATAAAGCGGGGCTGGCAGCGGTGGTCATACGTGTTTTCCTTAAAAGGT
>JBDTZW010000232.1:0-11888 GCA_040004905.1 Acidobacteriota bacterium
CAGTGGAATCCGCCGTCCTCCGTATGAAGTATCGTATCGTCGGAACCGACGGCAAAGCCGGTTTCCTTGTCCCTTGCAAAGCTGATCGAGTTTAGCGGGTTGCCCTGCGGTAGGGGATTTTGCCAGACCCAGCCGAGACGGCCGGTCTGCGCGATCGAGGCGTGGGTTACAAGGAGGATCGTTCCCGCAAAGACGCAAAGCCGCAAAGCCGCGCACTTAAGCCAATAGAGGTAAGAAAGCCGAGTGCTCTCACCTCGTGATCGTTTTTTTGTCTTCGTGGGCACTCCAGCGTTCATTTCCTGCTGCTAAAGCTCTGACACGCCGATATCGAGCACGGCGTCCTCGAGCATCTCATTGTCGACATGGCCGAGCGTAGCGATCTTGCGTGCCATTTTGTCGGCGATCTCCTGGATCTCGTGGCCGGCGTGGCCTTTTGTCCACTCCCATTTTATTTGATGTTTGGCGGCGGCCCGGTCGAGGCGTTCCCACCAATCGTGATTTGTCTTCTTTCGAAAATTGCCGGTCATCGTTTCAACCACATATCGCGAATCCGTCATGACCGTAACGCGGCACGGCTCCTTCAGATTGTTCAAGCCGATGTAAGCGGCCGCGATCTCAGCCTGTTGATTGGTTGCGTTTCCGAGATATTCACCGACAGCCTTCCAATAGCCTTTGAACCCGAGCACCGCCGCGGCCGCGGCACGCGTGGTGCCCTTGCCATTTCCGAGGCTTGAGCCGTCGCAGACGATGGTTACATCCTTCACAAATTTTCGTCGAATGCCTGGTGAATTTTCTCGGAGATCACTTCCCACAGCAGCGGGCTACCATCCCCGATATACGCGGTCTTGATCAATATCTGGTCCTTCGTGATATTATTTTCGACCCAGCTCTGTTTGTTGTTGTAAAGATTTTGAATAACCGGCATTACGCGGTCAATAGCGCGAGCGTATTTTGCTTCTGGTGTATCTCCGTGCTCGAATTCATTCCACAGCTCGAGAAACTGCTCCGCTATGTCATCCGGCAGGATGCCGAAAATCCTCTGCACTGCCACAACCTCTTTTTCCTTGACGTCCGCCCTCGCCGCATCGTCGAAAAAGAAAACGTCATCGGCGTCGATCTCGCAGATGTCATGGACAAGAAGCATCCGCGAAACCCGCGGGGCGTCGAGACCGTCCTCGCCAAATTTCGCCAATACGAGAGCAACTAACGCCGCTTGCCAACTGTGCTCGGCTGATGTCTCGTAGCGGTCCTGCCCAACAGGCTTTATTTTTCGCGTTACGGCCTTAAGCTTTTCCAGCTCAAGAATAAATTCAAAACACTTTTCCAGTTCGTCCTTCATTTTGCCTAATTCAAAGAGATCACGGTATCGACATAATTCTCGAACGTATCGTCATGGGAGATCACAAAAAGCTGGTCAAAGTTTTTGATCTGGCTTAACTGCATAGCGAGATTTTCGCGTCGCTCAGTATCCAGATTCGTTGTCGGTTCATCAAAAAATGCAACGCGAATATCCGAGAGTTGTTTCAGTATCGCGAGCCGGACCGACAGTGCCGCCGCCATTTGCTCGCCGCCCGAGAGGCTGATGAACGGTCGCTCAAAACCGTCATCGTCGAGTGAAATTCCGTAGTCCTCATTCCATTTCAAGGTGCGTCCGGAGTTACCGGTTATCTCGCCGAACATCTGGTTCGCCTCGACCGAGACGAGAAACACATAATTTCGGGCAACCCGCGGAGCAGATTCCTTGAGAGTATCACGAATAAAGGCCGTCATCTCGGCGACCTGTTTCAATCGCTCCTGTTCGTCGAGCTCACCCTTCATTGTCTCGCGGATCGCGGCAAAATGCCTGATATCGGACGCCAGCTGCTGCTCGCGCACCGTCGCCGCGACGAGTGCCGCTTGGGTTCCAGCGTGCTTTCGCTCTCCTTCGAGAAGGCGGGCCCGAAGTGTCTGGTGGACGATCGCGTCGTATTCTTTTACGGCTTGGCGAACATCAAGCTCGGCCCTTGCTGAACGCGTCGAAAGGTCTGACAGCTCCTTTTCAGCGACATCAAACGCCTCCAAGCGGTCCGGCAACTCGGCGGCGGCGTTTTCATAGAGGATAAAAGCACGATGGGCCTCCAGCGTCTCGCCGCGTTCGCGGATTAGCTGCTCCATCTGATGATCCAGGTCTTTGAACTCGTCGAGGCGTTCTGCCAAAAGACGACGCTCGCTTTCAAGCCTTTCGAGATTCTTTTCGATCGCGGACATCTCATGTCGAAGATTGTTCCCGCGAAGAGCTTCGGTTTCGAGAAATTTGATGCGGGATTCCGGGCTATCCAGAGTTTTCAGGCGCGCGTCGATCTCTTCGATCTTTTTCTCCGTCCCGACCGCACCCTCGAGACGTTTTTCAAGCTCGTCTTTTTCGGCACGAAGCTTTTTCCCTTCGGCGGTAAGTTCGTCGATACGAGCACTCGTTTGAGCGAGAAGAGCGATATTTTTTTCCGCCTCGCGCGCAGCCTTTAGATTGGTGTCAAGCCCAAGTTTGTGCTTTTCGAGCGAATTTATGCGCGACCGCAGATCGGTGAACTGACTCTTGATGAACGAATCAAGCGTTTGGCCGCCCCTTAAATTCAGACATTTTTCAGAAAGTATCGGGCACAGGCCGTTGCTGATCTCGGACTGAAATTTCTGGTCCCGTTCGAGGTCGGCCCGGAGCTTGGCGATCCGCTGTATGGTCTCCGCGTCTTTTTTTTCCAGATCGCCGAGCGATCCGGCAGTTGCAACGGTCGGTTCAAGCTCGCTCTTTCTAGTCTGCTGCTGGCGATACGATTCGCGAAGGCGTTCTAGAGTTTGGTTAAGGGCCGCGATCCGCTCTTCGAGCGAACGGGAATGAGCGTAAAGATCGCGCGATGCGGCAAGGTCCTTTTCAAGCGTTTTCTGTTCTGCCGCTTTCGGCTTCAATTCCTCGATCTCCCGATGCGCTTTAGCGGCGTTCTCAAGCGACTGTAGAACATTCTTTCGTTCGGCCGTGACGTTGGCGATCGCGGATTCGATCTTTGCAAGCTGGACGCGAAGCTCGTCGCGTTCCCGCCGCTCGCGTTCGAGTTCGACAAGCCGGCCGAGTATCTCCAAATGGCGGTTTGCCGCCCCACAGACAGACCCCAATTTTTCAGACGCTTCGCTCGACGTTTTTAGGACGGTCTCTTTTTGCCGAAACACGATCTCAGCCCGCGCCATTTCGGCTGCGAGCCGGTCAGCCAACGCCCTTGTTTCGAGGGACGATCTTTCTTTTAGGTCTAGCGCCGCGACCCGTTCCCGCGTTCCGGCCACGTCTTTCTCGATCGTAACGATAGCGGCCTGCAGATCACGTACTTGCACCGTTATCGCGGCGAACTCGCTCTCGACAGTGTCGGCACGCCCGATCTCGGCCTCGATGCGGGCGATCTTGACACGCGAGTCGACGATCTTACCGTCAATATAACGAACCGTGTCGAACAATTTTTCCGCTCCCTGACGGTATTCTTCGACTTTGAGCAATTTGTCGAAAGCAGTTTTTCGCTCGACCGCCCCTTCGAGAAAGATCGCCGTAAAAGTTCCCTGCGGTACGCCGATCGCCTGGCGAAAAAGAGCCTTTAGGTCTGTCCCAGGCTCGACGCCGAAATGCTGCCGGATAAAACGGGCAACCTCGTCGCGACGATCAGCCAGTCGGTCGGTCTTGTTCGCGAATCTTGCACCAAGGATCGGGTCGAAAACGTAATACGACGTTTCGGTATCGCGAAAGACCGTATATCGGCGTCCGTCGAGGCCGCTTTCGAACGTCACCCAAACCGCCGCCTTTTTTGCTCCGCGGCGAATGAATTCTTCTTTTTTGTATTCGAGGTTGTCGAACAAAGCCCACGCGATCGCCTCGATGATCGAGGTCTTTCCCGCTCCATTCTCGCCGGTTATCGAGATCTTTCCGGCCGGAAACTCGAATCTCGAATCGATGTGTGATTTGATGTTTTCGAGCTCGACAGCGGTAATATGCATTGCGTACTAACGATTTTAAACGCAAAAACGAAAAGACGCCAAGACACGATGAAAATCGTTAAAATGATCTTTGGCGAGTTTGCGAGCTTGCGTCCTTGCGGCCTCACGTTAAATACTTCTCGATACATATGAAATACCAGGCAGGCGACTGCGTTATCTTGATCCTTCAAAATCCACGTGAAAAAGTTTTCGGCATTATCGATGAGATCGGTGCGGCAGGAATTACAATACGCGGCATCGACCTCGAATATTTCGAGGCTTGGAGCCGTTCGATCGCAAGCGGCGAACCGCATCTTGCGATGAGTGAGACGTTCTTTCCGATGTGGCGAGTCGAGCGAATGACCAAAGACAAAGGAAGCGGCGATATCCCGTCGATGGAAGAGCAGTTCGAAGAGCGGACCGGGCTGAAGTTGGCGGAGTGCTAGGGATTCGCTCGTTTTCGGATACGGATGGTTCCGCTTGAGGTGGTGAGCGTCAGTTTGCAGTCCGCCGTGGCGGCGTTCTCGAATGTTCCGCGGACGGTTTTCACCGGACCCGGCGAATCGTTCTCCGTAAAGATCTTTATCGGCACCTCGGAATCGAATCGCCCAAATCCATAAGTCGCGGAAAACACGCAAGGCGGTATATTAGGCACCCCAAAAATGATCGAGCCGTTCGAGGTGTTTAGGTTATAAATACTGGCGGTCAGCAGTTCGCTGTTCATGAGAATGCTGCCCGAGATCGAGCTGACATCCACCTGGCGATGCTCGATATGCTGGAGAGAGATGGTGCCGCCGTTAGTTTTAGCCCGAAAGGTGTCGCCGACCTGGCTCGGACCCGATTCGAAAACTACGATATTTCCCGTCGAGCTTTCGAGCGTCATGGTCCCGTCGCTGTTCTCGACATCGACATTGCCTTCGTAAGTGGTCGCGCTGACACCTTCGGTGACGTTTCTCACTGAGATATTCCCGCCTGCATTTTTTATCTTGATCTTTCGGATCGAATCGACGATCGAACGCGTCTCGGTTCCCTCCAGATCGACCGAGGCCTGCTCAGGAACATCGAGTTCGACGGCTCCTCCCCAGAGGCATTCCTTTGAACCGGCGGGACGTTTTGGGTCTGAGCCGACAACTTTAATCCAGACAGGTTTATTGCCCTGGCGATTCGACTGGACAACATCAAACCCGACCTTGCTGCCGTCTTTCACGAATATCCGGACCTCATTTCGCGACCAACCGTTCACCTTCACGTCGCCCTGCGTGACGCAAAGCGAAACCGTCACCCTGGCGTCGACGGCGATTGATCTTTCGAACGTTCCGCCCATTCTGGAAAGTCCCGTTGGAAACGACGGAGGCATCGGGGCCTCTCGATCTGTTCGGGGAGCATTGACTTTGGTGTGCGGGGTTTTTATTTTTGGACGAGCCGGCGTCGCCACCGGCGCTGGAACGGTCTGAGGAACTTCGTTCGGATCAGGCGTCGGGTCCTGCGCCCGCGATACGCCCGAAAGGGCGGCCGCAAGCGCGCTGGTAATTAGCAGAGCTTTGATTTTTCCGGCTTGGGTTTTCATTTAATTCGTTCAAAGCCTTTTATTTCAGACTCGCTACTAACTCCTCTTTCTGTGCAACGGAATTCAGCAAGTCTATCTTGTTCTGATATGACGAATAAAGCACCTGCTTGGCCGACTCGTTCTTGGGATCCTTTCGCACCTCGTCGCGCATACGTTTGATCGAATCGTTCACGACCGCCAAGTCCCGTTCGTAGGAAACTCTCTGCGACGGCCGCATTGCCGTGTCCTTCTTCCCGGCGACGGTTTGATTCAGATTCGCGATCGTTTTGACATAGCTCTCTTCGCCAGGAAGATAGCCATCGGTATTCGCCGCCACGGCGTTAACTGTTGACTGTATGTTCCTCTCAGGCTTTCTATGATAATCAGCTTGAATAACGGCAAATTTCGAATCATTTGTAACAGATTTTGGTTTCGACGCCGTGTCAATGGGAAAAGTCGTCACAACGTCGCGTACGGGAGCCTGTACCGATATCGGCTGATTATCCTTGGTCGGGGCAATCGCGACCGCTCGGACGGTTTCAGACGATTTAGTTTCTACGCTGTAAATACCCGCAATAATCCCAAAAATGATAAGCACGCTCGCGGCAACGGCCAGCGACGGATTTCGAAGCTGAGCGGCAGCCCCGGCTAAAAACTTTCTCCAAAACGGCGCGTTTTCCTTTTCGATCGCTATCGAATCATTGATCCTTGTCCAGAGACGCTGAGTAGGCACAAGCGAGTTCATTTCGCGTTCGAGCACCGGAAAAACGAACGCAGATTCTTCTTCCGCCTCGCCGAGCATGAACGAGCAGTTGTCGCATCCCGCGATGTGATTCGTCACGCTCATCGAAACATCGGGCGTCAGCTCGCCATCGAGGAAAGCCTGAATTGTGCCAATGTCCAAACAATTACCGTTCATACGCTGCCTTCCCTGCATTTCCGTAAAATTTCGCGAATTCCTGTCTTGCCCGTGCGACGTAGGTGCCGATGCTGCCCTCGTTAAGTTCGAGGCTGCCTGCGATCTCTTTGTACGAGAGGCCCTGCTGCTTTAATACCAGACAGCTTCTGAGCGGCTCCTTTATCTTGCTGAGTGCCTGATAGATCTCGTTGACCCCGGCCTGCTCCTCGTAGTCGCTCTCGACAGAATAAACGCTGAATTCCGCTGATTCTTTGACGTAATTTTCCTCGCGAGTGTTCGCCCTCATATTACCGCGGATAGTATTGCGAGCCAGATTTATCGCCACGCGGATAAGCCACGGCCGAAGCATCTCTTCGTTCGCGAGCGAGTCCCTGTGCCTATAAAACTTGAGAAAGACCTCTTGAGTAACGTCTTCAGCAAGGCCGGGGTCCTGAACGACCGAGCGGGCGGCGCGAAAGACGGTCCGGTGATGGAGCGCAAAAGCCTCCTCAAATCCGATCCTCTCCCTAACTTGCGACGTCGCCGTTTGCTCGGACATTATGTCCACAAATATTTCCGTGCCTTCGCTCATTTTCAGCATCGAATCATGCCTGTCGTAAGAAATACACCGCAAACACGAGATTTATGACAAACCCGTTACACAATGCGTGAGTTTGGGGTATTTTGCCCCAGATCAAGCCAAATTCGCAATCGAACCCGCGATTTCCGGCTCACCATGATCGATACGGTTACGTTTTGGATACGACTGGATGCCGAAAAACGTTCCCGGGGCGTCAAAAGCGGATAAAATTTAGCTTATCAGACCAATCTGAAGGGACGCCATAGCCGAGCGACGTGATCAGAAAATTATGACTCTCTTCCAGCCCAGGCTCAGCCGATTCGGGCATTCGCCACGTCGTTAATATCTCTTTATCTCGCAAAGTCTTCGCCTCGAGGCTCGAAAGGCGTTTGAGACATTCGTACAGGTGCCGTGTCCCGAATCCAGCTTCGCCGACGTCCTCGTCGATCACAAGCCGGAACTCGGCTTCCTGTTCGCTAAAATAGGCAAGAAGCGAGGCAGTAAGACTTACGCCGTGTTCGAACCGTTCGGGCCGTTCGGCGCCGTCTCCGCTTTGCTCGGCCTCGATCTTTTCGCGGAGCGACATTTCTCCCGTATCGACCCGGATATGCGTATCGAAAAAGATCACGACCCGCCGCTCGTCTTCGGCGGTAAATTCGCGGACGGTCAGATTTCGGCTCCGAGCGGTTGCCTTCCAGTCGATCCGGCGGAGATCGTCGTTCGGCTGGTAATCGCGTAGCGCGAGCAGGTCCTGCCCAAGGCCCCGCTTGTTCGCGGTCAGCCGCCCGGACTCCAGCAAAAGCTCCTCCAATTCATTATCGATCGGCGCGAGTTTCGGGAAAACGATCAGTTCGGTCTCACGAGCCGGCAACCGCCGACGGTGGCGAAAAAAGCCGAAGGGGAACCGCGTCGAGAGCTCAAAATCCCTGATCAAAAATCGGCCACGGTTCTCGAAGATGTGCTGGACCGTTTCCTCCACGCCGGAGTTTCGCGGGACATACGCGAAATAATTGAGCGTTCGGCGAAGCAACGGCGGTCGGATGAGACGCTCAGCGAGTTTTTTCGGCAGGATCGCCTTTATCTCTTCGGCAACGGAAGATCTTTCACGATCAGTTCCACGGACCTCGGCTACGACCGAAAAGCCCGGGAGCAGGCGTTTGCGGTTTTGCAGATTTACGATAATGCTCGTCTCTTCGCCAGCAAATATAGTCTCGGGAAAACGCATTCGCACATCGAGCTTTTTTAAGATCGAACTGCCAGCGATAAACCCAACGAAAACGGCCGCCGCCAGCAATGAGAGAATAAGAAACAGCAAATTGTTCCGGGTGTTCCAAGCCGAAAAACCAACGATCAAGATCAGTCCGAACATCACGGCCCCGCCAAAGGTGAATTCGAACGGCAAGTTCATCTGAGATGCCTCTTTCCCTGCGTTTCGGGCGAGCGGCGGCACAACAAATACCAGTAGCAGCAATACAAAAACCAGCGATGCGATAGCCGAAAATCCTGCAAGCCGCGGATTTTCATCAAGCCGCGCGTAGATCGTTAAAAAAGAAAGCCCTAGTCCGCCGCCCACAACTATCACGCCAAGGATCGAATTCCTCAGGTCGCGCAGGCTGAATAACTGTTTGATAAGCCTGAGTTTCATCTACACCGGCTAAACATTGTATGAGTTTCTGCCATTTTGATATTATTGAACCCAAGATATTTAAGCACGGCAGGGGTTGATGAAAGAAGCACTTGTGAACTATATAGTCGAGCGGCTCGAACGCGATGCGGACGTCCTGCGGGCGGAATTCAACCGAGATCGCGGAATTCCCGCGAGGTTCGCTACTATCGACGATCTATTTCCGGTTGATGTCGCCCATCGAATCCGCAATTCCTTTCCTCCCCTCGACAAGATGCGTCTGCTCAGCAGTTTTCGGGAGCAGAAGTACACTTCTAAATCACTCGATAAATTCTCGCCGACAATTTCCGATGCGACGTTCGCCTTTCAGGACGAACGCGTCGTTAACGCAGTTTCAAAAATAACGGGACAGCGCGATTTGGTCGGCGACCTTATGCTCTATGCGGGCGGCATAAGCGCAATGGCGAAGGACCATTTTCTGAACCCGCACATCGACAACTCGCACGATTTCGAACAAAAAAACTACCGCGTCTTGAACCTTCTCTACTACTGCTCGCCGGGTTGGACGACTGAAAGGGGCGGTAATTTTGAGCTTTGGGACGAAAAGGTTACAAAGCCGCTCGAGATCCCGAGCTTTTTTAACCGGCTGGTCCTGATGGAAACCAACGCGAGGTCGTGGCATTCGGTAAACAAGGTGCAGGTTGATGATCTCCGTTGCTGCGTTTCCAATTATTACTTTTCGCCGCATTCGCCAAACGGCTACGACATTAGCCACGTCACATTCTTCAAGGGTCGGCCGGAGCAGAAGTTGAACAGGTTCGTAGCAGCCGCCGACGGACTGCTTCGCACGGCAGTTCGGAAGGTTGCTCATCGCGGGTTGAGCAAAAAAGACCTTTTTGAAGGAGATATCCCTAAATAAATGTCGCAGTTCATATTGAAGGTCTATTACGTCCTGACCGTTCCCATCGCCATCTACTTCATCCTGAATTCAAAAAAGATCCACCCGGCATACAAGCTGAATATTTTCAAAAAATATCGCCTCGGCCTAAAGATGTTTTTGAACAAAATGCGGATCGATACTGGAACTTCCTACAAGGCCCACCTTGCAATGGCTTTGAAGATCTTTGAAACGGCACCCGACGTAGAAGGATCGATCTTGGAGTGCGGGACCTGGAAGGGGGGTAGCGCCGCGAATCTTTCGCTCGTTTGCAAAATGACGGGCCGTAAATTGCTCATTTACGATTCGTTCGAGGGCTTGCCTCCAGGCGATGAAAACGACCGCGAAGCGAAATTTTATAAACAAGGCGAGTACGCGGGAACGCTCGATGAAGTAAAGAAAAATCTCAAAAAATACGGCGACATCGATTCGTGCGAATTCGTGAAGGGATGGTTCCAGGACACACTTCCGGAATTGGACCGCCCGATCCTTCTCGCCTTTCTCGATGTCGATCTCGAAGCGAGCCTCGAATGCTGCGTTCGCTATATCTGGAATAATCTGACGGAAACGGGCCACATATTCATTGACGAATACGTCGGCCTCGATTACGTGTCTATTTTTTTCTCGGAAAAATATTGGCGAACAGTTTTTGACCGGACGCCGCCGGGACTTATCGGAGCCGGAGTCGGACTGCCGCTTGGCGAATACTACATTGGCCCCTGGCCCGAACGCGAAGACCATCCGATCCAACACCCCAACGCCGGAGCCTACACACGAAAGGATTTTTCAGGATACTGGACCTACTATCCGCTCGAAGATCAATAAATCCTCGAATCCCCTTCGACAAGATCTTAGATCGGAACGGCCGTTTTTTCGAGTATATCTTTGAGGGCTCGTTCGGCGTCGGCGTTGCGGCTGCGGAGACCGCTGGCCCGAGAATTCACGATAATGCGGTGCGCGAAGCATGGTAGCACTAGGCGTTTTACGTCGTCGGCGATGCAGAAATCTCGGCCTTCGATCATGGCGAGAGCTTGGGCCGAACGGTATAGTGCCAACGTTCCTCGCGGGCTTATGCCGAGTTCGACAGTTTCCGACGTGCGCGTTGACTCGACAATATTTAGCAGATAATCAACCAGAGCCTCGTCAAATCTGACCTGAGTGACCCGCCGCTGGAGATTGAGCACATCATCCTGCGACATTACAGGTTGGACGAATTCGAGCGGGTTAACGGATTCCCGGTCCCGCAGGATAGCCCGTTCGTCCTCCATGCTCGGGTAGCCGATATGAAGCCTTATCGAAAAGCGGTCCAGTTGCGATTCGGGCAGTGGGTAGGTGCCATGATGCTCGGACGGATTCTGCGTCGCGACGACCATGAAGGGCAGAGGAAGGCGACGTGAGATTCCTTCGACAGTGACCTGCTCCTCCGCCATGGCCTCCAGCAGTGCCGACTGAGTTTTCGGCGTGGCACGATTGATCTCGTCCGCGAGAACGATGTTTGAAAAGATAGGGCCTGGTTTCCAGGTGAACTCGGCACTTTGCTGGTTGAACACCGAAAGGCCGATCACATCCGACGGTAGCAGGTCAGACGTGAACTGGATCCGCTGAAATGTAAGATCCAGCGCCCGCGCCAAGGCGTTTGCAAGTGTAGTTTTGCCGATCCCGGGAACATCCTCGATCAGCAGATGTCCGCCGGCAAACAGGCCGATCAGGGCAAATTTGACGGTTTCAGATTTCCCTCGAATAACGCGCTCGACGGCCCGCTGAAGTTCTAGGACCTTGTTGCCGAGGTCGCGAATGATCTCAGGTGCTTCGTTTGAAAGGTCCGTCCCGGTGGTGATCCAATCTCTCATCATCTGTTGCGGGGCCGCATAAAACCTCTAAGCCCATACCATCTTACAAGATAACGCGGCAGTCTGGCACGGATTTAATCGGCCTACTGCGAGAACTGACTTACCTCATCACGCCCGGGCAGAGGAAATTGTGCCATTGTTTGCAATTTCCGCATCAAAACAACTAAAATTTTGAAACTTACCCGCACTATGGCCGTGCAAAAAGTGGGGAGTTTCGTCTTTTTATATGAACAGCATGAGCAAAAATTTAAAGGACCAGCGGGGATTCAATCTTATTGAGCTGATGATCGTGATCGCGATCATCGGATTGCTGATCGGTGTAGGAAGCTTCGCTTGGTCGCAAATGATCAAATCGGGCAATGAGACCGCGGCGGCGCAATCTATCGACAAGATTAGAACGATGCAGAATCAATATGCCGCCAAGAAGAGTGGGAAATTTGCGAAATTTGACGATCTAATCCAGTCC
>JBDTZW010000399.1:0-3501 GCA_040004905.1 Acidobacteriota bacterium
TTCGGCTTACCGGCTGTGCTTTTGATTCGGCGAACCAGCCAATTCGGAAAAACCAGGAAATGGCAAAGACAAGGACAATTACGAAGACCGCGAACCCGGCAAATGTTCGCATCACTTGCCAACGGCGTTTCTTCGGCTTGACTGTTTCTCCTGCGAGATCGGCCTCATCTTCATCCGAATTGACATCCGACTCTGTAGCTGTTGTCTCAAGGAGCAGCTTTTCACGAGCGTTATCATCCTCCGATCCCGGGAGTGCGGTCGGTATCTCATCTGAAACTTGTGCTTTCGATTCCATGAGTTTGTTACTCCTTCGTCCTTTGATCGTTTATAGGTGCGGAAAGAGGCGCATCGGCCGCTTCGCGATGAGCCGCGAGAACCCGAATGCTCTGGTTGGTTCCGAGGATCGGAGCCTTATAGACCATCACGTAATAGACGGTTGAACCCGGTTGGATGAGACCTTCAAGCGTGGTGGATTCGATGTACCGAACGTCGAGCCGGAGGGTTTGAATGCTGTTACCGCTGGAGTCCGTGGTTTGAACCTGAAGTTCCGGTGAGCCGGCTACAAGTCTGAGATTCGACGCCGTGACATTGCGCAATGCCGCGATCACCAGCCGGGATTCGGAATCAAGTTCGGTTATTCGGGAGACACCAAGCTCAAGCCCCGCCTGCGGCTTTGTCCATGATGCGAATTGCTTCTTTGGATCTCGCAGTGCTTCTGCAAGTTTCTTGTTGGCAATGGTTGATATCTCAGACTCGGTAATCTTCCGCCCTTCCCCTTTCTTTTCATCCCTTCCCGCACGATTCAAGTTCAAGGAAGCTGATTGGATCGGACGTTCCTCGGAAGTTTTCGCGCCCTGAACATTCTCGTTTTCCGGGATCGGACTGGAACCTACAAGTTTTGAGGACGCCCTTGAATTCAGCGGTGCGAAGGGAGGGTTATCGCCGCCGAGATTGTAAGCAAGCCCTGCCGCTTTTCTAGCTGCGATCACCGCCTCGCGGTCATACGCGATCACGCAGCGGTGAGCATTCTTTCTAAGATCCGCAACGGGTACGAACTCAAGGACGAGAACCAGTCCCGAACGCATTTGAAGGCTTATCGTGGCAGCCGTCGTGCCATCGCGCGAGGGAAGAAACGATTCTCCCGGATAGACAGTGATGGACCTGTCGGTCTCTTTAGTCGGCGATTGAAAGACTGAGGCGAACTTCGGGTTTCCTTCATGAATGTAATAGATCCCGTCAGAAGCAGGGAACTCGATGATCGAGACCGCGTTCTGAGCGAGTCCAAGCCTGATCACGGTCGGCTGTTTCGGGTTGACCGTCACACTCGCCTCGCCCGAAAGAAAACCGGGTTCGGCCAGGTTGACTATCGACACCGGCGGCGACCCCGACGACTGGAGCGGTTTCGCAAGTGTTTTTGCGGCCGGCTTTGAGTAAGGCTTTGGTTTAACCTTTCTTGCGGCTTTCGGTTTGCCGGAAAATGGTTTCGACTGTGCCGCCGTACCTATCCATCCGATAAGTATGATCGCCGGAATCATCGCGACGAGAACGAGTTTTGATATGTAAATGTTCATATGAGTTTTGAGACCTGACGTTCAATGCAACTGATCCTGATTTGCGCTCGTTGTGGGTGTCGTAGTCCCTTGTTCCGTTTCGTCCGCGATGAGCGTTATTGGAGAAACCGATTTTCCGTTCACAGGTTCAACGCGGAACCGGAGGATCGTAAATCCCGTTCGAAGGTTATTGTCGTTTCGAATAGGTGAAGAGGAACTGTCCTTTAGCAGGAATTTGCATTTAAGCTGGACGGATTCCTCGACATCCTGACCGGCAGCTTTACGGCGTATCTTCCTGACTCCGATTGCACGCAGAACATAAGGGTCGTTCTCGTCAACCGTCAGATCCTGAAGATCCCACGATGAATTGACGCTCTCCGTTTTCTCTGCCGCGAGCACCCCGTTCTGTTTAAGGCGTCCCGCCATCGCGATCGAAAGATCCGGGTCGAGCATCCGCAGAAGCTTGTTGACCTGGGATTCACGTTTTTGTTGCTCGACTTCATACAACGCCGCAAGAAATTCCTTCACGAGATATTTCTTATCGGTGTTCGTCGGAATATCGGGTGCGATGCTTACCGTTTCGGTTGACCCGTAATCGCGATTATTGAGTTCGACGACCCGTCCCGATGATTTATCGACGACGATGCGATCCGCTTTGCGCAGCGACAGAAAGATATTGATCCCGACACTCAAAGCGATAATTATGATAAGCACCCATACGGCTTTGAACAGTGATGAGATCGTCACGATATCATCGGGATCGCGGGTAAAGTAAAAAGGTGATTGCAGGATATCGGCCTCAGCGTCCGATGCAAATGATTTTGTATTTTCTTCTTTCATCGTGTCTTCACTACGGGCCTTTCATTTGGTCGCCCACTTTTTTTCCCTTTCGCAAAAGTGGTGCCAAACTCGAATTTGGCTGAAATGGAGGAATTTGTGGAATCTTGTGTTTACGGGTGGAGCAAATTTCGTCCGGCGGTGCGATATTTATCCGACAACACCAAAAATGAACCAATCGTATTTACGGGCGGTTGACTCCAGCGAAAGTCGATCTTGCCGCCCAAGCGGGGAGACTGCGAAGATCAGGAGAAATGATCACCGGCCCATCGTGATCAACCGACTGCATGGCATCCTGTCCACTGCTATTTAAGCGAAAGCGCCTGCCCGTTCGCGGATCGTAAAGAACCATCGTCACGGGTGTCTTTTCTACCTCGCTTTCTCCGGGAGTGTGTTGCTCTTGCCGTGTTCTTTGATTTGTTGAATAGATTTCAGTCTCGTTCGAGACTCTCTGAAACCTGCCCTGGTTCTCCAGCCAACGATAGACTTTCAAGCCTTGCGAGACATAGTTGATCGTTTCTTTGTATGGCGGAACGCCGCCGGCCGTCCGGCTTCCGGACGCGTTTATCAGCCTGCCGTTTGAACGGATTGACTTGCCCTGCAGATAGGCCGTGACCGTCCCCTCGCCGGAATTATACGCAGCAAGAACCGAGTCGAGACGCCAGTCAAATTGCTTGCCGAGATACTTCACATATCTGGCTGCGGCATCGATCGAGGCATTAGGTTCGTATGGATCGGCAAGACCGAAACGCGCCGCCGTGGCAGGTATGAACTGCATCAATCCTTGCGCGCGTTTGGGGCTCGTCAGCCAGGGACGAAATCGCGATTCGTTATATGCGATGGCCCACAGGATCTTTGGATCGACGCCTTCCTTCCGGGCGGCGGCGGCAATTGCTTGTTCGAAAAAAGCAGCCCTTGACAAGACATCCATTCTTGACAGCACGGTTCGGTTAATGGCAGAGCGGGCCGATGAAGTAGACGTTTGAGCAAAGCAGGTAACACCGAAAAGGAGTAGAACAGCGGCAATGTAAATTCGTTTTCGCATGGTGCAGGGCGTTCGCAAAGCGCGTGCCAGCCAGTCCGACCGGAGAGCGGCACGAACTTTGCACAGCGA
>JBDTZW010000470.1:0-3492 GCA_040004905.1 Acidobacteriota bacterium
GGTCGATCTGGGAATACGCCAGGTATTTACCATCAGGCGATACCACCGGCGAACGCGTGTAAAGATCAGGCGTCAGGCGTTTGAGGGTGTTTTCGGATGGCAGATCGCCGGCTGCGGAAACATTGTCCGGCCGCCGTGACATGCGAGCTATGACGAAACCGATCATGACGACTACCACCACGGCTGCCGCAGCGATCGCGAATATAGGTAGAGCCTTAGTTTTTGTCGGTGCGATGTCGGCGGGAGGTTGCTGCCCGGTCGACACCGCGTCGGTCTGCATTGCGCGTTTTTCTTTTTCGATCGACCGCACCTCGCCGTTGAAACGATAGCCTCGGCGGCGAAGCGTTTCGATCATCGGCTGGCCGTCGCTCGTTTTGCCAAGAGCCTTTCGGAGGACGTAGATGTTCTGGATGAGGTTCGATTCCTCGACGAACGCATTTTCCCAAACACGGTCCATTAATTCGTCCTTTGAAACTATTTCGCCGTGCCGTTCGACAAGGGCGAGAAGAGTTTCAACAACCTTTGGGGTGAGGGATATCTCGGCTCCGCCGCGCGAAAGCATCAGATGTTCCGCATCGAGATAAAGACCTTCGAACTCATAAATCAAGGAAGCAATAGGTTTAGCCTGTTTGATATTAATTTGTTCTTTATTTGATTCTAAATTTAACGACATCCCAAAACCCAAAGCGTAAATTCAGCCTTTAACGGAAGCGAAGAGAAAGTCGATTCGCTTTAATTTGCATTTTAGGCGAAAGAACGGACGGCGACAACGTCCGCGAGGTGGGCAAATTCATGATTCGTGATGTCGGGACAATAAAAGGAATATACCGCTACCCGGTTAAGTCGATGCAGGGGGAAAGCCTGCAGTCGGCCGCTCTCGGATGGCACGGGATACCGGGCGACCGCCGATTTGCGTTTAGGAGGCTTGACGATGCCGGCGGGTTTCCGTGGCTTTATGCAGGCCGTTTCCCGGGTCTGCTCCGGTACAAACCGCTAACGAGAGAGGTCGACGGCGAACCCGTCGCCACGCACGTGGTCACGCCGTCGGGTGCGGCCCTTGAGTTAGATAGCGAAGAGCTGCGGCAGGAGCTCTCCGCAGCGTTCAAAGGGGATGTATCAGTCTTTCGGCTCAAGCACGGGATGTTTGACGAGGCAATGCTTTCCCTGATCAATCTGGCGACGATCGACGAGATCGGCCGGCGATCTGGGAACGATCTCGATCCGCGAAGATTTCGGCCAAATATTCTTGTAGAGGCCACGAGCAGCGAGCCGTTTCAAGAGGATGCCTGGATCGGAAAAGCGATAGCTTTTGGACGCGGAAGTGATACTCCGGCAATGACATCGATGCTACGCGATGAGCGCTGCTCGATGATCAACTTCGATCCTGAAACCGCCGCCTCAAGCCCCGAGATATTGAAAGCCGCCGTCAAGGCAAACACGAACTGCGCGGGCCTCTACGGCGCGACGCTGCGCACGGGTACGATCTCGGTCGGAGACGTAGTGAGCGTGATCGATATTTAAAAAGTTTCTTTTGCCGCGATCGCGGCGGATGGAAAAGGGAGCAATGCTCCCATTAATAATACGTAAGGAGTCATACATATATGCAAGTCGTAACAAACGGACACGCAACGGTAACACCCGAGCGCATTTTTCAATTTACTTGGGGTTTCACAACCTCGTTAACGATCGAGGCAGCGCTGCACCATCATTTTTTTGACGCGATCGAGGCCGGTGCTCGCACTGTCGCCGAGGTCGCCGCAGCCGCCGGAACCTCGCTACGCGGAACTAGAATATTGCTCAATGCTCTGACGGGACTGCAGTTTCTTACCAAGCAGGACGAAAAGTACGCGCTCGCGCCGGACGCAGCAGAGTTTTTGGTCAGCAAAAAGCCGGCCTACTTAGGGGGTTTTGTTCGCCACCTCGTGCGAAACACACTTCCGATCTGGATGAATCTGCCGGAGGTCGTTCGGACGAGCGAACCGATCCGAACGGTAAGCGAGGAGGAGGACGGCTCGAAATACTTTGAGGCTTTCGTCGCTGATCTGTTTCCAGTTAACTACATAACCGCTCGGGCCTTGGCGGAGCATTTGAAACTCTCCGAAAGCAAAGAGCCTGTCTCAGTTCTCGATCTAGCAGCCGGATCGGGCGTGTGGGGAATTGCCCTCGCTCAAAGCTCGCCAAAAGTAAATGTAACGGCGGTCGATTGGGAAGGCGTGATCCCGGTAACAAAAAAGTCAGCCGAGAAATTTCATCTGACCGACCGATTTACTTTCGTACCTGACAGCCTGGAAAATGCCGACCTCGGCGATGGACATTCGATCGCCACTCTGGGTCATATCCTCCACAGCGAAGGCGAATTCCGCAGCCGCGATCTGCTTAAGCGAATTTTTGGAGCACTTAAACCGGGCGGAACCATAGCGATCGCCGAATGGCTGGTAAATGAGGATCGAACCGCACCGCTACCCCCGCTCCTATTTGCCCTGACGATGCTTCTCATGACCAAAGACGGCGATACCTTCTCGTTCGAAGAGATCCGTTCCTGGCTCGAGGAGATCGGCTTTGAGAACGTGAGGTTGGTGGACGTCCCGAGCATCTCGCCTCTCGTTCTGGCAACGAAACCCAAATAAATAGCCAGCAAAACGCGACGCCGACCGCTGTGGTTTAGCGGTCAGGCGCGCTTTTCCCTAACGGGAAGGAGAGCAACAAAATTATTATGAATATGAATATTTCCGTGACAAGTCCGTTCTGGGAAGCGGGCTGCTTCGCTCAT
Organism: Acidobacteriota bacterium; assembly: GCA_040004905.1. Lineage (GTDB taxonomy): Bacteria > Acidobacteriota > Blastocatellia > Pyrinomonadales > Pyrinomonadaceae > OLB17. The sequence goes on from JBDTZW010000470.1 coordinate 2,771, forward strand.
GCACAAATGCCGAACGTCCACGAAAGAACGTTCAATAAACACGAGCCCGTAGAGAAAGTGATCAAATGGATTCATTCTACTTACTTAAATCATGAAGGGGCGATTGATACTCTATCTTTCTGCTGTCATGGTTGGCCCGGCATAGTTTCGATCGGGACAGGATTCGGCAAGGTGAAGGCTCATCTTTTCTCCTCGCTGCACGGGGCCTTTGCACCGGACGGTCGGGGCATATTGATTCATGCGTGTTATGTCGCCTGTGCAACAAAAGATCCGCTGCCTGAGGAAAAGGGTGTCGCGGATGCGAGCGGATGGGGATACGAGATGATGGCGGCTCTCGCGGCTGCGACAGACACATCCGTAACGGCTGCGATCGATTACGTGGCAGGGATACGGGGCGGTTTCGCGTTTGACGATCAAAGGACGATGACCGTGATGCCCAACGGGGACGCCGTATTTACCAACTGCCAATAGAATAAGCGCAGTTTCGGGGAACGAGGAGCCTAGCCATCTGTTGTAACGACAGGCGAATTGGCTTCTCAACTCCGCCCTTAAAATTCAATTTATGGAAAACAAAATGTACAGATCGTGTTTAGCGATCGTCGTCAGCTTATTTCTGATCATTAATTTAAACGCACAGGTACCGCCGAGATCGCCGCTTGAATGGGCCGAAGAGTTGGTTGCGAATATCCAACCGGAAGATACGGACTACCAACATAAACACG
>JBDTZW010000234.1:0-3488 GCA_040004905.1 Acidobacteriota bacterium
CTCCGCGGAGAAGGGGCACCAACATTTGTGGGAGCGAACGACGGAATCACTCCCCCGATCTTCATCAGTTCGGCAGTTCCAGTCAGGAGATAACCGCATCGCGAGCAGAAGCTCGTCGAATGTGAAATCCTTTCTTGCCCGCAATGAGGACAGAACACTTATCGCTCCTCTTTCTTTAGCAGCCGCGTCGTTTCTTCGATCACACTGTTATGCTGCAGTTCGTTGGTGTCGCGCCACTTGCCGGGGTGTGGGGCCGTGTATGCATTCGCGGGGACAGATTGCTGGGGCGAAAGCGCCCCATGACTTTGCGGTACTCCGTACAAGCTTGGGGCCGGCTGAACGCCGGGCATCATCATCGGCGGCCGTGGCGTGAACGCCGGCTTTGAGCTCGGGAGAAAGACCAGTGATGCGATCAGCATCATCAGGCCTCCAAAGAATCCGATCACAGCGAAGATTCCCTGAGCTTCTTCCGGCCCTTTGCCGATCCCGATTATTGCCGGCAGGAGCATCGTGAATAAGATGAACCACAACACGCTACCGACCACGCCTGTCTTTTTCGTAAAAAATGACCTCTTCTTATTATGGAGTTCGGCGAGTTGCGGCAAAAAACCGCCATGAGCGAGAATTTCGGCGATCAACCCAAGCGGAAAACCGCATCGCGAGCAGAATTTAGTATCTTGCGAGATCTGTTGTTGGCCGCAGCTAGGACAATGCATGTATAAACTCCGATCCCGATTGGATCTGTAGGACTCAAGGCTAAACGAATTTTTGCACGAAAAGGTTCGCTAAGTCCAATAAACCTTAGTTTGTTGCTGCCTCTAGACGCGCGGGAGCTTATCATCGGATAGCACCTGGAATACGGCAAAGGCCCGGCCCTGATAGTGCTCTGCGTGCGCCACGGTCTCGAGCAAAATATCAAAAAGCGTCCTCAGCTTTTCCGGAGCAGGTATTTCGCGTCGGAGCATATCGTCACTCTCGAACAGAGTAAATCCCGCAAGCCGCGTCTCCTCCACCTCGTCGAGATACTCGAGCAAAAGCGTCGTGCTCGAGATCTGTTCCGGTAGCGTCCATTCGAACGGGTCGTCCCAAAGCCGGGTCGTGATTCCACCGAATGTCTTCTCGACCATCGCCGCGGAGCGCAGTAGGTATTCGCCGCACGAGAACGGCGTGAGGGCACGCTCGATTTCGCGAGGCCGCGCAAAGAGAAGTTCATCCGACAGCTTCTTTAGCAATTCGCGGGAATTGTGATCCAAAATGCGGAATCTCTCGCCGAAGCCTTCTATCATGGATCTCATAAAAAAAAGAAGCAGACGAATTTTATTCCTCTGCTTCTCAATTGTCATATCGTGAAATTTCTATTTCTTCTTGAACCGCCGATCTTTTTCATACATTCCGAGACCGTAATTTCGTCCTTTATAGCTGACGCCGTTGCCTACCGTGCCGCGAACGCCGACCTCAGCTCCTTTGGCCGGAACTGTATTATCGGTGACTACCCAAATCGAACCTGTCCCGTCGTCAACCTTATAGACGCCTCCGCGCACATCAGTGCCCGGTATAGAGATGCCATAACTGTCCTTAACCACGCCGGCGATCACTACCTCTTTGTTCGCATGTTTGGACGGGTTCCGTTCGATGTCGGCTATAGAGGTTCGCTCCGGACAGCCGGCAGCGAAAATTCCTGCCGCCGCAACCAGTAAGATCGCAAAAATTCTGCCTGTTCTATTCATTCCGTCTCCTTGCTGAAAGATCTTTGTAAAAACGGGAAGAGCTTTGTCACCTCTAAAGATTCCGTTTCCATCGAAAAGTTTGCCATATTTTTGTTTTTTTGCGATGCTTCTCTCGTCGTACGCGATAAATTGCAGTCGAAGCCGGCCCTATGTCCGTTATAACAGGCGAAAAGTCTCGTTCCAGGCTTTCGATATCTTCCAGCACGCTGGACGACGTCTGGCACGCGGATATGACTCCGGGAGCGTATGAGTGGTGGTACTTCGACGCCATGTCGGAGGATGGTGACGAGGCTGTCGTTGTTTGGTTTCTCGACAATTCCGTCCTTTCACCCAGATACAACCGCTCGCGGCGGCCGGGTCAGCCTGCCGTAGAGCGGTTTCCGGCGGTCTTATTCGCCTATTACTGCGACGGCAAGGTCGTTTATCGGGCGTTTAGCGAATTTGCCGGATCTGAGATCGATGCAGACACCGCCTTACCGGCTTGTCGGATCGGCGAATCATCATTTCGTTTCGATTCCGCGCCATATGGTTCCGGCTTCGAGATTCAGATTCGTGCGTCTTTGAGCCGCGGCCGGATGCTGGAAGCCAAATTTGAATGGCTTTCAGTCGAAGCGGATCTCGACCCAACGTCTGCTGTGAAGGTTGGCGAGCATAGTTGGAACGTGGTCGCTACCCGCTCCGATGTTTCGGGCCGGATCAATATTCTGAATAGACGCGGGAACTCGATCGACGTACGACATTTTCGCGGGACTGGATATCACGATCATGAACATGATGCACGCGGTTTCGCCGACACAATTTCAGAAAAAAGCTGGGGGCGCGTGCATTTCGCGGATACTACGGCCGTTTATCAGGTGTTTTCTGAGGTCGGACGCGACGCCGAGGCCAAGCTGCTCGTCACGCGTGATGGTCGATTGATCGAAAGGACAGTTCGGGTCGACGAGCAGAATTTCGCGAGAGATAAATTTGGTATCAGGTATCCGACCCGACTTACGCTGACCTCGGACGACAACATCAGGCTTCGCGTCAAACCGTCAACGATACTCGACTCCAGTTTCTGCTCGGTACGTTTTGCGAGCGAAATGACGCTAACCCTGCGCGACGGTAAGCCTAGGAGGTCAACGGGAATTTCTGAAATGATCGCACCCAGGACACTGAAATATCGGTGGCTTGATTGGCTAACCGATATGCGGATCGGAAAGAACGGAAAGGGATCGCTTCTCTAGGTTCTTTATTGCCAACGATTTAATTTTGGTATGACATCGTTCGACATCTGAGTCGCGTGCTCCTCAGAAAATCCAAGATTTGCAGTCATATATCGTATCGAACTGCGGATCACCTCATCAACCGTTTGGCCAGGGTTGATAAAATCGCCATCTTGGTAGCAGAACATGCAATATTCCGAGGCACGCGAACCGTCCGCTTCGGTCCCAAAATTCTTAAATTCCTCCGAAAGAGGCATCCCGCAGCTTTGGCAGCGGATCTTATCGTCCATTGCGGCGGCGTCCTATTTCAGCTTTACGGCAGTTCCGTAGGCGAGAACCTCTGTGGATCCCTGCGAGAACTCGGTGGCGTCGTAGCGCATACCGATTATCGCTTCGGCCCCGATCTCGTTCGCGTGCTGAACCATCCGGTTAAATGCCTCGCGGCGGGCCTCTTCGCAGACCACCGACCACTCTTCGATATTTCCGCCCATTATAGACTTGAGTCCGCCGACTAAACCCCGCCCAATGCCGGTCGCCCGAACAACGATCCCGCGAA
>JBDTZW010000265.1:0-3476 GCA_040004905.1 Acidobacteriota bacterium
TGCCGCATATTGCCGGCAATCTTTCTGCTACCTCAGAAGAAGCTACCTGGGTACTCACAAGCTACCTCATCTCCAACGCGATCATTCTTCCCGCAACCAGCTGGATCGGCAAATACATTGGCCGAAAGCGATTTCTGATCATTTGCATCATTATCTTTACGCTTGCGTCAGCATTGTGCGGAGCGGCGCCTAATCTCGCTACGCTGATCATCGCCCGAATTCTGCAAGGTATGGGCGGCGGTGCACTTCAGCCGATCGCTCAGTCAGTTCTGCTCGAGAGCTTTCCGCCCGCAAAACGCGGAGCTGCGATGGCGGTTTACGGTATGGGAATCGTTGTCGCTCCTATCATCGGCCCCACGCTTGGCGGCTGGATAACGGACAACTACTCGTGGCGATGGATCTTTTACATCAACTTGCCGATCGGCCTGATCGCTGCCTTCATGGCGAACACCTTCGTCGAAGATCCGCCGTATCTCAAAAATCAAAAGCCCGGCAGGATCGACTACACCGGTTTTGGCCTAATGGCCTTGGGCCTCGGTGCGCTTGAATTAACGCTAGACCTCGGGCAGCAGCGTGACTGGTTCGAATCTGACCTGATCGTTTTCACGGCCTGCGTTTCCGTGTTGTCACTGATCGGGTTCGTCATCTGGGAACTTTATACGCCGGAGCCGATCGTGAACCTGCGTGTATTTATGAACCGCAACTTCGCTGTCGGCTGCGCGCTTATCGCATCGGTCGGCGTCGTGCTTTATGGCTCGACGGCATTGCTGCCGTTATTTTTACAAACTCTGCTCGGATATCCGGCGGTCGAGAGCGGGTTTGCAGTAAGCCCGCGAGGTGTCGGTGCCGTGATCTCGATGATGATCGTCGGGCGGCTGATCGCACGGGTCGATTCGCGATACCTGATAACCTTCGGATTTACGGTGCTGACCTTTTCGACGTATCTTTTCACCCTCATCAATCTCGAGATCGCGCAGAACAACATTATTATCCCGATGCTGATAAGCGGCGTGGCGATGGGATTCGTCTTTGTGCCGCTGACGACCATGACAATGGCGACGCTGCCGCAGGACCAGATCGGGAACGCGAGCGGCATCTATAACCTGATGCGGAATACGGGCGGCAGTATCGGCATCGCCGTCATGACCACGCTGCTCCAGCGGTATGCCCAGGTTCACCAGAACTACTTGATGGCGAATATCAATGAGTACAACCCTGCATTCCAGGAATTGTTTGAGCGGCTCAAAGCCGGATTTATGGTGCAGAGCGATCCGGTGACGGCGACGCAGCAAGCGTATCAAACGATATACGGAATGGTTCTGCAGCAGGCGTCAGTACTTTCGTATATCGATGATTTCTGGATCCTTACCGTGCTCTGCGCAGTATGTATTCCCGCGGGTTTCCTTTTCAAAAAAGTGCGAAAGCCAAAGGTCATTGAGGGTGGTCACTGAGCCAGTCGGGTGAGTCGAGCGAGTCGGGAGAGTCGAGTGAGTCGGGAAGGTCTAGTAACCTCGCCTAAGACTCACCAGACTCCCCAGACTCCCCAGACTAGACCTTAAGCTTGTCTCCGTTTGTAGCCTCTGATGACGAACCGTTTTGCTGCTTCATCTGCTCCTTAAATAGATTCAGCAAGAGCAACGTTCCGATCCCGCCGCCTTCGCCGGCACCGCCGCCGCCCGATGCGAGAATGTCGGGCGTGATGCGGACGCCTTTTTCGCCGATGACCTTTAACGTCTCGATCATCGCGATATTCGCACCGCCAAGAGCCTTGACCTGCTCGTTGTAGGCAACGCCCTGGGCTTCACCCATGAGCCGCATTTTCTCAGCCTCGGCTTTACCGGTCGATGAGATGTAGTAGGCTTCACCATCCGCTTCGCGCTGTCGCTGTTCGGAACGCTTGCCGGCAATATCAACGCCGACCGTTGCTTCCATCAGGCTTCGCTGATTGTCGGCCTGCGAGCTTGTTCTCTCCAGCTCGATACGCTTGATCTCGGCTTCGCGTTGGGCGTTGAACATACCCTGCTTCTGTTCGGCCAAGATCTTTTCTGTCTGCGTCTTCATCAGCTCTTCCGGCAGATGAATGTGGCAGATGAGCACGTTTACCACGTCGACGTGATATTTCAAGAGGTGCATCCGAACTCGAGCTTCGGCACGCTCTTGTTCCTCGTGGCGATTCTGCAAATACGCCATCGCAGAGCTTTCCGACGCCTGGTTCCTGAAGATCGAATCGATCAGCGGGTGCATCACGTTTTGGATTAGGCGTGTTACGTCGCCGATCTTTGCCACCATGAATGGAGCATCCTCGGGTTTTACGCGAAACACGACACGAACCTCGAGCTGCATCGTGAAACCGTCCTTCGAAATTACTTCGAATGGATCGAAGGTATTTGCGACCTCGCCCGCAGTCCATTCGACCGTCTGATTTGTCGTCGGAATAATGATCGGCGACATGGCCAGCGTATTAACGTAATACCTGCCAGGCCCGACGACCATTTCCTGTATGCCGCGGTAGCCTTCGGGCACGACGTACGCCTCATGCGCACCGCTGTCGAGGCGTTTGTCCGCCGGGTCGCCCGCCATCAGCTCCGATTTGATCTCCTCGATAGAGCTCTTGTCGCCGTCGACGCGGTCGAGCTTCTGGGCTGCGATCTGCATCTGCTCGGCCTCTTCCTGTTCGAGTCGCTCGCGGATCTTTTGCGCCATCGCTTTCCGGATCTCTTCGGACGGGTCCTTGCCGACGTTGGATACGACCACCGCGACCTCGCCTGGTTTCACTTCCTTAGCCGATTCCAAGATCACCTTGAAGAGCAGCGGATTGATGTAATAGGTACCCGGCAGAAGGATGTCTTTCTGTGGTCCGCGTTGGCCGCCAGCCTCGATAAACGAATTCGAATCCTGGAAATTGTCGTGTCCAGTAACGGATGTTGCCACGTAATCGCGCGGGTCGAGCGGAGCACCGTCGAGGGCCTCGACCAGGCCGATCTGGTTTTCCGTGATCATGGTCGCGTCAAACATTCGCACGTTGAACAGGCCGGCCATCGTATCGCTGCCGTTTTCGGCGGATGTCGATTGCGTGTGGATACGGTATGTTCCGGGCGTCAGGATCTCGACCTGCGGGCCTTTCTGGCCGCCGTTGTACACGAACGCCTCGGCGTCCTGAAAATTCTTGTGATTCTTGATCGCCTTACCGTGCAGGCGGCCCTGGTCAAGCGGCGAACCGTCGGCGGCCGTTATTATGCCGACCTTTCCGGGCGGCACGACCGTCGATTGAGCGATCGATACGCGGAAAAGATATGGATGGATCGCCCATTTTCCTGGAGGCAGCGTTCGAAGCTGGATTCCCTTGACGCCGCCTTGTTTGATAAAGGCGATCGGGTCCTGGAAATTATTGTGCGCGTTCTGAGCGCGGTCGGGGGCAAAGATGCTGCCCATCGGCATCGGCTCGCCGTCGATCGCCTCGATCACGCCGAGCTCGT
>JBDTZW010000358.1:0-3474 GCA_040004905.1 Acidobacteriota bacterium
GGGCACTCGGATTCGGATTTGCCGGATCGGCCCTGGGAAGTTTGGTCCATATCCTACTGGTCGTAGCGGTCATCGTACTGATCGTGCAGCTGGTAACGGGCCGTCGGGCGGTTTAGGCTTGATTTCGAGCACAAAAAAGCGGCCGCTAATATGCGGCCGCAAGTCGTTTCGGGCGAGTGAAGATATTATTGATTTACCAGCATCACGTTGCCGTTCGGCAACTTGACCGCCATTGGATCGGGTTCGTATACGGTAAGTGGGCGTGATTCTTTTTGTTTGATCGCCTGGCCTTTTATCCGCTGTGCCGTTTGGATATAGCGTCCGTCAGAGATCGCGCTGTAGCGATCGGTTATACGACGGACATATTCCTGAGTTTCGCGATACGGTGGCACTTGCCAGCCATATTTCATCACGGCACCTTCTCCGGCGTTGTAGCCAGCAAGCGCCAGAGCGACATCGCCGCTGAATGTGTCCAGCAAAAACCGCATGTACCGGACGCCGCCCTCAATATTCTGTTTAGGGTCGTAGATCTTTTCGACGCCGAATCGGCGTGCCGTTCCCGGCATCAGCTGCATCAGCCCGCTCGCACCTTTGGGTGAAGTGGCACCGAGTTTAAAGGTCGATTCCTGGTGCATCTGCGAGTAAATAAGAAGCGGGTCGACGCTGTATCGGCGGCTCGAATCAACGATGTACGAATCGATCAAAACGTCGCCCGTCGTAAAGCCTTTCAACTCCTTGCTCGAGCCCATCGTGAATTTCGCGGTAGCGGCCGTTGGTGTTGCCCCTTCGCGGCTTGCGAGGCCTTCGGTAACGCCCTGGACGGGTCTGGACGGGACGGCCCGCGATAATACGGTCTTTTTGACAAGCGGATCTGTCACGACCACCTGCCATTTTCCCTTGATCTTTTTGCGGATGGTTTTGCCTATTTTGGCAACAAGCGGCGCGGGCGGTTTGATGACGTTGACACCTGTGAAAGTATCGAAATTGTCGAATGTTCGGGAGCCCTGTCCTGAGGCAGAAATGGCGAGGCCGCAGCAGCAGAGGCTAATAAATAAGGCAAGGTTTTTCATTTCGTGGTGACCTGGAAGCTGTGTCCTTTCGGAAATTCCTACCTGAAAAAACAATTCTAAAAAAGAAATTATGAGGGGTTTCTTTGCTCGGGCCATTTTTCCGACAAATGACCTACTAATTAGAAAAGACTAAAGAGGCGAACCTTCCAAAAGGCTATAACAAGTATAAACATTGTTGTGCCACGGGTCAATAGACTTGTCCGGTCAGCCCTCACGACAACAAGTCTATTGGTTCTAATGATTACGGGTAAGCAAATGATACTAGATCGATCGAACGGATGACCGCCTCCGTAACCAATCTGGCCGGAGGCGGTCCAATACCCAACTCGTCCGAGTTAGATCATCTCGCCGCCACACCTTGCGGTAGCGATGGATCGACGGGAACGACTACACGGTCGGTCTGTTCTGCGATCTTTCCGTCACTATCCAAGCGCAGTACATGTAGTGCATTGGCCTCGGGCGGAAGATCCGCCGTCGCTCTTTGCGAAACGACATACAGATATTCGCCTCCTTCGTCGATGGCGATCTGCTCGGCTCCGACGGTCGGACCGGCAAGTTGGAAGTCCTGAACGTTCACCGGATTCAGCGGATCGCTTGTATCGAGCACCGAAACGGTGTTCACGAGTGTATTCACCGCATAGACTCGCGTGCCCGCGGCATTACGCGTCAGCCAGCAGATTCCGATACCTGCATTTACTGAGCGGACAAAACGGACTCGGCCGCGTTCGTCGTACGTATAAACGCCTGCACGTCCTTCGAAAACAAAGCCGGCGTATAATACGGATGCCGTTGGATGAGCGATCAGCCCAAGAACATTTGGCCGTGCGAGCGGATTGGTAAGGAGTGGGAACGGAACGAATTCCGAAGCCGGCGTTTCAGCTGTTTCAAGGAACGAGAGACGGCCGCTATTATCGACCCTGAAAGAATCGACCTCGGCTCCGAACGAGTCGGCGTCGAAAACGGTCGATCCATTCGGAGCGACGAGAGCTTGTGACGGCAGAGGATTTCCCGGTCCGAGAGTTCCGCCGAGCCCAGCGGCAATAGTCGAATGCGTTATCGGCATCAATCGGCCGTTTCCTTCAATGCGAAACGTGGTGTGATTGGGCGAGCGTCGTGTCACGTCAAAACCCGGACGTGCGATGTCGTAGTCCTGGTTAACTACTACCAAGATCCGGTCGTCGTCTGCAAGCCCGAGGCTGCCCGGATCTGTGCCTCCTGACGGAAACGGTGAGCCCTTGACGGGGATCAGATCGCCATCACTTTGCACGTCGAAAACGGCTATCGTATCCGAACCCGAATTTACTGCGAACAGGCGTCGTCCGTCCGAGCTCAGGATGATATTTTGATCCGAATCGAACGGCCCCAGAGTGCCGGCCAGGTTGCCGAGGTCGATGAAGATCGGATGAACGCCAGTGCCGCCGGTCGGGAATTTGCCCAAGGGTTTTAGGCGACCTGCCGCATCGCGTTTATATCCGAGCACGGCGTTCTGTCCAGCAATGTGCCCAACGTTGCTCTCGATATACACGACGCCATGGGGAGCCTGGGCGTTCGTGAAAATAGTAAAAATGCCGATAGCGATCAGCATCTGTAAAGCTTTATTTATCATATTAGTTCGTTTCGCTTGTGTTACTTCCTTGATGTTCGTTGACCGGCGCGAAAAACGTCCGCCACCTGGACGGCGAAAAAGGAAATGCCGCCGGGATTAAATCAAATAGACTGATGGGACTGTTGATTTTATTCCGGCGAGCTGTGCATTTATTCCCACATGTAGTTCAGGGTGTTCCGTCTTTAGGGAAGTTAAGGTATCGTTGATTCCAGATGCTGTATATTTCGCAGATCCTGAAAAGGCCGATCTTCGACGCCCGAAACGACCCGGTCGCAACCATCAGCGACGTGATCGTGCGTTACGGCGAGGAGGAATATCCGCCCGTGATCGGGCTCGTCGCGAGATACCGGCGGCGAAATTTCTTCATGCCCGGCCGCGATATCTCCGAACTCGGCGTACACGGAGCGAAAATGAGCTCGAACGTCCTCGATCTCAGCCCATTTACACGACGAGAGGGAGAGGTCTTGCTGGGCAAGGATGTACTGGATAACCAATTGATCGACGTCGACGGCAAACGAGTAGTCCGCGTGAACGATGTCCAGATAATAGATGTAGGCGACCTCTGGCGCGTCACCGGTGCAGACGTGAGCCTCCTGGGATTTGTCCGCCGCCTGATGCCCCAAGGATTTTACGGCAGCGACCGACCCGTCGAGGTCATCGACTGGGCCGACGTCGGTTATCTAGCGACTGACACCGCCACCGTCACCGTCAAACTAAAATCGTCCAAGGACAAGCTCTCGCGACTCCACCCCGTAGAGATCGCCCAACTAGCCGAAACCCTCTCGCCCATCCACCGCA
>JBDTZW010000323.1:0-3472 GCA_040004905.1 Acidobacteriota bacterium
TTGCTGCGAAGCTCATACTCCGCTTGATGACGCATGAATTCGTTGGTGATATTCAAATTCGCGAGCACGTCCGAGCCATAGAGGACTCGCCTGGCGACTTCCATCTGGTGAAATTCGATCGGGAAAACGTCCGCCGCGTTCTGAAGTTCGGACACGGTAAAATAGACCGGTACCTGGTGCCCAAGCCTTACCCATTCCCGCACACACGCATGAGAATTTCGCAGGTCTTTTGGCGTGATCTCGTGAAGCGCGATCAGCAGATTGTAGTCAGACTGCTCCGGAATGTAATCGCCCGCCGCCGCGGAACCATAGAGCGTCACCGACGCAAGATTCTTCCCATGCGTAGTTTTAAGATCGTCAATAAATGCGTCAAATTGATTTCCCATAATCAGTTCAATGTTTAAGTGTTCAAGGTTCAAAGTTAGATACTGGACCTCAGCTCTTTGAACTTTTCACCCTCATATACCTCTGCCGTAAATATCAGGATTCAACATCTTCAAACTTTTCAATTTTAGCCATACCGAGTTCTTCGACTTTGAACCTTGAACCAAGAACTTTTAACCTATTGAATCACCAGCTTCCACCGGCTCCGCCGCCCCCAAAATCGCCTCCGCCCCCAAAACCTCCCCAATCCGAGCCGCCTCCACCCGATGAGTCGCCCAAATCGCTTCCACCACTGGAGCCACCGCCGGACCCTAGTATTCCGCCGACTATCCATGGCAGAGCACTTCCGCCAAAGCCGCCTCCGCCCCAACGGCTGCGGTCACCACTTGTTGGGCCGCCGCGGCCACCGCGGCTGAAGACGATCAGGAGGATGACGACGATGACGATAAGGCAGCAGATCACGCTGAAGATGGAACCGCCGCCTTCGGTGTTGATGTTTCCTGAGCCGCTTTTGGGCGTCGGGGTCGGGTTTCCGGTTGTTTTGGCGTCGATGGTTGCGATGTAGGCGTCGATGGTGTCGGAGATCCCTTTCGCATAGTTACCTTGTCGAAATTCAGGCACTAAGTACTGTCGTTGGAGGCTGCCGACGACGCCATCGGGGAGTTCGTCTTCGAGATCACGGCTAACCTGGGTAAAGTACTTTCTGTCCTGGATGGCGACAAAAAGCAGGGCGCTGGGATTGTCGTCGTTTTTCGAGCCGATCTTCCAGCCGCGGGCAACGGCCAGCGAATAATCGAGTATGTCGCGATCCCCGGTAGTTTTTACGACGGCGACGGCGAGCTCGATCGAGGGATTTGTTCTTTCCTTAAAGGCCTTTAACTTTTGTTCGAGCTGCTGTTTGGTTGCGGCGTCGATCACGCCGGCATAATCGTTGACAAAACCGGTCGGAGCCGGCAGAGGGGAAGTATCGATCGAAAATGGCTGGCTGTCCTGCGCGACCGTAAAGACCGCGGCAAGCAACAAGATCAAAAACGCGAAGAAACCAGTGAATTTAGCTCGAGGCTTTTTTGTTTTCATTCGTGTGATCGGACGATTTTGTCAATTATATCTAAAATACGAAACCACTGGGCACGTAGTTCGGATTATTTACCCGGCCGGCGGCGGCTGACCTCAACGATCTTGCCGCGAAACGCCCTGAGGGCTTGTTTTACTATCGGTTGGGCGTTAGCGAATCTGAGCATTTGCTCCTCGGTCGGATCTTCTGGAAGCTCAATAATTTCGGAGATCTCGTCGTCGAATTTCGGGATGAGATCGGGACGTTCGAGAACCCGAACGACGGCCGAGCCGTTTCCGTTCGCAACGCCCGAGACATAGCTTTTTTCGGTCGTGCCACCGATATTCAGGGCCTTGATCAGCTGTTCGGCGTTCGCGATGGGTCCGAGCTCGTCGCCGGTCCAGGTGAGTTTTCGCTCATAGGCCGCATCGAGCCAATCGTCGTCCGCGTGTTCCAACTCCTCAGAGGTGATCTGCGGCAAGCGGACGGGAACAGTGTCGATGAAGCTGAGGTCAAATTTTGCGGGCTCGGGAAGCGACTCGTCAACTGGGACCTCGTCCGCAGGAATATCGAGCAGAACGTCGATCTCCACGGGCGGAGGTTCGGGTTCGGGCGAAACGATTTCGCTTTCTACACGGGCCTCGTCCTTTATTTCAGGAATTAAAGTTTTTTTTTCCGGGGCAGCCGCGGATGCGGCCTTCGCTAAGGGTAGTTCGACGCCAGCGAGCGACGATTCGAGCATATTAAGTCGTTCGATGACGGTCGAAAGATCGGTTAACCGACGCATCTCGACCAGTTTGACGAGGCCTATCTCCAGCACGAACCGCGACTGCGTTGCCTCGCGAAGCTTGGTCTCGGTGTCGGCGATCGAATTGAAAAATCGGATCAGATCCGACGGCGAAAAAGGTTCGGCGAGGAGCGTCATCTCGACGGCACCGAGCACGGCCCCTTCGAGCAGATCCGCGGAGCCGCCCGAGACCTTCAAAACAAGCAGGTCACGGAACAATCCGAGCAGGTCGCGGCAGAAATTTCGCGTGTCCTGCCCCTGCGAAACCAAGCCGTCAACGACATCGAGTACGGCTTTGGAATCGCTCGTCGATATCGCCTCGACGACTCGTTTTAGGATGGCGATACTCGCGAGCCCCAGTGCATTCGATACATCGGCGACTGTAATTTTATCGCCTGAAAAGCTGATGACCTGGTCAAAATTCGACTGAGCGTCACGCATCGAGCCTTCGCCGGAGCGGGCGATCTCGCGCAGGGCTTGGTCCTCGATCGTGATCTTTTCAGCGTCCGCGATTAGCTTTAGCCGTTCGAGGATCTTGGGCAGCTGGATCGTTCGAAACTGAAACTCCTGACAGCGGGACAGAATGGTCTCCGGGACCTTGTGCAGCTCAGTCGTCGCCATGATAAAGACGACGCGGCGCGGCGGTTCTTCGAGAGTCTTCAGCAGGGCATTGAAAGCCGCCTTCGAAAGCTGATGGACCTCATCGATGATGAACACCTTGTACCGGTCGCGGGCCGGATTGATGTTGACGCCATCGAGAATAGTGTCGCGAACAGCATCGATACCGGTGTGCGACGCAGCATCGATCTCAAGCACGTCGATCGAACGGCTTTCCGATATCTCGACGCACGATGAGCAGGCATCGGCCGCATCCGAGCGGCACGGAAAAAGGTTCGGTTTATCTGTTTTGTGGCAATTTAGGGCCTTTGCGAGCAATCTGGCGGTCGTCGTTTTGCCGACGCCGCGGGCACCTGAGAAAAGGTACGCGTGATGGAGCCGGTCGTACTCCAGGGCGTTGCGCAGGGTGCGCGTCACGGTTTCCTGGCCAGTTACCTCTTCAAATGTTTGGGGCCGCCATTTTCTGGCGATTACCTGATAACTCATCGAGTAGTGAATTGTAAATCGAAAATCGTGAATAGTAAACGAGGTATGATCTTACCCCAATTTACGATTCACGATTCACGATCTACCGGAACTGGTGGCTTCAGACTTAACCGCAACACAAGCTGAAATCGCTACCGTTGCTC
>JBDTZW010000348.1:0-3459 GCA_040004905.1 Acidobacteriota bacterium
CATATCAGCGCTTCCTGCCTTACATAAACAACAATTACGATTTTGCCGAGATGCTTAGCGAAATGCTAGGTGAGATGAATGTCTCGCACACGGGCTGCTATTACCGGGCTGGAGGGCCGAATTCGGACGCGACCGCCTCGATCGGTGTTTTTTATGACTACTCTTACACAGGCAACGGCATAAAGATCGCCGAGGTGATCGAGGGTGGGCCCGTCGATCTCGCTTCGTCGTCGATCAAGGCGGGAAATATTATTGAATCGATCGACGGGACGACGATCGATGCCTCGATGGATTTCTACAGACTGCTGAACCGGAAGGCCGGGAAATATACACTCCTCTCGGTTTATGATCCGGGAGCGAATAAACGTTGGGAGGAATCGGTGAAACCGATCAACGGCGGCGAGGAGGGCGAGCTACTATATAGGCGTTGGGTCAAGGTGCGGCGCGATGAGGTCGATAAACTTTCAGGCGGCAAGATCGGATATGTCCACGTCAGGTCTATGAACGACGCAAGCATGCGCGATGTTTTCGACCAGGCCCTAGGCCTGAGCATCGGCAAGGACGCGATCATCGTCGATACTCGATTCAACGGGGGCGGAAATATTCATGAACAGCTATCGGACTTCCTCAGCGGTAAGAAATATTTCGACGTTATCCCGCACGGCCAATACGTTGGAAGCGAGCCCGGTGATAAATGGACCAAGCCGTCCATCGTCCTGGTCGGCGAGAGCAACTATTCGGACGCGCATCTGTTCCCGCTCGCATATAAGCTAAAAAATATCGGCCTACTGGTCGGAATGCCGGTGCCGGGAACCGGTACGTTCGTCTGGTGGGAAAATCAGATCGACCCGACGCTGAGATTTGGCATTCCGATGGGCGGGTGGCGCCCGCTGGACGGCAAGACATTGTTTGCTGAGAACAACCAGACTGAGCCCGACATTCGCGTTCGCAACGAACCGGATATCATGTCAGCCGGCCGTGACCAGCAGATCGAGGCTGCGGTGAAGGAACTCCTGAAGAATAAGTGATCTGATTTCTTAACTTTACAGAAAAAGGCAGCATCCACTGGACGCGGCCTTTTTTTGCATAAAAAAGCTGGATCTCAGCGTTCTTTTTGCCAGTATCCCGGACCATACTGGTGACCAGCGATCTCGAAATACTTGAAATCGGTTATTTCGCCGACATGCGGAGCCACTCGATAGAACGCGTAGAGAGCATCGCTTAATGTTGGGGCGTTAAGAATCAGGTCGGGGTCGATCTCCCCTCTCAGTGTGCGGTCGCGCACATCTTCCGGATCGCGGACAGTCCATGCGACGGCGCGCAGTTTAACAAGTGTGGTTGGTTCCATTTCCCGTAGTTCGAAATGCTTTATTAGATCCTTTATGAGGGGTGATGTTGATAGTAAAGCAAATTCGATTCAAATCCACAAGCAAAATTTCATTTGGCCCTATAGAGGTTCTGCCTTCCGAAGAATCGCCTACCCTGCAACGGTCAACGAACCATCGGTTGGGGCTGGGTGCGGCTCTAGATCGAATTGGGTTACGTGAACGTATCGACGACCTACCTCGGCGGTGTGCTTCGCGCAGAGATCGCGGTGATCGATGGTATAGCACATCGAGGACAAGGGCGCGCGTCCCGCAGTGTCGCGAACGCGCAGGCCGTACCACACATGCTTTGAGGCAGTTCCCTCACAGTGCTCCCATTCGCAACCGGTATGGGATGGAGATTTCATTGTATTCAAGGTAGGCACCGCTGGCATCTTTAAGAATTAGAAGCCCGCTTCGGGATCGAGGCTGGCAAAGCGGGCTGGGTTAGCCATTCAACTGCAGCCTGCGCGAGTCGGAAAGGCCGTATGTCGGCCGAGATGTGGCCCTCAGCCGTCGTCTGAAATTGCCGGGCAAGGCCAAACAAGATATCCGAACCGCCGACGAGGGCGACCTTACTACCGTTGATCTCTGCGTCTAAGGGTTCCATCATCAGGATCATAAATTCGATATCGGAAGCGCCAATCTTATCTGTAACTACGCCCGTAGTGTCGATAAGGACCGAAGTGCCGTTGTTCCAAAAAGGCTGGGCGACAATATCGGAGCTTGCGGACCTGGCATCCGCCAGCGAAAAGACTCCTGACATATCTACCTGAAAGTACTCGGCCGAATCCAGCCATTTGATCGTCCAGTCCATATCAATTCCATTTGGCCATCGACCAAACAATGGCTCCGACCCAAGTCTGCACGGAGGCTATAACCAACGCTCGCCGTTCTAAACCGGCAGTTCAAGTCAACAGGCGTCGGTCCGCTATCTTCGCCGCCCTCTGTACCAGTAGCCGCCGCCGCCAAACAGTAAGACAAGGACGATAATAATAATGAGAAGTGTGGTGTTATCCATTTGCTAACTCTCCTTTTGTGAGGGGTTATCCGCAACTTTCGTGGTCGCAACCGCACATAGTGCCGGGAACATCGTCCTGCTCTGCGGCCTCTTTGCAGTGGTCACTGCAAAACTTATCGTCGCCGGTAATCGGACATTTACAAATTTTGTGATTGCATACACCTAAGTCTGGCATGTTGATTCTCCTTATCCAATAAAATATCTAACGGGCCGGTCCGGTGCTCGCTGGCTGAGCGGGAGCGGGCGTTGCGGCAGGCGTCGTAACCTTGATATCAACCTCTTTCTTTGGACCGGTCTTGAGAACTCCGCTGTAATAAACAAGTGCGCCGATGATCGCCACTACGACCACGAACGCGATCGCCCAAACGGCATTACTGCCCGTGCTACTCTCTTCCGCCATAATTGATTTTTCCTTTACTTTGCTTTTGCTTTACTTACGTGTCTTTGGCAGCTTCGGCATCTTAGGCAATTTCAGTGTCTCGTAGTGCTGCATCGGCGAATCTTCCTTACCGCTTGTGGGGATCGAGCCAAAGTAGACCTCGATTGCTTTGATCTTGCCTTCGCCGATCTGGAAAAATTCGGTGTTACGAAATGTCGCGCCGTCCTTCGGCGTGCATTCGTAAAGCACGAATACGTCGTTGCCGCTCTCGACCAGTTTTACGAAGCGAAAGGTCGGATTCAGATGGCTGAACTGCCAGCACCTTTCGAAATAAACGGCTTTATCTATGTGTTCGTCGTTCGGGCTAGTGAAAGTGAAGTCGTCGGTGAGCAAGTTTTCTACCACGGGCCGATCTTGCGTTTCGTATGCCGAAAAGTACCGATTCACGATCTCGGAGGAGGTCATTGGTTCAATTGCCTGCATTGATTCAGCTACCATATAGGTTTCCTTTTGAAATCGGTGAGGCTATTATGGCACACAATTATTGCTCCGAACTGTGCGCAATCATACAGATAGGAAATTTCTTGTGATCAAACAAAAAAACAGACGCCAACGGGCCGTCTGTAAACTATTGAAAACATTGGTGCCGACTACAAGATTCGAACTTGTGACCTATCGCGTGTGAAGCGAGTGCT
>JBDTZW010000017.1:0-35673 GCA_040004905.1 Acidobacteriota bacterium
CCAAAACCCTCGAGGGAATGGACGAGATCGAATCTGCCCGCGTTCATGTCACGCCAAAAAAGGAATCCATCTTCGCGGAAAAGGAAGAGGGCGCCAAGGCTTCGGTGATGGTGCGTGTGCGTCAAAATAAAGAATTATCAAACGAGCGTACCGAGGGAATCGTTGCCTTGGTCGCGAGTTCGATCGAAGGCCTCGACCCGTCAAATATTTCGGTAATGGACACACATGGCCGGCTTCTCGTAGCGGCCGGACACGACCGAAGTGGGGCCAATGGGAATTCGGGTGCATTCCAGGCTCAGCTTGAAGCAAAGCAAAAATTCGAGGCAGAAACCGCAGCCCGCGTGATGACCTTGCTCGAGCCGGTCGTCGGCGACAACAGAGTTCGTACCGATGTTGCAGCCGATATCGATTTCAGCCAGACCGAACAAAACGAGGAAAAATACAATCCTCAATCTCAGGTAGTTCGCTCGCAGCAGACATCTCAGGAGGCACGAAACGCCGCTGGCCTGGTCACCCCAGGGGGTGTCGTCGGTGCACGAGCTAACAATCCGGCAACGCAGCCTTCTCCCACACCGCCGCCGGCAACTCCCGCTGCCTCCGGTGATTCGCGGACCACTTCCACAGTGAATTACGAGATCGACAAGACCACGAAAAAAACGATCGGAGGCGGGGGCCGGATTAATCGTCTGACGGTTTCAGTTGTCGTCGATCACAAATTGGTTGGCGGCATTGAAGTTGCCAGGACGACCGACGAGATCAGGCAGATACAGGACCTTGTCGGTGCCGCGGTAGGGATCGATCCGAATCGCGGCGACTCGGTCGTCGTACAGACGATGCCGTTCAGCAAACCGGAAGCAGAAAATACCGGTGCGGCGGCATCGTTCCTCGAAAAAAATAAGCAGATCGTATCCAATTCGGCAAAATACGGAGCTCTGGTCCTCGTTGCACTGCTCATCCTGTTCTTCGTCGTCCGCCCCGCCCGCAACGCGTTAAAAGCGGCGAGTGCTCAGGCAGATGCACAGAGGCTGCTCCTTCCCGAGGGCGTCCAGGAACGACGAAAAGCTGAGATGGATTCGCCTAAGCAGATCGGCGACAGCACGTATTCTGAACTCCGGCCGATGATGACCGTTGCAGAAATGGAAGAACAGATGGAGACCGGAGGCCTTGAGGGACAACGTGTAGAGAAATTAAGAAAACAGATCGCCGCCCAAAGCATCGATGATACCGAGACCGTTGTAGGCACGATGCGAGGATGGCTGAGAGAAGGCGCCTAAATTCAAGAGTTAACCTGATAAATTTCATGCCGTCCTTAGAAACACAAAAAACCGAAGCTCTCGAAACTGTCCCCGTGGTAACGTCCGGCCCGACCGCCGTCGCCGTCGATGATATACCGGGCGCCAAAAAAGCCGCGATCCTGTGTCTATCGCTTGGCGAGGCAGCCGCAAGTGCACTGTTCAAACACCTTGATGAGGATGAAGTGCAGATACTTTCGAAAGAACTCGCCCTTCTCCCAAACGTCAGATCCCACGTCTCGGATAACGTTATCGAAGAATTTCATCAGCTTCTGACCGTTCGCAGCTATGTTTCGGCAGGCGGCGTTGATTATGCCAAGCGCCTTCTGATAAAGAGCTTCGGCAGCGACCATGCTAAGCGTTTAACCGACAAAGTGATGCACGCACTCGAATCTCCCGCCAGTTTCGAAGCCCTTCAGAAAACCGATCCGCAGCAGCTCGCAAAACTATTTCAGGCGGAGCATGCGCAGACGATCGCCGTCGTGCTCGCCCATCTTGAGCCAGCGACCGCATCGACCGTTCTGCAGCAGCTTCCAGAATCGCAGAGGAGCGCGATCGTTTTGCGGCTCGCGAGTCTGCAGACGGTTTCGCAGGACGTCGTGAAACGGATCGCGAATATTCTCAGCCAAAAACTCTCCGCCGTTAGCGGCCTTAGCCGCACAAGCATCGGCGGCATTCGCGCCGTTGCGGACATCTGCAACCATCTCGATCGCGAGACGATGCGGCAGATGCTCGAAAGTATTGAAGAAGGTAATCCGGAACTGTCGCTTGAGATTCGCAACTTGATGGTCACCTTTGAAGACCTGCTTCTGATCGATGACCTCGGCATCCGCGAGATCATGCAGCGTGTGGATAAAAAGGTTCTTGGCCTCGCCCTCAAAGGAACCGTCGCAGAGCTACAAGATCGATTTTTCTCGAACATGTCCAGCCGTGCTGTCGAGATGATGAAGGAAGAGATGGATTTCATGGGTCAGGTAAAGCTAAAGGATGTGACCAGTGCCCAGCGGGAAATAGTAGAGGTGCTTCGGCTGCTCGACGAACAAGGCGTTGTTAGCTTGTCCGGCGGAGGCGGTGCGGACGAATATGTTAGCTAAAGTTCACAAGAAAAATGACGCGACGGCATTCGCCCCGTTTTCGCTGCCGAGATTCGGTGACTTTACCGCACGCACGCACGGCTACGGTGCCCCAGATCCTAATGATGTTCAGCATGCGCATTCGGCATACGACCTGAATAGCTCAGATGTCGCCAACGAGATCATCCAAAACGCGCGCGATGAGGCGACCCGAATAATCGCAGAGGCCCAAAACAATATCCCACACGAAGCTCCGGAATCAATGAGCGACGTCGAGATCCAGGCCGAGATCGATGCCGCGGTTTCAAAACAGGTTGCCGAAATCCGCGGAAGGCTGGTAGAAACGATCGAGCATATCTCGTCGCTCGCTGACAAGATAACCAGCCGAGCCGAAAAGGATCTTGTAGATCTCGCCCTGCAGATCGCAAAAAAAGTTGTCCGCCGAGAGGTGACGATCGACAGAGAGATCGCACTCACTCTGGTAAAAGTGTCGCTAAGCAAACTCAACAGCCGCACGGTCGCGACCGTTCACCTCAACTCTGAAGACCTTGCCTTCGTCGAGGCCCATAGCGACGCCTGCAATTTTCGAGGAGCTCTGTCGTTTGTCGAGGACCAATCGATTTCCGTCGGCGGATGCCTCGTGCACACGGAGACGGGAGACATCGATGCCGGGATCGGATCGCAGTTCGACGAGATAGCCAGAGGTTTGCTCGCATAATCAATAGAACATGCTTTCCGCATATAGCCACAAACTTGAAAAGATCGAACCGATGAAGTCGGTCGGGCGCGTGATGCGGAGCGTAGGGCTGATCATAGAGGCGCAAGGGCCGGCCGTTTCCGTTGGTGATCTTTGCTATCTCCCAACGGCGACCGGCGAGCGGAATACGATCCTCGAAGTCGTAGGCTTTCGCGATAGTCATGTTTTGCTGATGGCCCTGGGCCAAATGCCGCCCGTCCGCGTCGGTGACCCGATAATCGCGGCCGGCGTAAAAAGCGAAATAGGCGTCGGCCCCGAACTGCTTGGTCGTACGATCGACGCTCTCGGACGTCCGCTCGACAGTTTCGGCGAGATCAAGACTACGACCTCATATCCATTGACCCGCGGAACGACCAATCCACTCGAACGCGACAATATCGACGAACCTCTCGAAACGGGAGTCCGCGTTATCGATGGCATGCTGACGATAGGGGCCGGACAGCGAATAGGTATTTTCGGCGGATCAGGCGTCGGCAAATCGACCCTTCTCGGCATGATGGCAAAGCGTTCCGCGGCCGACGTTAACGTGATCGCACTGATCGGTGAACGCGGGCGTGAAGTTCGCGAATTTATCGAGAATGAGCTTGGCGAAGAAGGGATGAAACGGAGCGTCCTGATAGTTTCGACCTCTGACGATTCCGCCCTAGTCCGCATTCGGGCGGCGATGGCCGCGACAGCTATCGCCGAATATTTTAAGGACACCGGAGCCAACGTTCTGCTGATCATGGATTCGGTCACACGATTTTGCATGGCCCAGCGTGAGATCGGCCTCGCCGCGGGCGAGCCGCCTTCGTCGAAGGGCTATACGCCTTCAGTTTTTGCCCTGCTGCCGCGGCTTCTAGAACGTGCAGGCAGATTCAGCACCGGCGGTTCGGTCACGGGTTTTTACACCGTGCTGGTCGAAGGCGACGATATGAACGAACCGATAGCCGACGCCGTTCGCTCGATCCTCGACGGCCACATTCAGCTTTCACGTGAGCTTGCTACCCGAAATCACTACCCGTGTGTGGATGTCCTAAACAGCAACTCGCGTCTATTTTCGGTGGTGGCCGAGAAAGAGCACCGGACGCAAGCGGGAAAGGTGCGCGAGCTTATCGCTTCGTACGAAAAGGCCGAAGACCTGATCAATATCGGTGCTTACCAAATGGGAAGCAATCGCACGATCGATCTCGCGATAGCCCGCCATGATGAGATCGAGTCCTTTCTAAAACAGGAGCGGGAGGAAGAGGCGCATTTCGACGACTCGATCGAGAAGTTGATGAAAATTAAAACCGCATGAGGAAATTCAAATTCACACTCCAGTCCGTTCACAACGTCCGCGAAATGCGGCAGGAAAGAGAGGGGCTGATATTGGCCCAATTCCAAGCCGAGGCCGAGCAGGCGGCATCGAACGTTACGAGCATTGAGCAAATGCGGCTGCAGGCGATCGATGACTATGCAGTTCGTCTGGGCGGCGGCGAGCAGATGACCTCGATGGAAATGGAGCTCAACTCAAATCATTTCGCGTCGCTCAATCGCCTCCAGCAAGAAGCGGAGAGGACTCTCGCGGAAAAGAACCATGCCTGCCGCGGGCAGAGTGAAAAGGTCGCGCTGGCGATGCGCGAGGTCAAGGTCACCGACCAGCTTCGCAATAACCAAAGATCGCGTCACGAGTCGGAATACCAGCGGCAGGAACAGAACAGTGTTGACGAAATGATATCGACACGATTTGCGAGGCAGATATCGCACACAAAATGATCAACCAGATCTCGACAGCAACACCACCAGGCTTTAGGGGCAAACCCGCGTCCAAGCCGTTCGAGCACGATCAAGACGGTCTCGCGGCTTTATTTTGCCTGCCGCTCACGCCGCCCGTCGATGCTCCTGCACCGGCACCGCGGGATAGTCAGCCTGCCGAAATTTCGGCGATTCTCCCCGAAGCACAGGTTCTCGGATCGACGACATCTGACTCGCCACTGCTTGACACAATTAACGGCTCTCAAAAGGTAATCCCGGCGATGGACGAGGTCCTTCCCGACGCTCAAGCCCAAACTCCGACCTCTGAAGCTCGAAACGCTGATCTTATTCAGGACGAGACGTTTCGACAATTTACCGAGCAAACGCAGACACGCGGCGAGGCAGCGAATTTAGGGGTGGCGGATCCAACTTCCGCTCGTTCTCTGATCAGCCTGCGCGGCCAGTTTGCACAGGTTACCGCCGGACAGAAAACCTCACCGAAATTTTCGGATGCAAATCTTGAGGTCGGCAATTCGCATGTCGATGAAACACCTGCAAAAGTGTCCGACGACGGAGCTTTCATTAATAATATCGGTCCCAATTTCACCGAGCTAGTCGAATCAAAGATCGGCGGCCAGTTCAAACAGATCCTTTCGGTGGCTGGCGACATTGCCGTTTCGGGCAAGCCCGAGGCATCGCAGAAAGATACTGGAAGCTATTCGCCGGAAAACATCGCTATAAACCCCAGCGAACAAACTGGCCTTGCAGCAAGAGAGACGCCACAGGCCGCTGCTGGCACGAGCGATCTTAGCAAGGCGGTTGCGGCACAGGTCGAACCGCACGTTATCGCACTTGCGGGTTCGATGCAGATGTCGGGCGAGAAACGCATGATGAAAATGCGGCTTCATCCAGCTGAGCTCGGCAATGTCGAGATCACGCTCGAAAAGAATTCTTCGGGAACTATCTCCGCCCGTTTTCAGACAGAAAGCGAACAGACGCGTCAGATCCTCAGCCAGGGTCTAGAGCATCTTCGTAGTGCTCTAGAACGTGCGGGTTTTCAGGTAGCCGAACTCAATATCTCGCACGATGCATCCCTTGCAGCGGGCGGCGATGCTCAGAAAAACAGTCCTCAGAATTTCGGTAGAGCCGAGCAACGATCCGCTCCGGACGATGGTCCGGACGGTGCCTTAACCCATGACGACGGACATAACGTTCGTCTAGTAAACCTGCGGGCCTAACCGCGAAAAATGTAGGAGTAATTTAATGTCTATTGACGTAACATCCGTGATGAATTCCATCGGTTCACTGCCGAACACACGAGCCGCATCCAGCACCGCTCCCGTAAGCGAAGGAGCCTCCGAACGCAATATGTTCATGAGCCTGCTTGTTGCCCAGCTAAAGAACCAAGACCCGCTTGCACCGCAGGATGGGGCCGCGTTCGTCGCCCAGCTTGCCCAATTCAATTCGCTCGATCAGCTCGTCGGCATTCGCGATTCGATCGAAAAGTTAAACCTCTTGCTGCAGCAGCAAAATCAGCCCACGGCCGTCTCAACCCCGGTCAAAAATTAAGAGTTAGGAGATCAAGAATATGACTTTTTCATTCGGTGCATCGCTATCAGGCCTAAACGCAAGCAGCAATGCTTTAAACGTCGTAGGCAACAATATCGCTAACGCGAACACTATCGGCTTCCGGAGCAGCAGCATTACGTTCATGGACGTATTTGCGAACCGCTACGGCATTCGTCTAAATGGCGCAGGCAACGGTCTGCAGATCGGCAACGGTGTGCAAACCGCTTCTGTACATACCAATTTCTCGCAAGGGAATTTGAGCGAATCGGGTTCGCCTATCCAGGCGGCTATCCAGGGAAACGGATTCTTCGTTGTCCGCAATCCCGACGGCACGTCCGGCTACACGCGGGCTGGTGATTTCACAGTGAACAATCAGGGCCTTGTCGTTTCACCAAGCGGCGGGCAGGTCCAGGGATACCAGGCAGTGAACGGCGTTGTACCAACCGGTGCAGCCTTGACCTCACTAACGATCCCCATCGGACAAACGATCGCCCCTCAGGTCACGACGAATGGTACGATTCGTATGAACCTTAATTCGAGCTCAGTGACCGGCAGTGTATTTCACGCGCCGATGACTGCCATCGATTCCCTGGGAGCAGAACATTCTGTTGACATGGCGTTTACAAGGCAGGCAGACGGCTCGTTTCTGATGTCCGCGACCGTGGGGCCCAATGCCATACCCGCCCAGACCAGCGTCAACGGCGGAGCGGCGTCCGGAACTCCGGTAAGCTTCACCTTCGACGCCAACGGGAATCTGACCTCGCCGACATCGCTTTCGATAGTTCCGGATCAGACACAGCTGGGTGGAGCAGTATTGCCGTCGATCACGGTGAACCTTCGCGACACAAATGCGGACGGAACGCCCGGAGCTTTTAATATTACGAGCTTTGCACAGATCTCGGCGGTCTCCTCGACCACCGTGGACGGTTTTAAGCCCGGCGAATTGAACGGAGCCGCCGTCGATCCTAACGGCAATATTTACGGGATATTTTCCAACGGGCAATCACGGATTATCGGACAATATGCCCTGGCCAATTTCAATTCGCCCGAGGGCCTCGGCCGACAAGGTGGAAATATGTTTGCCGAGACGCTTGGGTCGGGACAGGCCACAGTCGGGGCTCCCGGTTCCGGCGGCCGCGGGTTGATCGCGGGCGGTTATACCGAACAGAGCAATGTAAATATCACCAACGAATTCGTTGACCTGATCGAAGCCCAACGCGGATTTCAGGCCAACTCCCGCGTGATCACTACCCTTAACCAGACCTTCCAGGATCTGCTGCAAATAGTCTAAAGTTTCGGGTGGTTTTTCCGATATGTAAATTGAGTTCCGGGGAGCTCGACAGGAAATGCCGCATCGAAAACGGTCAGTTCAGCCGCGGGTAAACACAGGCTTTTTTGAGATCTAAAGCACGAGTTTACCTGCGGTCCCTTCTAATTTTTTTACCTAAAGTTTCAGCAATATGATAATCATTATCGGAATTATTATCGTCATGGTCTGCGTCATCGGCGGATTCCTGATGATCGACGGACCACTCGGTGTCCTGATGCAGCCGTCGGAATTTGTGGTTATCATCGGGGCAGTCCTGGGAGCAACGATCGCTGCGAATCCGATGAAGTTTTTGATGCGAATATTGGCTTTGCTGCCGGTTGCCATCAAAGGATCGCCCTATAGTAAAGCGACTTACTCGGAAGTGCTGCAGATGCAGTACGACGTTTATATCAACTCGAAAAAGGGTGGACTTCTCTCCATTGAGGAAGACGTTAATAATCCACTGTCGTCTGCGATTTTTACAAAATATCCGTCGTTCACCGGCAATCATCATGCGCTCGATTTCTTTTGCGATGCGATGAAGATGCTCGTTAACGGTGCCTGCTCGCCAGAGGAGCTGGAAATAATGCTCGAATCAGAAATGGAGACCCATCACGATGAGGGTGCTCTGGTCCCGACGCTTCTCCAGCGCGCATCGGATGCTCTGCCGGGTCTAGGGATCGTCGCTGCTGTTCTCGGTATCGTCGTCACCATGCAGCATCTCGATGGCCCACCCGAGGAGCTCGGGCACCACGTAGCCGCCGCGCTGGTAGGAACATTTCTCGGTCTGTTGCTTTCATACGGTTTTCTTGCCCCGATCGCGGCCAACCTCGAAAATCTCGCTAACGACGAAGGCAAATATTTCTCCTGCATCAAGGCCGGTCTGGTAGCTTTTTCAAACGGAGCAGCACCTATAACCGCGGTCGAATTTGCCCGGAAGACCATATTCAGTTTCGACCGTCCCACGACGAGCGAGATCGAACCCCTCCTTAAAGAGATCAAGCCACGATAGACCGTACGAGCCAAAAGCCAAAAGTTCATGGAGCTACCAAAAGCCGAAGAAAAAAAACCTCGCCGCCGCGTTAAGAAAGCTCGTGGCCATGGCGGCCATCACGGCGGCGCCTGGAAGGTCGCCTACGCCGACTTCGTAACGGCAATGATGGCGCTCTTTCTGGTCTTGTGGTTGGTGTCACAGGCGGACACTAAGCTAAAACAGGCGATCGCTAGCTATTTTCGTTCACCTGGTGTTTTTGACTCCATGAAGGGCGGTGTCCTTTCCCAAGCGAAAAAGGTCAGTAAGGAACCGTCCAGCCAGACGTCGAAAGACGACGAACAGGTGCTTTTCAGTGTTGCTCAGACACTGCAGAAACAGTTTTCTACGCGGCCCGAGTTTTCGCGTTACAAAGACCAGATAAAGATCGACGTTACCGACGAAGGATTGCGGATCCAGCTGATCGATAAGGCCGACCGCGTCTCGTTCGGTTCGGGGAGCTCCGACCTGACTTCCGATGCCCAGGCGATCCTGGCCGAGATCGCGAATGGTATTTGTTCGCTGCCGAACAAGATCAACATCGGCGGCCATACGGATAGCCGGGTTTTCCCATCTAATAACGGCTACACAAATTGGGAGCTTTCCGCCGATCGGGCCAATGCCGCTCGCCGCGTTCTCGAAGCCAACTGCGTCAAGTCCGACCAAATACACCGGATCGTGGGATTTGCGGATACCGAACCTCTTGTTCCTGATGATCCCTATTCACCTGCCAATCGGCGCATTAGCATTACGGTCCTACGCGCGGTTCCCGTCAGCCAGCCCGCGCCGGGCGAACTGAACGGTGACGACAAGGATTCCGCGAATCCCAAACCTGAACCAGAAGCAAAACAAACTCCCGCAGCCGCGAAAACTCCCGATTCAGCCGAAACTCGGCTGGCTAATAAAAAGCTGCAAACCGCCGGTTCTATCTCGGTCGGTGAATCCGATCCGATCCCTGACAAACCAAAGGTCAAACCCTGATCGAATAGACAGATTTCTCCCCGGTCTCACATTCATTAACCTTGGTGTCGATTCCTTGACGCTTGCAGTCAAAAATAAGTTCTAAATACCGCTCCGTCCGCCAAAATGGTCTCAAAACCCTGTTATCGGTTGGCTTGAGGCGCTGGCACGGATTTCGCAATTGTAATAAACGGAGGATCCTCTATGTCCGATTCTGAAAAGGCAAACGCTGCCGATGACGGTGCTGCAGTCCCGAAAAAAGGGGGCCTAAAGAAAATAATTTTGCTCCTGCTGATAGTTGTCGTGATTGGTGCCGGCCTCGCCGGCGGATATTTCTTTTGGCGTAGCCGCTCGGCAGCGGCGGCCGAGGTAAAGAAAGCCAGCGACAAGAAATCGCAGGCTAAAAGGGATTCCGAAGACGCTCAAGAACCGGATCCGGCGTCAAAACCGAAAAAGAACGACCCGCTTCAAAACGCCCTGCCGCAGGATGAGGACGTTAAAAAGATCGTTGAGCTTCCCCCGTTCATAGTCAATCTCGCCGACACGGAACAGGCTCGTTACCTGCGAATGACCGTCAGCCTCGGCATTGACGGCAGCGACGGCGCAAGCGAAAAACCCGACCAGCTTTTTATCACGCGAGTACGAAATGCCATGCTCGCCGTCCTATCCGATAAAAAATCTGAGGACATCCTGACGGCTGACGGCAAGGCCAAGCTTCGTAAACAGCTTCTTCAAGCTGCCCAAGCTGCCTCAGAGGAACCGCAAGTCAAGGCGATCTACATCACCGATTTCATCGTCCAGCTCTAAACGAAATGAAAGCAGAGAACGAAAACTTGATCGCCTCTTGGGCCGAATTCCTCGATCTGCCGCTGCCGCTGTCGGTCGAGATAGGTCGCACGACGTTGAGCGTCCGCGAGATCCTAGAACTCGGCCAGTCCAGCATTGTAAAGCTTTCTCGCTCGACCGGCGAAGGCGTCGACGTCCGCGTCGAAGATAAGCCGCTGCTTCGTGGTGAGATCGTCGTGATCGAAGATCGTGCCGGCGTTCGCATAAGCCAAATCATTACCGAGCCAAACTAAAATGCACTGCTCCTTTCTGCAAAAATTCATCGTTTTCGCCGTGATGATTGCCGCGTGTAGCCTATTCTCCTCGGCGCAAACGGCGAACACGACGCCGCAGAGTACGGCGGTAGTGAACGAGAACGACAGTCTCCCATTTATGCATACCGGCGAGAACACGGAAATTCAGGAGCCGAGTTCGGGCGGTTTGCTGATAAAAACGCTCGGCGCACTTGTGGTGATCGTGGGGCTGATCTTTGTCGGGGCGTGGGGAGCAAAGAAACTAGGATTCGGTGGGACCAAAACAAGTGTTGCCGATGACGCTCCGGAACTCGCAATTCTTTCGTCCGTGTCCCTCGGAAGCGGACGGACGATCTCGACCGTTCGGTTCGGTAACCGGGTCTTAGTTGTCGGATCGACCGCGCAGAGCTTTACCCTTCTTGCAGAAGACAAAACGGACGCAGAGATCTCCTTCGAAAATTCCCGGTCGGTCTCAGAAATGCTTGACGAAGAGAACGGAATGTTCGGCGAAGCGCTCGACGCAGCAAATTCTCGAATAGACGATTTCGGCTTAAATGGAGCTAGATCGTAATGAAGACCCTTCTCCTATCCGCCGTTTTTGGTGTGCTGTTTTTTTTAGCTCCGATACTCGTCGAAGCCCAGCCAAAACCGCCCGAGCCACCTAAAAAACCGGAGGCCACTCTAGACCTTAATAAAACCGCCAATAGTTCGACGCCGTTGCAGATAGTCGTTCTGCTGACGTTGCTGAGCTTTATCCCGGCAATTCTGATCTCGATGACGTGCTTTACGCGGCTCATCGTCGTCTTTCACTTTCTTAGACAAGCCCTCGGCACGCAGGAAGCGCCGAACAATCAGGTACTTCTAGGCCTCGCTCTTTTCATCACGATATTCGTAATGAGCCCGACGCTCAAAGAGGTTTACGACGGCGCATACAAGCCGATGTCGGATGGCGAAATTACGCAGGGCGAGGCGCTCGAAAAGGGTCTCGTTCCGCTTCGCGCGTATATGATCAAACACACGCGTGAAAAGGATCTGGCACTTTTTCTCAGCCTTTCAAAAAGCGCCCGGCCGAATTCGGCGGACGATGTCCCGACCACCGCTCTTATCCCGGCTTACATGATCTCGGAACTTAAAACAGCATTTCAGATCGGCTTCGTTTTGTTCCTGCCGTTTCTCGTAATAGATCTCGCCGTTTCGAGCGTTCTTCTATCGATGGGAATGATGCAGCTTCCCCCTGTGATCGTCTCCATGCCTCTCAAGATACTTTTGTTTGTAATGGTCGACGGCTGGTATCTGATCGTCGGTTCTCTGATCAAAAGCGTGATGTAACTGTCTATGAATGATGCGCTTATAACTTCACTGATG
This sequence comes from Acidobacteriota bacterium, assembly GCA_040004905.1. Taxonomy (GTDB): domain Bacteria; phylum Acidobacteriota; class Blastocatellia; order Pyrinomonadales; family Pyrinomonadaceae; genus OLB17. Next base: position 12,151 of record JBDTZW010000017.1, read on the forward strand.
CAGGGAGCTTTGACCACTTTGATGTGGATCGTAGCACCGATGCTGATCGTCGCTATCGTCGTCGGCGTAGTGATGAGTCTCATTCAAACGCTGACCTCTATCCAGGACCAAACCTTTTCGTTCGCGCCGCGCATTGTCGCGATCTTTCTGATCTTTCTTGTCACGTTCCCTTGGATTCTGCGCGTTCTGACGACCTTTACGGCTTCGATATTCGGCGACTTTACGCCGTTCATAAAATAATCCAGCAAGGATCGATCACCTTGGAAACATTTGAGATCCCGCTCAGGCCATTTTTAGTTTTCATCGTTGTGCTCGCCCGCGTTGGCGGGCTGGTCTCATTCGCCCCGTTCTGGGCGCACAACGCCATAAACGTAAAGGTCCGGGCGGTTCTCGGTATTGTCCTGGCCCTCGCGCTTACCCCGATCGTAATGGGTCGCATCGAGACACCACCGTCAGACGTCACGAGCCTTGCTGTGATTGTCGCGGGTGAGCTCGTGATCGGGATGATCTTCGGGTTTGTAGGCCGTCTTGTTTTCAGCGGGCTCGAACTTGCGGCCCATCTTCTCTCCGCCCAGATGGGCTTTTCGCTCGCCGGTACTATCGACCCTTCGACTCAGGCACAAACAACAGTTTTTGGTACGGTCGCCCAATTCGCCGGGCTTATGGTTTTTCTCGCGGCGAACGGGCATCATTGGTTTCTTGCGGCGACGGTCAAGAGTTTTTCGACTACGGCCCCGGGAACCTTTGCCCTCTCCGCGCAAATGATCGACGTGCTGCTGCGTCTTTCTGCAAACGCCCTGGTTGTCGGGGTTACGCTGGCAGCGCCTGCGATAATCGTTCTCTTATCGGTCGAATTCGCCCTGGAAATATTCGGCCGGACCGCCCCTCAATTTCAGGTCTTCATCCTCGGCCTGCCGTTAAAGATCGGTATCGGCCTTTTGTTAGTCGGGACTTCACTTTATTTTCTCCCGGCCGCGATTCGGGACGTCCTCGGCGGCATTTATCAAGGCCTCACGCACACCTTGGGGGCGATGTAGAGTGTCAGCTGAACGCAAAGAAAAGGCGACCCCCAAACGTCGCGAAGATGCGCGGAAGAAAGGCCAGTTTGCTCGAGGAGCCGAACTCCCTGCCGCCCTCTCATTTCTCGGAGCTCTTATCACATTGAAAATGATAAGCAGCGATATTCTCATGCGACTCGGGTCGTATGTTCAGAACACAGCGACGACGATCGCGAACATCAAGGCCTTAACCGATGCTGATCTCCACACAATGTTCGGCGAGGCAGGAAAGCAATGGGCTTTGCTCGCCCTGCCCGTTGTGCTCGTCGGATTTGTCGCCGTGATCGCGGGAAATTTTGCCCAGGGCGGCATTTCGTTCTCGGCAGATCCGTTGAAACCAAAACCCGACAAATTCAATCCCGCGAAAAACATAAAACGCATCGTCGGTCTGGATTCGATCGTCAATCTAAGCAAATCGCTGATCAAGCTGGCTGTGATAGTCGCAGTTGCTTACGGCGTTCTAATCCCGGTCTTTGAATCCGCACCAAGCTTTATCCATGCGTCGATGCCGACCATCATGCTCAAACTTGGCGACGCCCTTTTCTCGCTTGCGTTTCGCTGCGGTACAGCGCTGCTTGTCCTTGCCGCGGCCGACTATGGCTACGCGTGGTACAAACACGAGAAATCGCTGCGGATGAGCAAGCAAGAGGTACGCGATGAGTACAAACAGCAGGAGGGCGATCCAACTGTAAAAGGCCAGCGGCGTCGTGCAGCCCGGGCTTTGGTCCAAAAACGCTCACTTGCCGAAGTTCCGTCGGCGTCTGTTGTGATAACGAATCCGACCCACTTTGCCGTAGCTTTGCGTTACGACCGGCTGAAGGACGCAGCACCCGTTGTCGTAGCGAAAGGAGCCGACAATATTGCCGCAAAGATTCGCGAAATGGCAGCCGAGAATGATATTCCATTGATCGAAAATCCTCCGTTAGCTCGTGCTCTGTTCCGAACGGTTGAGCCGAATCAGATAATTCCTGTCGAATTTTTTGGAGCTGTGGCTGAGATTCTGGCGTATGTATTTCGAATGAAGGAGACTTAGGCGTATCATGCTGACATTGATCAGCCAGCGCCGACCGTCAAAATTTGTCGGTTACCCCAAATTCCGAGGCCATCACCTCGTAAAATGAGCAGCGAAACAGAAAACGAACTCGTCCAACTTCTCGACACCATGTTGCTGCCGGCTGCTCTCATCGACGCTGATCTTAACTGCCTTTACGCAAACTCCGCGCTCCAGGTATTTCTCGGATGCCAGGTGGCCGATCTTACAGCCAATAAGATCACGAAATTCATTCGAGCGAAGGAGCCCCGTCCGTCGGCGAATCTGACTGAGCGGCTAGCCGACGGTCAGGTAAATTGCGGCGACTGGGAGTTCTTTCTCGCTGGCGGAACTACAGCCTGGGCAGAAATTTTGTCGAATAAGCTGTCCGATGGACTATTTCTTATCTTTATCAATGACGCGACCGGGCGAAAACGGGCGGAGCTTGCTTTACTCGAGTCTGAACGCCATCATTTGCAGGCGCAGAAGATCGAAGCGTTGGGTCGGCTTGCGGGCGGAGTTGCGCACGACTTTAATAATTTTTTGGCGGTAATACTTTTGCACATCGACATATTGAACATGCAGCTTCCACCGGACAGCCCGGTTGCGAAGCGCGTGAGCGAGATCAAAGAGGTCTCGAATAACGCCGCCCGCATTATTCGCCAGTTGCTCGCATTCGGACGTAAACAGCCGATGACACCTGCCCCTGTCACGTTGAATAAGACAATCGAGGAGCTGTCGATACAACTTCCGACCGTTCTAGGGACCGAGATCCAATTGACGACCAAGCTCGACCAGGACCTCGGGGTTTGTTTTGTCGATCGCGCTCAGGTCGTTCAGATCTTGTCCAGCCTTGCCTTGAACGCCAAAGATGCAATGCCTGAAGGCGGCCGGCTAAGGATAGAAACGGCAAATCTGATCTTTGCTAAGGGCGACTCCAACAAACCCCAGGCGGGCGGCTCTTATGTAGAGATAGCAGTATCCGATAACGGGGTCGGTATGGATGCGAAAACCGTCGAGCATATTTTTGAACCATTTTTTTCAACAAAGGGCTCGGACAAAGGTGCTGGTTTGGGGCTCGCCATGGTTTACGGAATAATCAAGCAAATGGGCGGCTTTATTTGGGTCGAAAGCGTTATCGATGCGGGCACCACGTTCAGGATCCAATTTCCGAGGATAGACCAGGAAGTGGAAAGATCTGAGCCGGAAACCATCGCCGAAAAAGAAGCCTCGGTTCGAAACGAGACGATCCTCCTTGTCGACGACGAAGATGCGGTGCGCCGGCTAACAGCCGAGATACTACGAATGGCCGGATACGAAGTCTTCGAGGCGAGCAGCGGAATGATGGCGCTCGAGATCGCTCGCTCGTATGACAAACCGATCGATCTTTTGCTCACGGATTTTTCGATGCCCCAGTTAAATGGTCGCGAGGTAGCCGAACGGCTCTCGGACCTGCATCCTGAAATTTCTGTTTTAGTGATCTCGGGAAATATTGTCGACTCCATGCCCGTGGTTGCCGGTGCTAAGAAGAAATTCTACTTCCTCGGTAAACCGTATTCACCGACCGAGCTCGAAGTCAAAGTCCGCGAGATCTTTGATGCGCGATAGCAAAGAAAGCTAGTCCGCCGTATACAAGCTGCAGCCGTACACGAGCGTTTCCGGCATGTCGGTCCTTCCGCTTTTTAAGAAGCTTTTGATGCTTTCCTCACCGTCATTGTCGCCTTCATGCCCGCGTCCGGGCGTGATGCCGCCGCTGAACACCAGATCCCCTCTTGCGTCATAGAGTAATACCTGGCCGGATGTGAGCGTGCCGAATTCCCTCAATCCATTTTCCGCGATCGTCGAGACCATAACGTTGTCGGAGATGTCCGAAGCTTGTCGCCAGACGTCCGTTTCAACCCATTCATGCGACTGGTCCGCCGGCTGATAGAAAAAGACGCGAATATCGACCAGATCGTGGGTGTCCGAATCAATTCGTGCGAGTTCAGAAAGTGTCGCCCGGCCACACGAACACTGCGGATGAAGAAAAAGCAGTAGGATCGGGCGACCCAGTTTCATGCCCGAGATACTTGCAGGAAGCTGACGCGGAGATATAGCGGCTTGGCCTGGCCGAGACGAGTAATCCGTCATCCAGACAGATCCCGCACCGACGAGCAGCGCCCACACGAAGGTAATAAATACTAAGAATTTTGTCCGCCCCGCCATCATGCCGAAATCTGTGCCTGTGTTATCGGCACGTTGACGCTGACCGTGCCGTTTATTATTCCGGCGTCCGCCAAATTCATCAGGCGAAGAATAAGCGACATCGTTACCTCCTGGCCTGCTGACAGCAGCATCGATCCGCGTGTCGATAGAAGCGGATCATCCAGGACCATTCCCGGCTTGAGATCTGCGACCGGCATTTCCACGCTTTCGTATTCGTCGATCTCAACATCCGTGATCTTTTTCAGAACGTCCAGAACAAACGGATCGTACCAGCCGACGCGCTCAGAAAGCTCGACAAGGGCTGCCCTGGGAGAATTTCGCGAAGCGATCAGCTTGTCAAAATCGAGAACTACTTTTAAGATCCGCGCACCGTATGTTGCAACGTCTATCGAGCCTCGGTCCGCTCCCGAGACCGTTTCGTCGTTGATGCGGCGATTCTGGTTCGAGATGATCTCAGCAACGCGTTCCATGCGCGGTATCCGACCGATAAGATCGTGCCCGACATGCGGGAACTGGTGATAAAGCCCCGTTTCCTTGTCCGAGAGCGGCGCCCCGTTTGAAACCTTTTGCAGTATTTCCTCGGGTACCGTGACACAGCCAACCTGCGAGAGCATTCCGGCTGCCTCGATCTCCCATGGACTTTCGATATTTAGCTGATCAGCGATCTGCCGCGCGAGCTTCTTGACCCGTGTCGCCCGGCTAAAGGCGGTCGGATTAACGATCGCCAGGATATCTACTAAAACCTCGAGACTCTTATTGAGCGTCTCTTCCAGGAGATGTTTTTCAGCAGTGATCAACCGGTATTGCTGCAAGCCCGCGTCCAGTGTTCGAGCCAACGCCTCAGGCGAACATGGTTTTGTAAGGAAACGAAAGATGTTCCCTTCATTGACGGCGTCCATCGCTGTCTGCTGATCAGCATTGCCGGTCAGCATTATTCTTACACTCTCTGGAGCAACGTCCATCACGCGGGTCAGGAACTGGATGCCGTCCATTCCCGGCATACGCATATCGGATACAATTACCGCAAAAGGCCCATCGTTTGCGATCATCGCAAGTCCTTGCTCGCCGCCCTCTGCGATATGGATATCGTAGTCTTTCCGAAGCGTCCGTTTGTAGCCCTGTAATACGTTCGGTTCATCGTCAACACAAAGTATTTTGTTATTCATTTTGATTCATCCTTCCAAAATATCTACCTACCCTTATACCGACGCATTCATGGCGGAGCAGCTCTCCCGCCATACCGGTATCTTGTCAAGCAATCCTAATTTCCCGAGATACTCCATGTCGAAATCGACTCCAAGCTCCTGGCCCTCTCCACTGTCGATCGAGCCTTGAATAACATTGGCCGCGTGGACCGCCGTTATCGCGTCGAAGCCCTCGCTATTCGAATCACCGGGCGTGTCATGAAATGCAACGGCCTGCACCACCGTGCTTGGCAAGCCCCACAAACCGAGCAGATACCCGCCGACCTCAGAATGCGTAGCACCAAAGACTCTCCTTTCAGCTTCGACCCGCGACACTCCGTCGCGAATTGCTATCTCCTTAACCGATTCAAATTTCTTTGGCAGGTTAATTGCCAGGACTACTCGGCCGATGTCATGAAGCAGTCCGGCCGTAAAGGCATCGCTCACGACTTCACGACTCTCCGCTCCCGCGATTTTGGCCGCCAGAGCCCCGACTGCGACGCTATGATTCCATATCGTTGCAAACAATCCTTTCGGTAAATGAGCCTCGAATTGCGAAATGACACCCAAACTTAGTGTTAGCGACGCGATGGTATCGAGCCCCAAAAACTCGACCGCCTCTTTTGAATCTGAAATGCGCCTCCTAAGTCCAAAAAAGGCCGAATTTACTATCTGCAGGATCTTGACGGTCATACCGATGTCCTTCTTTACGATCTCGCCAACCTTTTTTGTTGATGGATCGTTCTTGGCCAGCTCATCGACCAACTCCGTGTAGAGAAGAGGAAGGCTCGGAACGTTCGGAAGCTGCGAAACAAGCCGACGCAGATTTTCATCCGTAAGCAAGTTGCGCAAGGCACACACTCGAAGGACGGTTGCCTTTAGTATCTCGGCGTCGCATGGTTTCGAGAGATATTGGTGAGCGATCCCAACAGACTTCAGTATCATTTCTTTTTCGGAGTAACCCGACAGAATGATCCTGACTATATGAGGGTATTTTTCCATTACCGCGTTAAGAAACTGCGAACCGTCCATTCCTGGCATTTTCATGTCTGACACAACGACATCAATGCTCTTTTCTTCGAGCAAGGCGAGGCCTTGGGCACCGCTTCCGGCGAAGGACATTTCCCATTCGTGGCGCAATGACCGGAGCGTCCGCTGCAAACCTTCCAGGATATTTGGTTCATCGTCTACAAAGAGTATATTAATCATTGCTACAGCCTTCCTTATCTGATTCTTCGAAATTATTAAGGGGCAAGCGAATAATAAAGGTTGTTCCACACTTCTCTTCACTCTCAATACTCAATTGGCCGCCGTGTTTGTCGACAACAACCGTGTGTGAAATAGCTAAGCCCTGTCCGGTTCCTTTTCCTACCTCCTTAGTAGTAAAAAATGGGTCAAAGACGCGCCCCCGGATCTCGGCTGGAATTCCGTTTCCAGTATCACCGATTCGGACCTCGGCCCAGTCATCGCTGACTTTTTTCGTAGTGATCGTGATCTTGCCCTTGCCCTGGCCTCCGTCACCGACGACATCTCCGATCGCGTGGGCCGCATTGACGATCATGTTAAGAACGACCTGATTAAATTCGCCCAGATAACATGGAACCAAAGGCAGGGTCGGGTCAAAATTGGTTTCGAGATCGGCGACGTATTTCCATTCATTTGCCGCTACCGTCACGGTGCTTTCGATCGCACGGTTAAGGTCGATAGTTTGCTTAACGAGAGTTCCGGGGTGGGCAAAATCTTTCATCGACTGTACGATCTTCGCTATCCGCGAAACTCCGTCCAGCGATTGCTGCAACGCATTCGGCACTTCTGTCATAAGGTATTCAAGATCGGCATCGTCCAGCTGTTTCTTGACCTCAGAGAGCAGTTCCGGCTTTATTTCGCCCGTTTCGGCCGATCGAAGAAGTTCGCCGTAAGAACTCAGGACCAGACTAATGTCCTTGAATGCGTCGCTCGCGAACCTTGTGTTGTCACCGACATACTGGGTCGGCGTATTGATCTCGTGGGCGATCCCCGCAGCAAGCTGTCCTATCGATTCCATTTTTTGCGAATGCCGCATTTGGCTCTCCATGATTTTTCGCTCCGTAAAGTCCGTAGCGACTCCGATCAAAAACCTAGCACCGTTGTCCCCTAAAATTACGGGCTTTTTGACCGTTTGAAACCAATGAACATTCCCGTCGGTGTCGGTGTGCTCCTCTTCGGGAATAAACCTCTCTTCCATATCTTGCAGCAATTTTATATCTTCTTCGGTGAATTTTTTCGCTTCGGCTTGATTATGGCTAAAATCGGCGTCGGTCTTACCAATCAATTCTTCGGGAGTTATTCCAAAAACATCGGCGATCGCTTTGTTCGCAAGTACAAAATTTCCCGTGATGTCCTTGACGAAGATCAGGTTCGGAACATTGTCTATAACCGCAGTTAAGAATTGCCGTGCTTCGCTCAATTCTATTTCGGCCAGCCTGCGCTCCGTGATATCGGTGGCGACGCCTATCAGAAATCTGGTCTCGTTCTTGCCTAGGGTTATCGATCGCTTAGCCGTTTGGTACCAACGCAGTTTTCCGTCCGAATCCCTATTCATTTCTTGTGGAATCAATATGCTTTCGAGATTATCCAAAAGCTCGATATCTTCATCCGTAAATGCCTGATTTGCGTCGGGATCGCCCCCGAAATCCAGGCGGCTTTTTCCAATCAAATTCTCGACGGTCGTCCCACGAACGTCAGCCAGCGCCTGATTTCCAAGAACATATTTTCCTTCAATGTCTTTGACAAAGATCGGGTATGGTACATTGTCGATAACCGAACGCAAGAATTCGCGAGTCTCACCCGCTTCGGCTTCTGCTCGCCTGCGTTCGCTGATCTCTATCTGCATGAATTCATTTGCCTGAACCAGTTCGGAAGTACGTTCGGTGATTTTCAACTCCAGGTCATCGTAGGCGTGACGGACCTTCTCTTCCATCGCTTTGCGCTCACTGATCTCTGCTTCGACGGCAATAAAGCCCTGGAGTGTGCCCTGCTCATCCCTAATCGGCATTATTGAAATGGACAGCCAATACCCACGTCCATCTTTTCCGTAGTTATAGATCTCACCATCAAAGGGTTTCCGAGCCTCCACCGCTTCGCGAATGGCCGCCTTAGTTTCAGGGTCTGTGTCCTTTCCCTGAAGAAGTTTGCCCGGCTTCAAGCCTACGATATCGCTCTTTTCAAAACCGGTGATGCGGGTGAAACCGTCGTTGACCCATTGTACATATCCCTCGGGGTCCGTTATAACCACCGCATTCTGCGTTTTTTGTGCGACCAGAGCCAGACGGTTTATTTCGGCCTCGGCTTTTTTGCGATCGGTGATGTCCTTAACGCTTAGGCAAAATGCGTTACTTTCATTGTAGGAAATGAGGTTGGCGCTGACCTCTACTTCTACCAGCGAACCGTCACACCGTCGATATATTCTTTCGCGCGTTATTGTGGTTTTTTGTTCCCGCAATGCTTTGGAGAGCTCTAAGAGCTCTTCACGACCGGCAGTGCTGAAATCGTATCCGGTCAAAGTCTTTGCTTCCTCTACACTCCCACAAGCGATCAAACGGCTAAATGCCTCGTTACATTCGATTACATGCAAGTTCTCCGGTTCGATCAGGACGATCCCGTCGGTTGTTTGCTCGACTACTGCCCGGTACCGCTCTTCGTTTCCAATACAAATGGCAGTTCTTCTGGCAATTTCCCACATCTCCTTGATATTACGCTTGCAAGCGGCGATCAGGAAAATGTCGGTAAAAACAACCCACCCTGCGTGTTCGAACCACCGCCACGGGTCGACTGTCAGGACTCCGTAAATAGAGTATGGGTAGAAGTAGCCGCGAAAGAAATGATCTCCCGCAGTAACAATTGTCGCGGTTATGATCACCCGCCAATCACGATAGAAGGCTAGAAACGCAAGCGATCCGAAAATGTGAAAGTGGGTCTCGATGCGGCCGCCGGTTACATGTATCAGTACAGCCGACATCAACATTTGGCCGACGGCAACAACATGGCGCGTGATCGAACTCTCCGGGTGAGTGATCGTCAGGAAAAGCGGAAACGAGGTGACCGCTCCGCCTACAAAGATCGCGAACCACAGATGCGGATTTACACTGCTGTTTTCCCCGTGCCAGGTTAGCGGCGAGAGTACGTAAGCCGCTGCGATGCCGGCAAGCCATTGGATAGGAAGTAGTACGGCGAAGAATCGGCTTGTGCTGCGAGAGACCGCTCGTTGATGTTCGTCAAAAAAATCTGCGGTTCGCATGCGCTCCGTTGGCGTCAATTGTTGAATATATGTGGTTTCCGACATTGTTGGGGTACGGTCGTAATCTTCGAGGCTAAAGCCGCCAGGCACAATAGCTTAAATGAGAATATAGGTGGATCGCGGGTAGGCTGGGGGGCGATCTTTCTTGTTTTTGCGGGCGAAGAACACTTTCCGCTCTGATTTCTTATCGGCTAAAGAACTCAGGACATTAGGTAATTAGAGGTCATATGGAGATCTTTTTTTTTGCTCGGACCCAACAAAAAACGGCCCACGATATCGAGGGCCGTGTCGCCAATTAGATCTGGTTCAACGTTTCAGCCAGCCTCCGCGAATTCGCTTTTGCTGATCGGACAGATTTCCGGCATCAGCGAGGCTGTAGGCCGAGAGATCCCGTGATCCTACCTTCATCTGGATCTGCGACTCGGTACCGTCTCGCGTTACCACCAGGTCGATCGTTTTTCCGGCAAACGTTCCGAATGCAGCCCTTGCCGGTATCTGACCATTGATCTTGGTGATCACATCGCCAACCTTGAGTCCCGCCAAAGCAGCCGAGCCTCCCGGATCGATGGAATTGACCATCAGCCCACCGTTGCGGTTGCGAATCCCAAAGCCGAATTCCGGTGTCTGCTGCGTCTTTTTCTCAATCTTGTATCCCGCGTAGCCAAATATCCGGTCGTACTCGGGTACTTCGGTGCCGAAAACGTACTTGTTGTAAAAATCGTGATAGTCCTTTTTGGTAAGGCGGTTGACGATCGCGATCATGTCGCCAGTCGTAAAGCCCTGGCCTTTTTTATAACGATCGTTAAACAGTGTCCGCATCACGTCGTCCAGACTAAATTTGCCGTCCGTATCATTTCTGATCGATAGATCGAGCAGCGCGCCGAGATTCTGGCCCTGCGTGTAATACGAAATTCCAAAGGCAACAGGCGTGTCGTAGCCCGCCCACGTCGAGACCGACGATTCTGCCGGAGAAATATAATTTCTCGCTTCGGTATTTTCGACACCGCTTGCGGCATCGGCGGCACTTTGCAGGAATATTTCCGGCGTCGTCAAACCGGCACGATATCTTGCCACGTTGCCGTAATAATTCGTGAATCCTTCCGAAACCCACAACAGCGGCGTTTCATTCTCACGAGAATAGTCATACGGCCACATTTCTGCGGGGCGAATGCGTTTAACGTTCCAGAGATGAAAATATTCGTGCGAGGCTGTGCCTATTATCATCTCCGGAGTCGCGAAATTTCCCGGAGGAGCGAATGAAACGAAGGCGTTCAGATGTTCCAGAGCTCCACTCGCATTCGATTCAGCGGGCGAGAAGAAGTAGAAGTAGCAATATTTTTCGTACGGCAGCCCGCCGAACATCGCACTGTCAGCCTGTGCGACCTTCGCCAGCATCTGAACGAATTTGTCTGCCTTTTCCTGGCTGAACGAACCTGCCGGATTCGTCACCAAATAATGCTCCTTTCCCTCGACTTCAAATTTTGTTACGTCAAAATTTCCCATCTCCGTCGGAGCGTCCACCAGAGCATCGTAATTCTCGGCCGTGAAGACCATAGGATCGCTCGTTTCACGGAGAGCGGTTACAAGCTTCCAACCAGCCGGAATGGCAAAATGCACGGTGCTCGATTCGTTACGGTGCCCTTCCGCCTGTAGGAACAGCTCAATGCCAGTAAAAAAAGCGAAATCCTTTGCGATCTTCGCCTGATTTAACCCGAGAACGGTCGCGCGATAGTCATAGTCGACCTTTATCTCCTTTAAGCCTGTCGTGTCGACGTTCCACGTCTGCTTCCGCGACATCGTATGCAGTAAAACCTTTCCACTCGCATCGGTTATCCTGAATTTGGAAACGTTCTTGAAATAGTTCTCGACCGTATACCACCCCGGAGCCCAAGTCGGCAGCGACAGGTCAAGCCGTGGCTGGTTAATATTCTCGATATCCGTTGACACATGAAACTCTTGCGTCGCCGTATCAGATAGCGTGACCGTATAGTCGATCTTAAGACTTCCTTTTTGAGCAAAGGCTGAAACGCTCAAAAGCAGAACTATTACCGAGAGGGATAGAAATAAGCGTCGGATTTGTTGCATATTATTGCCTTTCGAAGGTTTTTTATTTTACGACAAAAAATGATTACCTGTTTCAAGATACAAAAAATTGGCCCTAGAAAACCGTAGTGAAGTTTCGCGTTTTTCGGTTAAACTCATGACTGCATGGAAAAGAGTGAATCTACCCTTGGCGTTGCCTCCTCAATAATCGGTCTGATCAATCCGATCGCTATCATACCTATGGCTCGAGGTCCGATGGTAGGTTTTCTGCTCTTTGGCGTTCCGATTCTCGGTCTTCTCCTTGCTATATTCGGCCTCCTTACTCCGAACAAGACGAAAGGGTTTCAAATTGCTGGAATTGTCTTAAATCTCCTTCCATTGGCTTTCGCACTGTTGATTGTCCTAGCGTTTAGAAGTGGTAGCGGAGGATGGAGTATTAACGGCTAAATTCACTCCCACTCGATCGTGCTCGGCGGTTTGGACGAGATGTCGTAGACAACGCGATTTACCCCACGGACCTCGGATGTTATCCGCGACGAAACCTTAGCCAGGAAATCGTGCGGAAGGCGGGCCCAGTCCGCGGTCATGCCGTCAGTGGAGGTTATTGCCCGCAACGCGACGGTTTTCTCGTAGGTGCGAAAATCGCCCATTACGCCGACCGACTGTATCGGCAGCAACACGGCAAAGGCTTGCCAGACCTCCTTATACAACTCGAAATTCTTCAGCTCCTCAATAAAAATCTTGTCCGCCCGCTGCAGCAGCTCGACCTTGTCCGGCGTGATGTCGCCCAAAATTCGCACCCCGAGTCCGGGGCCTGGAAATGGATGACGCTGCAATATCTCATCCGGAATGCCCAGATCCTTACCGATCAGCCTCACTTCGTCCTTGAATAATTCCCGGAGCGGTTCGATCAATTTCAGATTCATCTTCTCGGGCAGTCCGCCTACATTATGATGCGATTTAATCGTAACGGACGATCCGCGCAAACTGACCGATTCGATCACGTCCGGGTACAGCGTGCCCTGCACGAGCCATTTCACACCTCCGATCTTTGTAGCCTCGGCGTCAAAAACATCAATGAATTTCGCCCCGATGGCTTTTCTCTTTTTTTCAGGATCGACGACATCTTTCAGCACCGAATAGAATTTCTGCGAAGCGTCGACACCGATCACGTTCAGGTGAAGGCTCTGTTCATACAACCTGAGCGTCTCTTCGAATTCATTTGCGCGAAGCAGTCCATTGTTGACGAAAATGCACGTCTGCCGTTCGCCGATCGCTTCCTGAACTAGAACCGCGGCGACTGTGGAATCGACGCCGCCCGACAGCCCGCAAACAACGTTGTTGTCGGGCCCGATTGTCGCGCGTATGCGCTCGATCTCTTCCGAAATAAACTGTGCCGACGTCCAGTCGCCTTTGCACCCGCAGATTTTGAACAGAAAATTGCGAAGTATCTCTTTCCCCTGGAGCGTGTGCGAAACCTCGGGGTGAAACTGCACGCAATATATTCGGCGGTCGGGATTTTCAATGGCCGTCGCGACCTCGCCGCTCATGGCGACAGGCTGAAAACCGTCCGGCATTTTCGTCATGTGATCGCCATGACTCATCCACACGTCCAATTCGAACGGCATACCTTCAAACAATGCGGTTTTTCCGCTCAGCACCTTCACATGAGCGTGTCCATACTCGCGTCTCGCCGCCGGCTCGATCGCACCGCCCAGATCGAGCGCGACGAGCTGCATTCCGTAACAGATCCCCAGTATCGGCGCTCCGACTTTGTCGTAGAAGCCGGCCTCGACCCGCGGAGCGTCCTCGTCCGTCACACTCGACGGCCCGCCCGATAGGATCACGCCCTTGGGCCTCTTTGCCGCGATCGTCTCCGCCGAAAGATGGAACGGATGTATCTCACAATAAACGCCCTGCTCCCGCACCTTACGTGCGATCAACTGCGTGTACTGCGACCCAAAATCGAGAATAAGAATGAGTTCGTGATCCAAAAGAAAATCGCTCCTCTTGTTTATAAAGGAACGATTATACGTGAATGATCGCGTTTGTCAGAATTGGGCGTGTTACCCTTTCTTAGCTTTTACTACCGACCGTTTGATCAGCTTTTCGAGGACGCTTTCATCGACATCCGCGAGAGTTTTGAAATACAGACATCCCTTGCCGGTCGAGCATTTCCCGATCTTTTCGAGCAAACCATCTTGCTCGAGCGATCCTAACAGTCCATATAAGGTGAGATTAGCCTTTCGCGGAGAAAACCCGACAATCATCCAATCGAGTTCCCGGCCGGAGTCATACTTTAGCCGCCGCTCGCCGAAGCCGATTATTGCCCGCCCCCACATTTTGGGTTCCGAGCCGGTCGCTTTGCCAAAGATCTCCAACAAACGATAGCTGTCTTCGCGTTTTCGCTCGTCCGCGATGGAATCAAGAAAATCGCTTACGCTGCCGTCGTTTGCCTTTGTTTTGAGTTCCGCCTTTGCCATCGTTTGCCGATTTTAGCTAAGTTTCGCCCGAATGTGAAGATTCCGGCGATAAACTTGACAAGGACGACCGAAATTCCTACTCTTTAAGTTCGCCGAAAAGGCGATATTCCGCAGTAGCTCAATGGCAGAGCATTCGGCTGTTAACCGAAGGGTTGTAAGTTCGAGTCTTACCTGCGGAGCCATTAGAATCAACAAATTACGGGCGCCGATTTGGTGCCCGTAACTTATTTGTGACGTGGATTGTGACATAACTTCTTTCACTTCGCTCCATTAGCTGACCGGCGGATCTTCGGGCGAGGCCGGGAAATACGAGCTTGCCCCTTTTGAGATGGGAGGCTCCAGCGCGGCTGCAGCGTCGTCAAGGGCCTTTCGCCGGATATGACTATAGGTTTTCATCATCTGCGCGTCGACATGTCCTGTGCAGGAATGACCCGATCGGCCAATCCTCTTTCCGCAAGCGTTGTAACGCCGGTATGCCGACCGTCAGGAAGTCATTGGTTTCGTCCGGCCAATTTTCCGGTTTCTGGCCATGCCACGGGAAAAAAATGTTCAGCCTCGGCGAATCTAAAAACTGCAGCCTTTTCAAATAATTCTGAAGCGCTGCCAGGCAAGTTTGAATTAAGGAACCGCTCCTCTCCAGCGACATCCGGAAAGCATAGTACGCCGTATCCAACATATACATCGATCCCATCTATGAGGTGCGGCCGGCCGCCGCGCTCATTGCTTGTTTCATTCGGGCCTTTGATTCGTCGCTAAGCGCAAGTGACGAGAATGCATCAATCGCCGGGGCTCTTTCTCCATGGGAGTGTGTCGCTTCCTTTAGAAAGGCGATCTGCTTCAAATATCGTCTGCAGTATTCGCAGGTCAAAAGATGCAGTTTGATTGTTATCCGTGCCCGACGCGACTGTTTGCGGTCGAGAGATTCACCTAATTTCGGCGTGATCGTTTTGCAATCGGGAAGCCGGCGTGCCAGCCAAAAAATGAACGCCCATTTGAGCTTTTCGAAAAATGTCTCCCCCATAACCGGCTACCATTTCAAAGTGCGTGCGCACTTAATTTTTCCTACAGGTAAATGCCAAGTGGAGGCTGGTTTATTCCTAACGATCAAATCGCCGAGGTTCGCAAGACTTCCTTGATCCTTTGCCGGGACTCATCTGTAAGGTGTCCGGTGAAGACCTCTTCTTTTAATTTGTCTTCGAGATGGTGGGTTGCTTCGCTTAGGAATTCTGACTGCCGCATATATCTGACGCAGGGACGGCAGGCCATAAGGTGAAGCCGCATGATCAAACGTTCACGAAGCGTTAGACGGCCGTCGAGCGATGCCGAAACGATCTGAACGATCTCTTTGCACGGCGGCAGGTGCCGCAATATCCAGAGGTTTCTCGCCCCGATCAATTTTGGCTTAATAGTCGTTCGCTCCATCGCCTATTTATTTAGCTTTCATGAACCAATTGATCTCGATACATCTTCGCAGAGACATTCGCGCACGGTGCATCATCACCCAAAAATTGTTTGCCGAAAGCGCCAGGATCTCGCAGATCTCGCCTGCCTCGAGGCCGTTCATTTCACGAAGGCTGAATACATTCGCAACGCGTTCGGGCAGTTTTGTGAGGCAACTCTGAAGCACGCCGAAGAATTCGTTCTCCTGCAGAGCCTCGTCCGGCGGGCGGTTCCAGATCCGCGGGCTGAGCGTATCGCTCCAGTGGTCCTTGAAATCATCCTGGCGCTCGAAAAGCGGATCGAATTCCGAGAGGTCTGTCTCGGATGGGTTCAGGGGAACTTCGCGGCTCGATTTTCGATAGTGGTCGATTATCTTGTGTTTAAGGATTCCGGTCAGCCACGTTCGCTCGGTTGATTTGCCGCCGTACGAGCCAAGCGTTTGTATCGCGGCGAGCAGAGTTTCCTGGACGGCATCCTCGGCCTGAGCCTCATCCCGCAGGCGAACAACAGCGTATCGAAACAGGTAGTCGCCGTGGTCGTCCACCCAAACGGTCGGATCAATATCGATCGTATTGGCCGCTTCGCTCGAAGCATCGTTCGGCTGCATATCTGAGTTCGAAATAAGGAATGGTAGCGCGTCGGACTGCATCATATCATCTCCTGATGCCAATTTTGATCGCGTGGATCAAAGATTCGGGTGCGAAGTCTTTTTCCACGGCCCTCTTTAGAAAGCCTTTCAATCGCCGGTTGTCGCCTGCCTTGGCGAGGGTTTGCGGATGATGGCGGTCGTAAGGCTCAACATCGAACATGGCACTCTGGCGTGTGTGAAGGAATAGCGATACCGGTTTTCGAGCACCGCCCCTGTTTTTCGTTAGGTTTGTCAATTTGCGAGCCCTCCATTAGCGATCAGACATAAGCTGATACATCTTCTTTATCGGTAATTCCTCTAAATTTATTCCAAGCCCCTGGAATTACCTCCTCCAAAAAAAAATAAAAATATTTGTAAGGATTTCGTTTCTCGCCCGACAAATGTGTGTGGGCAGTAATTTTCAGGATAAAAACGGAGGAGATTAGGAAAAATGACCGGGATCACACCAGAGATATTTGAGGTGGAAGCGATGCAGCATATTAACAACCTTTACCGAACCGCGTTGCGTTTAACGCGTGACACGACCGAGGCCGACGATCTCGTGCAGGAGACGTTTATGCAGGCGTGGAAATCGTTCGACCACTACGAGCTTGGTACCAATTGCCGTGCCTGGCTCTACAAGATCCTGTTCAACAAGTTCGATCATCATCGGAGGAAGAAGTACACCCAGGCCAAGTATTTCCAAGAAGCTGACGAGCTGGTCTTTGCAAATTCGGTCCACGCTCCGTCCGTTCCCGAAAATCTGACCGACACGGAAATCATCGCGGCCCTCGACAAGTTGCCCGAGCATTACCGGTCGGTGGTCCTGCTGGCCGATGTCCGCGAATTTGACTACAAAGAGGTCGCCCAGATCCTGGATATCCCGATGGGTACCGTAATGTCACGATTGAACCGGGCCCGAACGCAACTTAAGAAATCGTTGGCCCGCACCGCCGCCGACTACGGCATCAAGTCGGCCCAGGCAATGATCGCCGCCTGAAAAAGATTCCTCCTGTGACTCAATTGAGTGCTTAGGCGTTTAGCTTTGCGAGATCTCAACGCCATTATTTTTCAGAAGTTTTTCTACCGGCGAGCCCATTTGATCAACTCTAGGATCGTTTCTGCACATACCAAAATAGAAACATAAGCGCACCGCTTATTCGAAGCCCTTTTTTCTTTTGTAAAAGGCAGCGACTTTGGCGCGGTTACTACACGCGGCCATATCAGATACGCGTCGGCGACGCCTTTCAGCCGAACGCAATGGTCCTTGACGCCGATCTCACAGTAGACGAAGTCATAGTTCAGAACCTCGAGTTCACAACCATTCCGATCATTAATGGCGAACAGCAGTGTGTTGGCGTGATCACGGAAATGCGCTTGCGCCGAAACCCGGCCGATCAAGGCGGAAAGCGCCTCATCCGGAACATTGCGGACAGGTGCCATTCGATCCATCCTGATCACCTTCTTAACCGCGCCGTGTCGCGGATGAATCAGGCACACGTGGGCCAATTATCGGTGATCGAACGCGGCGAAGGGCGGAGATTTCTCGGGATAATCACAATGAGCGACATCGTCCGGGCCCAGGCTGAAGTGATCGACGAAACCGATCTTAGCCAGGCCCCTTCTTTGGGTAGCGCTAGGTTCAAATGTATCATTAGCCGATGCCCCCGATAGACTCGCTCAAAATCGAACAGATCGAACTTATAATACTCGTCGGTGCTCTCGTGGCGATCGTGGCGAGGCGCCTGAGGATACCGTACACGCTCGGCTTGGTCGTGGCAGGTATCGCCATCCCCCTCCTGCATATTAATTTCGAAGTTCGATTCAGCAAGGATCTTCTCTTTAACATTCTTCTCCCGCCGCTTATCTTCGAAGCGGCCCTGTATATTCGCTGGAAGGAACTGCGGAAAGATCTTCCCGTTATATTTACCTACGCGACTTTGGGCGTTCTGCTTTCGGCGACCGTCACGTCGGTAATAATGCACTTTGTGTTGGGGTGGATATGGCCAGCTGCAATTATCTTCGGCGTCTTGATCGCGGCGACTGATCCCGTTTCGGTGATCGCCACCTTCAAAGAGGCGAAGGTCGAAGGTCGACTGCGTCGCCTTGTCGAGGCCGAGAGTTTATTTAACGATGGTACGGCTGCGGTTGCCTTCGCCATCGCTCTAGCATTCAGCCTGGGAGAATCGCTGAGTATCGGGTCCTCGGTTCTGACGCTGCTGATGTCGATCGGCGGCGGGATCGTCAGCGGTTTGCTTTTCGGCGGTCTGACTCTTCTCGTAATCGCACGCACGGAGGATAATCTTGTCGAACTCGCAATGACGACCGTAGCTGCTTTCGGTTCCTTCTGGCTTGCCGAACATTTTCAATTCTCAGGCATTCTCGCGGCGACAACGGCGGGGTTGCTGGTGGGAAACATGACCGCGTTCGAACTCATAACTGCCCGAGGCGAAGAGTCGATCGGCCATTTTTGGGATTTCGCTGCCTTTGTTGTCAACTCGATCATCTTTGTCCTACTCGGCGTAAATTTGGCATATCAAGACTTTGGCAGATCGGGAACACTCATCCCCGTCGCGATCGTTGCCGTGATGATCGGCCGTGCGGTCGCTATCTATCCCTGTTCGCTCTTATTTTCCTTGTCTTCCCGAAGAATTGCGAGATCGCAGCAGCACATATTGTTTTGGGGCGGCCTTCGCGGAGCACTCGCATTAGCTCTTGCCTTGAGCATATCGGATAGCCTTCCATACCGGCAGGAAATACTTACTGTGACATTCGGCGTTATTGCATTTTCGGTTTTTGTCCAGGGATTGACCATCACCCCGCTCCTGCGACGACTCGGCCAAATACCTTCAGCTGCGATCGTGCAAGTCTCAGAATCGGCCGTCGACGGCTGATCGGAGATATTGAAGGCGCGGTTTCGAGAACGGATCCGACGGCTGCCATTGGAATTCCTTTGCTCTGGCGATCCCGTTTACTTGTGGACCAAATGAACGCTACGGACCACGTGGCCACCAAGGTAACTCATCGACCAATAAATTTGCCCATTCGACTCCGCGTTTCCCGACCCAAAAACCCGATCAGTCACTCAAAGTCAGTGTTTATAGATAAGATAGAGTTAAAAAATGGGCATCGATGGGGACAAGGGACGTGACCCTAATCGCGGTGTCTTTTGTCAGATCTCGGTAAGAGATCGGTCGAGTGTTCCGTAACGCTTGGAACCGGCTCAAAGAATCTGTCTTGGAGAAGCTTGCCTGTCGTTTGGGTTGGTATGGATTCGTCGAGTGGGGCCGGCTGCCGATCGACCTTCTCAAACCGCACAAAGAGTCTTGAATAGCCGATCAAAACCACCGACAGAAGCAGAAAAACAACAAGGGCGACGATGGCCGACCCGAACAATATCTCCGGCCCGAGCAGGATCAGCTTGTAAAGAGCCGCGGCAAATATCAGGAGCATTAACGCTGTTAACCCAGAGATCGCCAGGGCGCCGTGGCCTAATCTCTCGAACATATGCCTGCGTCGCTGAAAAGCCGCATATTCCACCGACGGGAACTGGTCCGCGACGACCAGCGACACTGCGTCGAGTTTCAACCCGCAGGAACGGCAAAATTTCTGGTCGGTTTGGTCTTCTTTACCGCAGTTCGGACAAAACATGATCTTCCCTCGTTTATCTGGCCCGTGCCGCAGTAGCAATAGACGAATTCCTGCCAATATATACTGCGGTCCTATCTTTTGCAAAAGAAAAGCTTCGCCCGGTTTTCCGAGCGAAGGCATTTGGTTTATATCCAATTAAGGGCTGACATTAATTCATCTCGGTCGCCATGGTTTCCTTGACGGCCTTCATGGCCTTGGGCGGGCGTGATCTCATAACCCTTGGCGTTTACGAAGTGGATGTCAAAGGGAGCGTCGGAGTAGACGTAAATCTGGCAGGCCTGAACGCAATGAAATTGGTGAGTGTGTTGGGAATGCGTCAGCGAAAAACCGCCAGGTCCGAAGCGGCATCCGCAACTTTAGGATGGTCGCGGAAGTCTCCCGAGGTCGCGATCAACACGCCGAGCAGCACGATCCGAGCAACGCTGTCGAGCGTGCCCAAATGTCGCGGCGCAACCGCAAGAGCGTTTAGTGTAGCGGTGTGCCGCCTTGCGCCCGGCCTCCACATCAATCTCCTCGCCGATGCGGCCAAGAAACTTTGCCGAACGGCCTTCGGTCGGAAGCATGCCGCTCAAAAAAAGTAGATCGCCGGACTCCACAGTCTCCGCATAAGCGCCGAAAGGCTCGGGGGGTTCCGGAAGGATAATGCCGAGTTCCTTCAACCTTTATTCGGCGCTGCCGGTTTGAGCCAACGTCTCCATAGCCGGGTCCTTTATTCGCTGGAAATAGGCGCAGCGCTTACGGCATTCCGCTGCTGCGCCAGCGGTCGGATCCTGTTCACCACCAATCGGGTAAAATGCTCGCTTGCGCCGTGAACTTCGCACGCGACTTTGTCACGGTAGACTTTCCCACAAGTTGGAATACGCTTGGGTCCTCGGTACTCCTCGCAACATCGAACCGCACAACACCGGGTTCTTTGACTGAAGCGTCGCGCAGCTCTCGAAATAGCGATTCCGCATTATAGTGCCCATGAGATTAAACGCTTTCTTGGGTTTCACGGCTCCCGTCAGGGAGGTGCAAATGATTCAAGGCATCGATAAAGATGGATTTTGGCGTCAAAATGGTCAATTAGCCGGCGGTTTTTGGACGGGCCGGTGTACGGTACAAGGATGTTTTGGAGACTTTGAGGCGATAACACGTTAAACTATATACACTTATCGTTTATCTTTAGGGTTTTGAGTCTTGTAGATTTTTAGACAATTTGGGACCTTGTCCCATTGGAGCGGAGGGAAAATAGAATGTCAGTGAAGAAAATATTTTTAATTTTGGTAATTGCGGTGGTCTCGGCGCTTAGCGTCGCGGCTCAGACAGACGTTTCCGATCTTGTCGGTTCGCGTGCCTCGAACGGCGAAAATGCGTTGCGCGAACGCGGGTACGTTTATGTCAAGGGTACTAAAAGCGGCAGCTATTCATACACGAACTGGTGGAACTCATCAAATCGCGGCTGTATCGTGGTCGCCACACGCAGTGGCCGATTCGATTCGATCAACGGCACTAGGGCCGGCGATTGTAACCAGAACGGCGGTTTTAACGGCGGCAATGGCGGCTGGAACGGCGGCAACGACGATTACGGTAACTGGAACGGCAACGGATCGATGAGCGCTCCGCCGAGCTGGGCACGAGGCAGGTTCTATTCACGCGATGGCAACATCGAGCTGCGCATGCGAAACAACGGCCAGATCTTTGTCGTTAACGGCGGACAAACTTTCTACGGCCGTTTCTACAACAACCGGATCTATTTGAACGGGGACACCTCGACGATCTCGCGAAGCGGCAACGGCTTTTCGACGTTCAATCTTAATTCGCGTGAGACAACCTACTATTCGACCGACCGCAGCGGCAACGGCGGCTGGAACGGCGGCAACAATGGCGGCAATAATGGCGGCAATAACGGCGGTTGGAACGACAACTACGGTGATTGGAATGGCAACGGCGCCATGAGCGCTCCGCCGAGTTGGGCACGCGGAAAGTTCAGCTCGCCGGACGGGATCGAGCTGCGTATCAGAGATAACGGCCAGGTGTTCGTGGTAAATGGCGGACAAACATTCTACGGCCGCTTCTACAACAACCGTATCTACCTGAACGGTGATGTTTCGACCATGGCTAGAAGCAATAACGGCTTCTCAACCTATAATCTGAACTTGCGCCAGACGACCTATTACTCGAAACGCTAGTTAACTAGAGGCTCTAAAGCCGGACAAAAAGCGGACCGGGCGACTTCACGTCCGGCCCGCTTTTTTTGCCCATTCTCATCCCTCAGGATTTTGCACCCGTAAACCTGTCTTTGATCCACAGTGCATTTGAAGATACCGGTGGTATCTCTTTTATGGGTCTCCGCGAGTAGGTCGATTGAAAAGGAAATATTTTGACCGCCCGTCGGATCGGCGTTCCAATAAGAGGTTGCGATGGAAATTAGCCAGACACAAATCTCCGTGAAACTTACCCGCAATAACCAAGAAATCGATTTATGTCCGGCCCGTCCGACAAGTTATTGGGATAGCGGTCAATGAGTCGAGATAGAAGCGAATTTGTTGGCAAGCACAAGGCTGAGGGCTCCCATCAATGTAGGATACGGACCGAGTGTCGACGGCATTATATTGCTGGACGGATATGCCTGGCAGATCGCGCTGTCGGCAGCAGCCTTTACGTCATCGGCAATAAGCGGCCATGCCCGCACAATAGCGCCCGCAATGATCGTAACCTCAGGCGAAAGTCCCTGGATAAGGCTCGAAATACCAATGCCGATGTAACGCGCGGTCTGCTTTAAGGCGGTCAGGGCATTTTTGTCGCCAGCCATCGCCTTGTCTATGAGTTGGGGAAATGTCGTATTTTTACCGTTATTGGTCAGCACGGCAAATCTCGCAAGTGCAGATCGCTCCGACGCGAACGATTCCCAACAATCGAATCTACCTGCCGAACACGAAACAGGTGCTCCTTCGCCGATCGTCATGTGGCCAAATTCGCCGGCCACGCCGTCTTTTCCGCGATAGACCTGACCGTCGAAAACGATGCCAGTTCCGATACCGTTGTCGATCAGCACGGTGATAAAATCGCGGACCTCGCTGATCTCCGGCCGCCCGAACCAAAGCTCTGCTAGCGCGGCTGCATTTGCATCGTTCTCGGCCCGCACCGGAAGCCCGGTCAGCGCAGACAAACGTTGCGTGATATCAGGCCGATGCCAGTCAAGGTGCGGGATATGCAGAACGGTGCCCATTATGGGCTCGACCAATCCCGGAACCGAAACGCCAATGCCCTCGATCGAATTACCGCTGTTATGTATGAACCGGCGAGCACAATCGATGATACGATCCATCGACTTTCCAAGGTCGCGGTCCGTCGGAAATTCTTCCTGCTCGAGTACACGGCCCGCAAGATCACTTGTGGCGGCAACGGTCCTTTTCTTGCCAATATCAATGCCAATAGCGAAGGGATGAGCGGTACGGAGAGAAAGGAGCTGCGGCGGACGGCCGCCGGACGATTCGCCGTAGACCTCCTCGATCAGGCCGCCCTTTAAAAGTTCGTCGACGA
>JBDTZW010000202.1:0-3421 GCA_040004905.1 Acidobacteriota bacterium
CACCTGGGGCACTTCGAATGGAACGGGACGAAGTTCATTGGAAAATAGTTATCTGAACGTTGCTTTTACGCCTGAGATCGCGATGAGAACTGCTGCCGTGTCGGAGTCGATGCCGCTGTCGAGGTCAACCGAAACCGTGCCTTTGTCCGACGTCACTGTAATATAACGCCGAGACTTTTTCCCGACGAGGTCGGGCTTTGATAGGAAGTGGTTTTTGATGATCGCGTCAGTGAGCTTAGCGAATTCTTCGGGTGCGATGTGCCCGTGCGTATGAGTGTCCTCGGCGACGGGGCCCCCGCTTTTGATGTCTTTACGCGTTCGTTCAACGTCGCCAGAGCTGCGGAAAGTGTCACGATCATAAAACGAACTCCCGTCAGCACGCGACGCATCCTCGGTGTACGATATCTCGGTGATGCCGTGAAAGTCGTAGTTTACGCCGCGTAGCTTATCGAGCGAGCAGCTAAGGACGACGGCGATAAGACCAACAAACGCGATAAAGGAAATTCGCATAAGAACCTCGCAGAAAAAGGTGGCATAAATCTAACACAAAAAACCGACCGACGGCGACAATAAACTTCGCCGCACGCCTGAGGCATCGATCCGCCGCAAAAATACGCTCACGGCACACCCAATTTTCGTCTGCCAGCCGCAATGTTAGGTAGCTAACGGAGTGGCGGCTTTAGGTCTGCGAGACTGGCTCGGAAGCGTCTAATATACGAGACCCTGACCACATCCGGTGTTGAAGAATGCCGAGTTAAAAGTGTATATTTCACCATAGTATTTAATAAGTGTCTTGCTGGCAGTGAGTTGCGACGTCGGCGAACTTTACGATCGACCGGCCTAACGCAAACTAAGAATCCTGGTTCGTATATACCGAAAAGTAGCGAAGACGATCATCCGCGCTGCGAATGTTTGTGCTATGAGAAGTTTGCGAAAGATCTGGATCGTGGGCGTGCGCCGATCTCGGTATAACGGAGGGTTGCTATGAGGGCTCCCTCGTTTGTATGGATGATCACGGCGGGCTGTGTCCTCGTTACGCTGCTGGCGGTCAACAGTTACCTCACGTTCATAAACACTTCCCAATTAAATAATGATGCAGGTTGGGTCGAACATAGTTATCAGGTCGTCAACGGGCTCGACCGAGTGATATCAATTGCGACCGAGATTGAAAGCGCGGGTCGTGGATACATTCTTACTGGGGATGAGCAGTTCCGCGAGCAGTATTCAACCCGCCTGAACACGGTCGATGCGCAGATCGGCGAGATCGAAAAGTTGACGGCTGACAACCCGGAACAGCACGCACGTATACCTGAACTTCGCCAGCGTGCAAATGAGCGAATGCAGATCTTGACCGAGGCCGTCGAGGCTCGACGAACAGGCGGGATGGAGGCCGTTCGCCCCTTGATGGGAAATGGCCGGGGCAAGATCGCGATGGATAAGCTGCTCGAGACTGTCGGAAAAATGGAGGACAGCGAACGGGGCTTGCTCGATCAGCGGGCCCAGCGTTCGATCCAGACATACTGGACAGCGATCGTGACCGAGATAGGGGCGGGGCTGGTAGCTATCGCGGCAGTTCTCGGGTTTCTGGTCTTACTAAGGCGTTTCTTGCGTGCCCGTACTGAAGCGGCTTTTGTCATTGCCGAACAAGCCGAACGACTGCGCACGACGCTGGCTAGCATCGGTGACGCAGTGATCACTACGGACACAGAAGGCGGCATCACAAATATGAATGCGGTCGCCGAATCACTTACCGGCTGGACGACTATTGAGGCGAGCGGCAGGCCGTTGGAAGATGTTTTTCGGATCGTCAATGAAGCAACGCGGGACGTCGTTGAGAACCCGGTCGTCAAATCGCTCCGCGATGGGTCGATCGTCGGCCTTGCGAATCACACGGTCCTCCTCACAAAAGACGGAAGAGAACTACCGATCGACGACAGTGCGGCCCCGATTCGATGTGAAGAAGGAGAGATAGTCGGCTGTGTGCTGGTTTTCCGGGACGTCTCCGATAGGCGGAGGGAAGAGGCTCGCACGCGAGAGATGCATTCCAGACTTGCGTCAACACTCGCGTTTGGCGAGATCGGAACGTGGGAATTCGATCTACTTAACAATCTGGTAGTTGCGGATCCTAACCTCGCCCGAATATTCCATTTGAAGGAAGGAGAAGAAGGAGGAACGCGGCTCGAGAATCTTCTTCGCTCGATCCATCCGGAAGATATAGGCACTGTCGAATCTACGATTCAAAAAGCTGTAGATAACGGCGATCGCTATGACCTTGAATACCGGATCGTCGGCGAAGACAATAGATTTCGCTGGGTGATGGGTCGGGGCCGGGTCGAACGCGATGAACAGGGACGGGCCGTCCGTCTTCCGGGCGTTGTTATCGATATCACGAGGAGCCGGCAGGCTGAAGAGGACGTAGAACGCTTGGTTTCAGTATCGGAACGCGAACGCCGTCTGTTTAATACTGCATTATCAAACACCGCGGATTTTATCTACACATTCGATCTGGAGGGCAGATTTACATACATTAACCAAGCTCTCCTGTCATTGCTCCAAAAAATGTCGGCCGACGCCGTAGGAAAGAATTTCTTCGAGCTCGACTATCCGCCGGAATTGGCAGAGAAGTTGCAAAGCCAGATCCAGCAAGTCATAGACACAGGAAAACCCGTCAAAGACGAGACGCCGTACACGAGTCATAAGGGCGAGCGGCAATACGAGTACATTTTTGTTCCTGTGTTTGGCCTCGGCGGAGCGGTAGAGGCGGTAGCAGGATCGACACGCGACATCACCGACCGAAAAGAGACGGAGGTCGGCCTTCGCGAGAGTGAGAAACGATTGCGCCAACTCGCCGACGCGATGCCGCAGATCGTTTGGACGGCGAAACCCAATGGGACACTGGATTATTACAACTGGCGCTGGTACGAATACGTTGGTCTCTCGCCCGAACGAATAGAAGAAGCCCGCTGGGACATTTATATACATCCCAACGACCTGCCAAGGGCTTATGAGAAATGGACCGAATCGCTTGCGACAGGTGAACCGTATGGCATCGAATTTCGGGTAAAGAATCACGAGGGCAATTACCGATGGTTTCTAACCCGTGCACTTCCGGTCAGGAATGATTCGGGGATGATAGTTCGATGGTATGGATCATGCACTGATATTCACGAAGAGGTCGAACGAGAGAACGAGCTTCGCAACGTCGCCGCCCGGCTGTCCGACGCCGACCGCCGTAAGAATGAGTTCCTGGCGATGCTGGCTCACGAACTTCGCAATCCGCTGGCACCGATAAGAAACGCACTCCAGATCATCCGACTAACTAGCTCTCAGAGCGGCGATCTGCATTCGGCGACCACGATGATGGATCGGCAGGTCGGCCAGCTCGTTCGCCTTGTCGACGACCTGCTCGACATCAGCCGTA
>JBDTZW010000296.1:0-3413 GCA_040004905.1 Acidobacteriota bacterium
CTCGCGACTGCCGCAACACCGATTTCTTGCCTTAATGCAAAACTTGGAAGTTCCAGACCGGAGTTTACAGTAGCAGTATAATTTCCTTTGGTCTTTTCAATTTTCTTGGCTTCGTCGTTATCAGTTACAAGAATATTCCTTCCGTCCGTTACCCCGTCTGTGCCAATTTTCTTACCATCTTCATTGTAAAAGTCTGCCGGACTCATTCCGCTTGGATCAGTGAGATTTATCGGGTTGTTCCCAACGTAAGCATATCTGTTCAACGTCTGCGGATTACCCACGCTGGCACTAGCCATTAACGGGTCAACGCTGGTGAACCTTCCGTGATTTTTGTTGTAGTAACGAGCTTCGGCAAAGTCGAGGTCAGATTCAACATCTCTTTCATAGCCGGTGAATTGTTTGCGGACTGTGTCGTCGCCGTAGTTGAGGCCAACGGTTCGACCGCCGGTGCCGTCGATCTCTTCGCCGAAGGGCATGTAGTCGTGGCGGGCGATTATGGCGCCGTTTTGGTCGGTGTTGATGCGAGGGCTGCCGAGATGATCGTTGGTCAAATAGCTGACCTTGGCGTCGGTTGAATTGGCAACTATCGTCGAGTATTCCGCGATCTCTTTGCCTGCGGCATCGTAAACGAAAACAGTTGTCTCACCTGTCGAGGGAACGTATTTCTTGACCCGCTTGCCGTCACCGTCGTACCAGTACTGGCCGATGGTTCCGGTGCCGTCCGATACCGACACCTGCTTGTTCTCGCCGTCGTAAACAAACGTCCGGCCCTTGGCATCGGCTGTCGTGTTTCCCGCGTTATCGAAGGCGTAGTTGTCGCTCGTGTTCAGGCGATTGTTTGAAGTGTTTACAGCCGGATCGACGATCTTTTTGTCCGCTGAACAAACGACGAAATTCGGAGATGTGCCACAGTTCTTCGGCAGCGTGGTTGTGTTGGCTTCATCGAAGTTTCGGTTTCCATACCGATCGTAAATAAATGCCTGTCGCCAAGTCTGCGTGCTCGATTCGGTCTCGGTCGCATCCTTCAAACGATTGAGCGAATCGTAAGTGTAAGTCTGTAGAGCCGAGAATCCTGGGTTTGCTCCCACCGTTGGAACTTTGATCGTCTGCGTCAGGACGTTGCCGTTGTTATCGGCATTGCCGGTCGTGGTGTAGGTGTAGTCAAGCTTCAGTATCTTTTGCAAGTCAGTCGCATTGGGCACCGGTGCCAAAGCGATCTGCGTCGGCTGTAATCGAGAATTGAAAACAGTGCTTTCCCATTTGCCATTCCCAAGCTGCATCGAAGTCACGGCTCCGGCTGGGTTGTAAGTAAACGAATTGGCGTAAGTGAAGAAGCCCGAAGACGAGTTCTTTGTCGCCTCGACGAGGTCAAGAGTTCCGTCGTTATTCAAAACATTCTTGACTACACGCGTGCTCGGGTAGGTTTCCTCATCCAAAGCCCCGGAAAGGTTATAGGTATATCCGGTCGTATAACCGCCAGGATCACCGCCGTCCGTCGTCTGCTTGCTAGCCGTCACACGTCCTAAGATGTCGAAGCTCGTATATTCGGTTGCCGATGTGTCGGCACCCGTTCCGGTCGAAACTTTCGTTAACCTGCCTATTTTGGGAGCTGCGGTGCCATACGTGTAAGTGACATTCGGACTAGCCTGATAATTTGACGGACTTCCAGTCACTGAATAGTTTCGATTGGTCACGCGATTGAGCGCGTCGTAAACATAAGCTGTCGTGACTCCTCTTGGGTCAGTCTTGCTGGTCAAATTACCGTTGTTGTCATAAACGTAACCGATCGTCCCTGACTCTGGATTAGCGGCTGTAAGCAGGCGCGAAAGACTACTGTATGTAAAGGTTCGAGTTTGCAAACAAGTCGAGGCTCCGCCGCATTGTGTCGTCGTACTGCTCGCCTGCGTGACGGTCAACAAATTATTTAGTGTGTCATAGGTATAGGCCGTAGGCTGATTAGGGCTAGAGACAGATCCGAGAGCTCCGGTCGAGCTGCTTAGATCCGGCTCATCGACTCGGATCAATTGGCCCAAAGCGTTGGTGATCGATCGACGTAGTTTTCCCGCTTGATCGGTGACGGTATTGGCATTAGCGTCCGCATCTGTCTGGACCTTTCCAGTCGAAGCAGTGTTGCTCCCGCCAAAGGCCGTAGGTAAGCCAGCCCCGGAAAAAGTGGCGACTTCGCTGTGCCTGCCTGTATTTGCAGAGTAACTCAAAGTCCAGCCCATCGTTTCCTCTCCCGTCGCATCTCCAGAATGGGCTGATCGAAAAGGATTGGATGTGATCACGTAGGTGCCTAACGTATTTTGAGGGTCGCCCGATATGGATGGCGTCGGATCATTGTAGCCATAACGCGTTTCAACTTTAATGCCGCTAGTCTCATCCGTTGCAGATTGTGCGGGGTCTTCAAGTGTCTTAGAAAGGCGCACTCGTCCTAGTTGATCGTAAAACTGCGTCGCGACCTTCTTGCCGTCTCCTTTTGTTTCAAGATCGGATTTCACAACTAGGTACCTGTCAACATCGTTATATGTAGTTGTCGTCCACGATTCGTAAGTGGTATCGCCTGAGGCCGTAATCGCCTTGACCGGGCGCCCAAGTGCGTCGTACACCGTTGCATTTGTGATGCCGTTATCTACATCCGTCGCCGAAGTGACCAACCCCGTATAGAAATCGTAAACCGCCGTCGAAGTCCTCGCTATCGCCGTTCCGTATGCCGAAATAGTCTGTGTCGGGTAAAGATCCGTCACATTCCCACTCGGGCCGGCAACGTTTCCGTACGTCACATGTGTAACGATTCCATTTGCATCAGTTGTCGTCAGCGGCATCCCGTAGGAATTGTAGGTCGCAGAAGTCGAAACTGAATTGCTCGTTGTTAGAGGATTTGAAACCGCTCCTTTTGTCGAGTCCCAGGTTAGAGTTTGAGTTAAATTGCCATGAGTCGGGGAACTGGATCCGCCATCATAATAGAATTCCGAGCGAGAAACCGTCGTACCGCTGCCGTCCTTTTACCTCGCTTGATTTTACAAGGCGCTTTAATGCTGGAGATGATGGATTTGCGTATATATTTGAACTATCGGTGGTCGTATCTGTGAAGATAGGAGTCGGATAGTAATAGCTGTTCGTTGTCTTGCGTTTCAACACTGCACCGGAAGGAATAATACTGGCGTTCCCGGTACATCCGCTTCCGGTTCGCACGGAACAATACGCAACCCAGTCGTACTCGCGTACCTCGAGTACATTGCCGTTCTTGTCATAGTCGGAATCCTTGATCGCGGTAAAGGCATAGTTGCCGCTGGTATCTCTGATGGACGTGAACTCTGTTCTGACAAACGCGTTCGCAGCAGAAATATGGAAAGAACTCTGGTTACCGGTCACCTTCGGAGCGCTATTCTGGGCCCAAATGTTCTCGGACA